>NZ_JAMDGW010000005.1:0-27199 GCF_028656995.1 Pseudomonas sp. TNT2022 ID642 | reverse complement strand
ATTGCAGCGGTTGGGGTTTTGTTTTAGTAGAAGTAACCGTTTTTTCTGGCTTGTTACCGTGTTGACGGGCCAGATACAGAATTTCTTGACGACCATAGAGCGTTGGAACCACCTGATCCCATCCCGAACTCAGCAGTGAAACGATGCATCGCCGATGGTAGTGTGGGGTTTCCCCATGTGAGAGTAGGTCATCGTCAAGATTGAATTCCGAAACCCCTGTCTGCTAACGCAGACAGGGGTTTTGTCATTTCAGGGCCTACAAAAACCAATGATCAAACGGCTTTGCGTGCCTTATTGATACGTCGAGCCTGCCATTTGCGCCACCAGATGTAGACGCCAGTCCCCGACAAGCCCGCTATCAGAATACCTAACATCGCGATCATCACTTGTCCGGTAACACCAATGATCCGTCCACCATGTATCGGCAACTGCAACCGATAAAACTGTTCTCCCAACGTTCCCTGCCCTGCAATTTCCTGCCCTAACAATCGCCCATCCGTACCATGAAAGAACAACCAGGATTTGCCATGCGCTTCGGTGTCATGCTGCCCAAACCCTGCGCCGTAGAAGTTGTACTCAAAGCTGTAATACAACTCCCCGATCGCCGCTGTCAGTCCTAACCTTTTCCCCTCCTGTAACGCCCTCTCGTACGCCTGTTGATAACTCAATTGCGTCATTCCCAGCTGTGAAGGAGGCATTCGCCCTCGAGCCTCATAGACGCTCGGCTCAATCGGTGAAAACAACGAAACCGCAGGCTTGAATACCTGGCTCGGCAAGTTCATGGCGACGCTGCTGACAGCGATCGGCAGGAGCAACAACCACAGCCACAACCCCCCGGCGCGATGTAGATCGAAGTTGAGCCGATAGGCATGCCCACCCTTCACCTTCCAGGCGGTCGACCACTTCTTCCAGAATGGCTTTCCTCGCGGCAATGTCAGCCACAGCGCAACGAAGCAATCGATCACCCAGGCAATGGCAACCAGGCCCATCAACAACAATCCCCAATTACCCGGCAACGTCAGGTTGTAGTGGAACTCAAGAATGAACGGGACAAAATTCTCCCGTTGAAAACAGCACTCGCCCCAATACCTCTGGCCCTTTTGCTCAGCATTCACCGGATCCAGATAGAACACCTGATTACGCTCAGCGAATGGCTGGCCGGTTCCCGGATCGTTACGCGGGACCATCGCAAGCAACGCGGTGTGGCCCGTCTCATTCGGGTACTCCATGTACCAGACCTGCAACTTTGGATGGGTACTCTGCACGGCATCAACCAAATCACCGGGCGGCAATCGCTCACCCACTGCAGACGCCGCATAAAACTGCGGATTCAACCATTCATCCAGCTCATGATTGAACGCCAGGATGCTTCCCGTGACCCCGGCAAGCAGCAAAAAAACCGCGGTGGCCAAGCCGATATAACGATGCAACAACACCAAAAACGCACGCATTGCAATTTCTCCACAGAAACGACAAAGCCAGCCCCTGAAACATCAGGGGCTGGCTTTTTTATGCACCGGACAAAGGCTTAAAACTGGTAGCTGACCGTTGCCGCGACGTTGCGCTCTTCGCCCATGTAGCAGAAGTTCAGACTGGCGCAGGAGGCGACGTAGGACTCATTGGTCAGGTTGTTCGCATTCAGACGCACATCAACGCCCTTTAAACCGACCTTGCCCAAGTCGTAGCCAATCGAGGCATCAAACAACGTGTAGGAAGGCACCTTCAAAGTGTTTTCCGCATCCGCCCAGCTATAGCCGACATACCGCACGCCGCCGCCCAGACGCAGGCCATCGAGTGCCGCACTGTCGAACTTGTAGTCCGCCCACAACGACGCCATATGCCGCGGCGCCTGCGTTGGTGAGTTGCCCTTGTTCTCGATCACATCGGTCGGCGTGCTCAACGTACTGACCATCGACTTCGAGTATTCAATGTCGGTGAAGGTGTAGCTGCCGAGGACTTTGAGGTTGTCGGTCAATTGCATGTGCGCTTCCAGTTCCAGACCCTGAGAGCGCACGGCGCCTACCCCGCGATAGAAGTTTTCCTGCGGCAGTTTGGTTGCCAGGTTCTCTTGATCAATACGGAACAGCGACGCGGTGAACAGGTTGTCAGTACCCGGCGGCTGATACTTCAAACCGACCTCCCATTGTGTGCCGTCGGTAGGGGCCAGTGGGTTACCGGCGCTGTCGGCGTAGGAGTTAGGGTTAAACGATTCGGAGTAGCTGATATACGGCGCGAGTCCGTTATCGAACAGGTACAGCGCACCCGCACGGCCAGTGAGCTTGGTGCGGCGATCATTGATCTCTGTGCCAACCGGACGCCCGGCTTCAGCGATACGGTTTTCGTCCGACGTCTCGACCCAGTCCTGGCGCAGGCCCAGCGAGAAGCGCCATTTATCCATCTCGATCAAGTCTTGCAGGTAAACCCCGGTCTGCTCCAGACGCCGCAGGTAACTGGTCTCCCCGTACATATCGATGGCCGAGTTGCCGTACACCGGGTTGAACGCATCGATCGGTGCAAGACCGCCACTGGTCCAGTCGACCACGGTTTTGCGTCGCTGGTAGTCCGCGCCCATCAGCACGGTGTGTTTGGTCGCGCCGGTGAAAAATTCCGCCTGGAGCATGTTGTCGACGATGAACGCATGCAGACGCTCGTCACCACCGGTGTAGTAGCGGTTCAGCTCGTTGCTGGTCGGCGAGGTCCAGCCATAGGCGTAGACCTGATCCATGTTCACTTTGGAATCCAGGTAACGGAAATTCTGGCGAGCGGTGAAGACGTCGTTGAAGCGATGTTCGAATTGATAACCGAATGATTGCTGATCACGGGAATAGCCATCGACGCCCGGCTCCCCTTCGAAGAAGTGTGGCGAGATACGGTTGCCGTTACGCTGATGAATCGTGCCGGCGGCCGGCACACCGCCGTGGTAGCCGCCATCCGGATCGTGTTGCAGGTAAGCCTGCAGTGTCAGCGAAGTGTCTTCACTGAAATCGATGCTCAGGGTGGGTGCGAGGGCGAAGCGCTTTTCCTTGTTGTGGTCGAATTGCGTGTCGGACTGATCCGTCAACCCGATCAGACGATAGGCAATACGCTTGTCGTCATCGACCGGGCCGCTGAAGTCAAAACCAAACCCGCGCTGACCCTGCGTGCCGACCGTGGCCTGCACCTGATGGTAAGCCTCGTACAGTGGTTTTTTGCTGGTCAGCGCCACCAGTCCGCCTGGCGAACTGCGGCCGTACAGCACCGACGACGGGCCCTTGAGAATGTCCACGCGCTCAAGGAAATACGGATCGACCTGCATGGTGCTGTAAGTGCCGCTGTCGCCCATCGACTTGAGGCCGTCGAGGTAAATATTGTCCACCGAGCCGTCGTTGAAGCCGCGCATGGCCACATAGTCGTAACGGTGAGTAGCGCCGTAGGGGTTGGTCAACACGCCGGGGGTGTAGCGCATTGTTTGTGAGACAGTCTGCGAACCTTGATCGTCCATTTGCTCGCGAGTGACCACGGACACGCTCTGCGAAGTTTCCAGCAACGCGGTACTGGTCTTTGTGGCGATCTGGCTGTGGGTGGCGTTGTAGCCGTCCATGCTGCCCAAGGCGTTGCCGAGGGCGAAGCCTTTGATGTCGGTGGTCGGCAGGGCCAGCGCTTCGGTTTCAGCGAGCGGACGCAGGACGTAGCTGCTGCCATCCTGGCTGACCGCTTCCAGACCGGAGCCACCGAGCAAATGGCTTAACGCCTGATCGGTCGAATATTCACCCTGTACGCCCGGCGATTGCCGGCCCTGAGTTTGCTGCGGGGTCATCGACAACGTGATGCCAGCCTGACGTGCAAATTGATTCAGCGCCTCACCCAGCGGGCCCGCTGTAATGTTGTAGCCATGGCTGACTTCACTGGCCGCTGGATTATCCGCCATGCTCAAACCGGGCATCACACCAACGCCCAGCACCGTGGAAAAAAGCGCTGCCCGAACGGCGTGGCGCAACAGGCCCGATTCGGCAGTGAAATGCAGAGAGTTCTTACAGGTGGCGCGGACAGTCATTGTAGGTTTCCGTAGGAAGTCGCAAACGCTTGAATTGAAGTGCTTACTGACTAAGCCGAACCTGCTGCGAAAACCCGCCAAAATAATTTCAGGCAACGCGCTCCAGCGTCACCCACCAACGAGTGCGATAGCGCAATTGCACCGGCAACGTCTGCGGCAGAACCGCCAGCAGTTTGTCGGTGTCTTCCAGGCGGAAAACGCCGGACAAGCGCAGATCTGCCACTTGCGACGCACAGTTCAGAAAGCCCTGACGATAACGCGCGACTTCGGCGATAAAGTCACCCAGACGCATGTTGCGCGTGACGATCAAGCCATCGACCCAGGCGCCGGCATCCATATCCAGCGTCGGGGCCTGGCGTACCTGGTGGTGGTCGATCAGATAACTCTGCCCGGCGAGTGCGTCTACCGAAATGCCGCCGGCGTGGATGGCAACCTCGCCATGGGTGACGCTGAGCCGTGTGCAATCATTGTCCTGACGCAGGATGAATCGGGCATGGACCGGCTCATAAGTGCCGTGACGGTTTTGTACCCGCAGCGGCCGATCAGACGGTGCGCCCTCGTCGGAGCCACCACACGTGACGATGATTTCACCGCGAGTCAGCTTGATCAGGCGCTGTTGCGCCGTGTAATCCAGATCCACCGCGCTGGCAGTGTTCAACTCGATCCGGGTACCGTCCGGCAACTGGAAGCCGCGTCGCTCACCCGTCGCGGTGGCGTAATCGGCGCTCCATTGCTGCCACGCGGCAGTGTCCTTGGCCAGCCAGGCGGCAGAACCCATCAGCAATGCGCCAGACAATAGCTTCAAAGCCTGTCGCCGACCCAAACCCTGCGCACTGTTTTCCAGGGTGTTGAATGCCACTTGCGCACCGGGCACCGCACGCAGGTTATTGCTCAACTCGGCTTGCAGCGACTGCACCCGTTGCCAGGCCAGTTCGTGCTCATGGTGTTCGGCGCGCCACTGTTCGCACTGGCGATTCAAACGGGAGTTGCCATGGTTGTTGCGCAAGCGCAGCAGCCAATGGATGGCTTGTTTGACCACTTGTTGCTGTGGCTCTGCACGGCGCCCGAGTGCGGCGTTATCCAAGGGCATCAGCTTTCGTACCGCAACACATAGCAGTGATACAGCGCATCGGCGACATAACGTTCAACCGAACGTAACGACAGTCCCATCTGTTCGGCGATCTGCTTGTGGGTCAACCCTTCGCACTGCGCCAGCAGAAACGCCTGACGCACTTTCGGCTTCAGTCCTTCAAGCATCCGCGCAATGCTCTCCAGCAGTTCGATCACCAGCGTCCGGGCTTCGGCACTCGGTGTTTCGGCTTCGGGCAAATGGGCGATGGTTTCCAGATAGGCGCGTTCGATTTCTTCACGGCGCCAATGGTCGATCACCAACCCGCGAGCGATGGAACGCAGGAAGGCGCGAGGCGCATTGAGTTCGAGACGTTCGGTGCGTTGCAGCAGGCGGACGAAGGTGTCCTGAGCCAGATCCGCTGCATCCGCCGCATTGCCCAGCCGCGCGCGCAGCCATGCGTTGAGCCAGCCGTGATGACTACTGTAAAGCGCCTGTACAGCGAACTCAGGTGAGGACATGAACGCGAACGTCACAAATGATAATTAGTCGCATTGTCGGTAAGGGTTGCAGAATTTGCAACTGCCGCTCGAACATTGCTCCTGAAAAACCTCACCGCGAGCGCTCTGGCACGCCGTTCGGCGGGAATCCACCAGAAATGCCATCCATTTCCCGCACAACCCTAAGATTTCTCCGACATGTGCCGACAGACTGGTGAGACATGCGTGCACCAAAGTAGAGCGGCCAGAAGAACGCTGCCTGCGCTGTACATGGAATGTTGCATCCGGAACGCATCCCCACTTTTCGCATAAGAAGTCCCATGAAATGAATCTCAAGTTCAGCCATAAAATCCTGTTGGCCGCCTCGGGCGTCGTGGTCCTGGCGTTCGCGCTGTTCACCCTCTACAACGACTACCTGCAGCGAAACACCATTCGCCAGAACCTTCAGTCCTCCGTGCAGCAGGCCGGTGATCTGACCGCCAGCAGCGTGCAGAACTGGATGAGCGGGCGGATCCTGGTGCTGGAAAACCTTGCGCAAAACGTCGCGCATCAGGGCAAGGACGCCGATTTCCCGGGCCTGGTCGATCAGCCGGCCTTCACCTCGAACTTCCAGTTCACTTACGTCGGTCAGGCCAACGGTGTGTTCACCCAGCGCCCTGACGCGAAGATGCCGGACGGCTACGACCCGCGTCAGCGCCCTTGGTACAAGCAAGCAGTCGCTGCCGACAAAACCATGCTGACGCCGCCGTACATGGCTGCCGTTGGCGGGCTGGTGGTGACCATCGCCATGCCGGTGAAAAAGAACGGCGAACTGCTCGGCGTGGTCGGTGGTGACCTGAGCCTGGAAACCCTGGTGAAGATCATCAACTCGGTGGACTTCGGTGGCCTCGGCCATGCGTTTCTGGTCAGTGCCGACGGTCAGGTGATCGTCAGCCCGGACAAAGATCAGGTGATGAAAAACCTGAAAGACATCTACCCGAACACCAGCGTGCGCATCGAGAAGGGCAACCAGAACGTCGTGCTCAATGGCCAGGAACGTATTCTGTCGTTTACCCCGGTCAGCGACCTGCCGAATGCGCAGTGGTACATCGGTCTGTCGATCGACCGCGACAAAGCCTACGCCGCCCTCAGCCAATTCCGCACCTCGGCGCTGATCGCGATGTTTGTTGCTGTGGCTGCGATTGCGCTGCTGCTGAGCCTGTTGATCAACGTGTTGATGCGTCCGCTGACCACCATGGGCCGCGCGATGCAGGACATTGCTCAGGGCGAAGGCGACCTGACCCGTCGTCTGGTGGTCGAGAGCAAAGACGAGTTCGGTGAATTGGGCAGCGCGTTCAACCAGTTCGTTGAACGGATTCATGCGTCGATTTCCGAAGTGTCCTCGGCAACCCGTCATGTGCACGACTTGTCACAACGGGTAATGGCATCGTCCAACGCTTCGATCGTCGGCTCCGATGAACAAAGCGCGCGCACCAACAGCGTGGCTGCCGCGATCAACGAGTTGGGCGCCGCCACTCAGGAAATCGCCCGCAACGCCGCCGATGCTTCGCAACACGCCAGTGGCGCGAGCGAGCAGGCCGATGACGGTCGTCAGGTGGTCGAGCAAACCATTCTGGCGATGACTGAGCTGTCGCAGAAGATCAGCCTGTCGTGCACGCAGATCGAAACCCTGAACGCCAGCACCGACAACATCGGCCACATCCTCGATGTGATCAAAGGCATTTCGCAACAGACCAACCTGCTGGCGCTCAACGCCGCGATCGAAGCGGCGCGTGCCGGTGAAGCCGGGCGTGGTTTTGCCGTGGTGGCGGACGAGGTGCGAAACCTCGCGCACCGCACCCAGGAATCGGCCGAAGAGATCCACAAAATGATCACCTCGCTGCAGATCGGTTCGCGTGAAGCGGTGACTACGATGAACGCCAGTCAGGCGTCCAGTGAACAGAGCGTGGAAGTGGCCAACCAGGCCGGTTTGCGTCTGGTCAGCGTGACCCAGCGTATCGGCGAAATCGACGGGATGAACCAGTCGGTGGCAGCGGCGACCGAAGAGCAGACCGCCGTGGTGGAAACCCTCAACGTCGACGTTAACCAGATCAACCTGCTGAACCAGCAGAGCGTGGCCAACCTCAATGAAACGTTGAAGGATTGTGATGCGTTGTCGCAGCAGGCCAATCGCCTGAAGCAATTGGTCGACAGCTTCAAAATCTGATTTTTCAGATTGCAGACCGCGTTATCGTTCTTCGCGAGCAGGCTCGCTCCCACAGGATTTTTGGTTGAACACAACATGTGTGAACACCCAATACCCTGTGGGAGCGAGCCTGCTCGCGAAAGCGGTGGTGCATTCACCGCAAAGCCGAAGCCTTAAACAAACAGCTTCAACACATTCCCCATCGCATCATCCGCAAACCCCTGCACAAACTCCTTGAACCCCGGCAACGCTTCCTCACCGCCCGAAGCCGGCTCGGCAATGATCGTCCACGTCGCCCGGGACTTACCTTCGCCCAGCGATTCGACATTCATCGCCGCCCACAGATTCGCCACCCCCAACGTGTTGTAAATCGTCGTCCAGGTCATGCTCCGCGCGTGCTCATCGCGGGAGTTGAGTTGCTCGACCACCACGTTGCCGTCCTTGAAAAATTTCTTGCGCAGCGAAGACACGCCGTCGCCGGTCATTTCGATGTGCGACAGCGCCGGAATGAAACGGTCGAATCCGCCGAAATCGCCGACCACCGCCCAGACCTGCGTCGCGTCTGCCGGCACTTCTACCGAAGACACTACGTGGCAGCCATGGGGGTTTTTGATCAGGGTATCGGGTTGCAGAGTGCTCATGGTGTTGCTCCTTTTGTTGGATCAGATGAAGTTGATTTCTTTCAGGTAGTCGCAGCCACGACGCAGCAGCGCAGGGGATTTCTGCGGGTAATGCGCGCCCATCTGCTGGACGCCGGCTTCAGCGTTGGCGTGGCCGATCAGGGAGATGTCGCCGATGTCTTCTTCAAAGCCGTTGAGGTAGAAACCGAGCACACCGAATAGCGCGTTATCGGCGTCGACGCGGTTCAGTTGCTGCTGCCAGTCGGCGACACTGACCAGCGCGAACTCGCTGCCGGTTTCGCGGAACGAAGCGACGTAGGCGTCCCAGCTCAAAGGCTCGGGGTTATGCAGATTGAACACCGCACGCTCGGGTGAATAACGGCTGGCGTGGAAGGCGATGAAGCGGGCGAGAAAGTCCACCGGCATCAGGTCAAAATTCAGCGCGAAGGCCGGTACCTGGCCGAGCTGAATCGAGCCTTTGAGCATCAGCATCAAACGGTTTTTGTGCGGCTGACAAACGCCGCTCAAGCTGTTGAAACTGATATTGCCGGGGCGATACAGATTGACCCGGACGCCGCGCTCCCGCGCTCGTTCGAGGATGCGCTCGCCGACCCATTTCGACAGGTTGTAACCGTTGCGGATGTAGATCGGTGGCGTCGGCGCGGCGGGCAGTTCCAGCACCCGTCCCGCGTCGTCGACCGTGCTTGAGGCCGACAGTGTCGAGACGAAATTGAAAACCTTTTTGCTCTGCCCTTCGCACAAGCGCAGCAGCGCAAAAATCGGCTCGACGTTGTCTGCCGCCAGCGACTCGTAATCGAGTACGTGGTTAACGTTGGCAGCGTTGTGCACCAGTGCGCCGAACTCACGATCGAGGCGCTGATAATCGTCGTCATCCAGGCCCAACTGCGGACGCGTTATATCCGCCGCGTAAACCCGCACACGACTCAGATCCAGATGCTCCAGACGGTTTTCCCGCAGAGACTCGGCAAAGCGTTGCGCTGCCGTTTTCCCGCCGCCGTCGCGCACCAGACACGCCACTTCGCTGGCACCCCAACCGAGCAGCGCCTCAACGATGTGCACGCCGACAAAACTGTTGGCGCCGGTGACGATGACCTTGTGCACATCGCCCATGCGGCTGATCGGCAGCGGTTCGATTTGCAGCGCGCGCTCGGCGTCGGCCATGGCCTGGGCGCTGAGCACGGCGCTGTCATCGGTGCCGCGCACCAGCGTGGCGAGTTTGATGATGGTCGGCAGTTCGATGAAGCGATTGATCGAGATGCTGCGGCCGAACTCCTCACGCAAACGCAGCAACATGCGCGACAGCAGAATCGAGTGACCGCCGAGATTGAAGAAGCTTTCGTCGGTGGAAATATCGCTGTTCGGCAACTCCAGCAATTCCGCCCAGATCTCCAGCAAAAGTGCTTCATCGGCATTCGCCGGCAGACATTTCGGCCCGTTGTCCTGCACGCTCACTGGCAGTTCCCGCAGCGCCTTACGGTCGACCTTGCCGTTGCTGGCGAACGGCATGCTCGACAGTTCAGTCCATGCCACGGGTTGCATGTAATCCGGCAGAAACTGCCGGGCGTGGGCCTTCAGCGCTTCGCGCGCGGTGTCCGATTGCGGCTGGGCGAGGAACGCCAGAATGCGCCGCTGAGGGTCGATCACCACTGCGATTTGCCGGTACAACTGGCTCTCGCGCAGGCAGCGTTCGATCTCTTCCGGCTCGACCCGGAAGCCGCGAATCTTCACCTGATTGTCGCGTCGTCCGCACAGCTCGATACCTTGCTCGCCCCACTTGGCCATGTCGCCGCTGCGGTAGGCGCGCAACGTTTGGCCGTCCGGCAGATTCAGGCTCAGATAGCGCTCGGCGGTCTGCTGTGGATTGTTCAGATAACCGAGACAAACGCCGGGGCCGACGATGAACAATTCGCCGACGGTGTTCTGCGGCACCGGTTGCAGATCGTCATCGAGAATCAGCACCTGACTGTTAGCGATCGGCGCGCCGAGGCTGCGGTTGCTGTCGCCGGGTTTGAGCTGACGCGCAGTGATCAGCACCGTCGCTTCGGTCGGGCCGTAAAGGTTGTGCAGCGTGCCCTGGCGGGTCAGTTGCTCGATGACGAATGGCTCGCAGACATCGCCGCCGGTCATCACTTGCACGCCTTCCAGTTGCTCCAGCGGCAGGATGCTCAACAGTGCCGGTGGCAGGAAGGCGTGAGTCAATTGCCGGCGACGAATCAGCGCAACCAGTTGCAGCGGATCGCGCCGTTGCGTGTCGTCGGGCACCACCAGTTCGGCGCCTTCAAGCAAGGTCGGGAAGATATCGATCAGTGACGAATCGAAGCTCAGCGAAGAGAACTGCAAGACCCGACTCTCGGCCAGCAACTGCACGTAATCGGCGTACCACGCGGTGAAGTGCGCGAGGTTGGTCTGGCTGAGCAATACGCCCTTTGGATGCCCGGTGGTGCCCGAGGTATAGAGCGCCATGCATGGCGCATCGAGGGCGGGGCGCTGACGCATCAAAGGCTGACTGAGATCTGCCTCGGCGCTGTCGATACGACTGACATCCAGCCCCGTCATGGTGGCGCTGAGCGGATGCTCGCCGTCATGCAGCAACAGCAACGCGCCAGCGTTTTGCAGAATGTATTGCTGACGCTGTAACGGATGACTCGGCTCCAGCGGCAGGTACACCGCGCCGCTGCCGAGGATTGCCAGAATCGAGGCAAACAGCGCCGGGCTTTTCGGCAGGCAGATACCGACCACCCATGGTTGCGGATGTTGCTCGAGCAAAGGCAGCAATTGCTGTTGAATCGCACGACTGTGGGCGTGCAACTGGCGGTAGCTGAGCGACTGTTCCGCAAGGTGCAGCGCCGGGCGTTCGGCGTGGCGAATCAAGCTCTGTTGCAGACGCTCGATGACTGGCACTTGCGCCTGTTTCAGCAGCGCCACATTCGCGGTGTCGTTGTGCTGATGGACGTAAGCCAGGCTGTCGAGAAACAACAGGTTTTCCATCCGATCGAAATCTGGCGCCGTCACCGTAGCGGCTTGCTGCAGATAACCCGCATCGCGGGAGAAGCGGCTGACCAGCAGCGCCACTTCGTCCACCACCTGCGCCAGCACCCGCTGTCGCAACGCCTGGCCGTTTCCCGATGGTTCATCGGCAATCGGCACGCGGCTGATCAGTGACGAGCCTAGGAAGCACAGCAAATCGAGTGACGGCAAACCGCCAAGGCTCTGCAGGCCAACACCCAAACGCAGATGCAAATGCGGGATAGCGCAGAAGTCGCCAGCGCCAATAAAGCCATCGTCGATGATCAAATCCACCGTCGATGCCGCAACGCCGCTGCGCTGCAAGGAGTGGCCGTGTTGTTCCAGTTCCTGCGCCAGGCCGGTCATGGCCTGGCTGGCGCCAATCAGCAAAATGTCGAGACGTTTCATGTCGGCCTCCTCATCAAACCAGGTAATCGCGCAGCGCGTGCTGCACGCAGGGCGTGTCGAGCAGCGAGCTGTTGTGGAAGAACTTGACGATGTTGCCCACCAGCGGATGGTGGCGATTGATCGGGAACGCGAGCCCGGCCATTTCGTCCCTGAGCGAACGGCGCGTGGTCTCGCTGAGCGGCAGCGCGTCGATCAGGCGCAGGTCGAAGGCTTTCTGGATGTCGTTGGTCAGGTAGTGGCCGATGAACACCGGCAGAATCTGCGCGATGGTTTCGCGATCCGCCGCGCTGGCGGTGTGCCAATAGATACGCACCATCCGCGCCCAGAAGCTTGAATGACGACCTTCGTCGAGCAAGTGATCGGCCATCAGGCCTTTGATCGACGGCTTCACCGTGTCGTCGCGGGCGAACGCCGCGACATCGCCGGTTACGGTGTTTTCGGCGATGGCCACGCAGATCAATTCCACCGCGCTGCGCAGGTGCTCCGGTGCCAGCGCTACAGCCGCAGGAATCGCCCGGCTCAACTCGATTTCATCGGGCAACTGAATCGGCTCGATGCCGGTCATCGCCACCGTTTGTTGCATGAAATCCATCGCCACCAGCGCGTGGTAATCCTCATCGACTACAACGGTCATCGCGTCGTAACGACAGGCAAACGGGAACGCCACGGCGAAGCGATTCTTGGCGATGCTGCGCGCAGTCTTGTCGACGATCTCGGTCTCGAAAATCACCACGTCGTTGATGAATTTGTACAGCGTCTGCACCAAGGCGAAATCACGTTGTTGCGGGCACTCGCGCAAGAAGGTTTCGCTGAGCACCAGCGGCTGGCGGCTGAGTGGATAGATCAGGCGCTCGTCGTCTTCGAGCACGCGCCGCGGGCGAGTGCGGATGGTGGCGCGGTTCTCCCAGGCGTCGGCAAAGGATTGATAGTCGGTGGCGTTCATTGGGCCACCTCCGCCAACGGTTCGCGCATGCTCAGGCGCAGGCCGTCCCACAGGGCGATGCGACTCTCCACGGCGGCGATGGCGCTGGCGTAGACCTCGGCCTCGCGCTGCGGATCGCCGTCGACCAGACGCTCGAGCAGGTGTTCTGCTGCCGGGCCGTGATCTTCGGAGTCGACCTCGATGTGGCGCTCCAGGTAATAGCGGAAGGTCGGCGCCTGTTCGATGCCGATGCCCCAGTCGTCAAGAATGCGCTGGAACATGGTTGGGATTACGCTCTCGCGACCATGCAGAAACGCCGCCGCCACGCTGTGTCCCGGTGCATGCAGGGCGATGCGCAAGGTGTCACGGACAAACTGCGCGGCGGCCGGATCAACCTCGACGCTTTGCAGCGCGACGTCATAGCTCACGCCTTCCTGTTGCAGGGCGACAAAACGCTCCACGGCCGTGGTACTGGCGCCGATTTCACGCATCGCATCCAGGTACAACTCGAAATGGCTGTAATGACCCTCGGTCAGGCGATCATCCGATTCCTCACCCAGAACGATCTCGTTGATCAACCGGGCGGCGTGAGGGTCACGCGGCGGTAGCCAAGGCAACCGCGTGCAGGTCAGTTCCTGCTGCAGGCGTTTGGTCAGCGACATGAAATCCCACACGGCAAACACGTGGGTTTCCATAAAGCGACGCAAGACCGATAACGAAGTGATCTCGGAAAAGATCGGGTGAATACTAAGTTCTGCTTTCTTCAGGGCGAGTTGGTTCTTGGTGGGCATCATGATGTCCTTTATCGTTGATATGAAATGGAACTGCTCGGGTAACTGCGCAATCTGTGAAACTACGACTTACTTGTTTTCTGTCGGCGGACGACAGCCTTCCTTCCTGATAGGTAAGTGCGGACCGGATATATCTGTGACATGGCTTCATGTCTGCCCATAAGGCGCTGCTGATGTAACGCAGGCATTGGGCGGGTGCCGAAGTGAAGGGCGAAGTTCAAACTTGGCGAGGAAAAACTAATACACCGACAAAGTATTTAACAAGTACATTTTTAATTATTTTAAGTTTGCTGTTTTTTGAAGTTGAGTAGTTTCGATAAAACTTTTGGCTGAAGTTTTATTTGGGCGTAGTTGCTCCTTTCGGCGAATAATGGCCAAAATTGATCGACAAGAGTGAATGCCTCACTCGAAGCAACTTTCCAGTAATAAGAGTTGAATGATTTAAAAGGGGCGGAAGTTGGCCGTGACCCCGCGCCATGACTTCCTTTTTCCCGTGGCAAGGCTCCTTCCGTAGGTTCCTGGTGCGGGGACTGCGCCGTCGGTGCGGCGCGTCGCCCGTTCTTTATGGGGTTGGCCGTTCAAGAGTGCGGGTAAATCAGCGCCACGGCTATTACCGATTCGTCACCGGCAAGGTGCAAATTCCGGGCTGAACGGCGCAGGGAGGTTAGAGCGGGCAGGCGGATCCGCCCAGCAGAGGGCTGGCGGATCGCTTGGGGATTTGTAAGTGGGTGATTCGCGGGGGATAGAGCGCGCTCAGCGCGCGGCTTTGCGGCTTTGCGCGGCGGGGGTAGCCAGATAGCGGGTAATCACCTCGACACCCCGATTAAGGTGCTGCTCGAGGAGGTTGATCGACAATTCAATATCACGCTCACGGACGGCTTGTAGCATCGCGCGGTGATCGTCCTGGGACAATTTGCCCAAGCCCATGGCTTCAAGGTTGAAGCGCAGAAAACGCTCTTCCTCGTTGAGCCCGTCTTCGACCAGTCGCAGCAAGCGTTTATTGGGCGCTTTGCAGTACAGGGCCATGTGGAACAAACGGTTGAGCCGGCCGATTTCCGTGTAGTCGTGTTGCGCTTCCAGCTCTTCGATGTAACCGGCGGCGCGTGTGTGATCGGCCGAGGTCAGCAGCGGAATCGACTGCCGCATGGCTTCGGACTCGAGGAGGATGCGCAGTTCGTAGGTCTCGGTGGCATCGCCTTGAATCAATGGCGCGACCACCGCGCCTTTGTGCGCGGTCACGCTCAGCAGCTCTTGGGCTTCGAGTTGGCGCAAGGCTTCGCGCACCGGCATGCGACTGACGCCGAACAGGTCGGCCAGATCCTGCTGGCGCAGCGCCGTGCCGCAGGGCAGACGACCATCGAGGATCGCCGAGCGCAGGGTTTCTTCGATCACCGACCGGGCCAGATGCGCAGGAATCGGTCCATCGACTTTAATGCTATGCAGCGGTTTGGGCTTCTGTGTCACGACTACGCACCCTGTATGTCGGCCTGATTTGGATCCAAATGACACTAGTGATTGCTCTACAGGTTGTCAAACCTTGTAAAACAATGCGCTGGCAACTGAAGTTTAGCGCGCCGGCGATGATCTCATGGTGCCATTGTTTTTTCGCCGGCTAAGCTTCACCATCAAACGCTTTCCTTCCTGCCCCCCGGAATCCTGCTGTGGCGGTATGTTTCGCGATCCCCCGGACACTGCGCTGGCTAGGCTGCGCACTGCTGCTGGCCGGCGTCATGCTGGGCGGTCTGCATGCCGATTGGGATTTTTCCACGATCAGCCGCAAAGCCACGGCACTTTACGGGCCGCTGGGTGCCGGGCAACAGCGTATCGATGCCTGGCAGAATCTGTTGGCTACGCAGAAGCAAGTCAGCGAGATGGAAAAGCTCAAAGTGGTGAACCTGTTCTTCAACAAACAGGTGCGCTACGTCGAGGACATCGACCTGTGGCACGAGGTCGATTACTGGGAAACGCCGATCGAGGCGCTGTGGAAGGGCGCTGGCGACTGCGAAGACTATGCGATCGCCAAGTATTTCAGCCTGCGCCACCTCGGGGTTTCCAGTGACAAGCTGCGCATCACCTATGTCAAAGCGTTGCGCCAGAACCGCGCGCATATGGTCCTGACTTACTATGCCACCCCCGATGCCATGCCGCTGGTGCTCGACAGCCTGATCGACCCGATCCAGCCGGCGTCGCAGCGAACTGATTTGCTGCCGGTCTACTCTTTCAATGCTGAAGGGTTGTACCTGCCAGGCGCCAAGGGCAACAAGAAGGTCGGTGACACCAAACGCCTGTCGCGCTGGCAGGATGTGTTGAAGAAAATGCAGGCCGAAGGTTTTCCGGTCGAGACGACTAACTAGGAGCACGCGCTCAGATGTCTTTGTTCAAACAGCTGTTGATCGCTATCTGTCTGTTCCTGGTGGTTGCCTTCACCGGCAGCTTCATGGTCAGTCTGGAGAGCTCGCGCACCCAGTACGTCAACCAGTTGCGTTCCCACGCCCAGGACGCTGCGACGGCGCTGGCCTTGTCGCTGACGCCGAATATCGACGACCCGGCGATGGTCGAGCTGCTGGTCAGCTCGATTTTCGACAGTGGCTACTATGCGAGCATCCGCGTGGTCGATCTGAAGACCGATCAGACCATTGTCGAGCGCAACGGCATTCCGGCGGTCAGCAATGTGCCGGACTGGTTCGTCAAACTGATCGGCCTGGAGCCAGCCGGTGGCGATGCGCTGGTCAGCCGTGGCTGGGAGCAGGCGGCGCGGGTCGAGGTTGTCAGCCATCCGATGTTCGCGGTGGCCAAGCTGTGGCAGAGCGCGTTGGGCAGCCTTGGCTGGCTGCTGATCTGCGGTGCGCTCAGTGCGGTGCTTGGTGCGTTGCTGCTGCGTCGGCAGTTGAAGCCGCTGGATTACATGGTCAAGCAATCCCATGCCATCGCCCGCCGCGAATTCCTCAGCCTGCCGGAATTGCCGCGCACGCCTGAACTGCGCCGTGTGGTGCAGGCGATGAACCAGATGGTCGAGAAGCTCAAGGCGCTGTTTCAGGAACAGGCCGAGCGCAGTGAAAAACTGCGTGCCGAGTCTTATCAGGACAACCTGACGGGGTTGGCCAACCGGCGTTATTTCGAGATGCAGTTGAACAATCGGGTGAGCAATCCGGAGCAGGCCAGTTCGGGTTACTTGCTGCTGTTGCGGGTCAAGGATCTGGCCGGGCTCAACCAGCGTCTGGGCGGTCAGCGCACCGATGAATTGTTGAAAGCAGTCGGCGAACAGTTGTCTCGCGAATGCGCCAAGTACCCGGAAACCCAGAATCTCGTCACCCGTATTCGTGGCGGTGAGTTCGCTGTGCTGGCGCCGGGGCTGGTTCGTGAAGAAGCGCTGCAACTGGCGCAGAACCTCGACAATGCCTTGAGCAGTCTGCATGCCACTGGCGCGACCGACGTCGCTGCGGTGGCGTCGATCGGCCTGGCGCCGTTCACCCACGGCGATTCGCCGCAACAGGTGCTGACCCTCGGTGATCAGGCGCTGGCGCAGGCCGAAGGGCAGGGCGAGCAGAACTGGGCCTGTATCGATCAGGGCCTGACGGCGGATGTCGGCGACGATCACCATGCCTGGCATCGCTTGCTCGATCAGGCCTTGAGTCAGCAGCGTTTCGAGCTGTATTTCCAGCCGGTGGTGGCTGCCGCCGACACGCAACTGGTGCTGCATTACAAAGTGCTCTCGCGCTTGCTCGATGATCAGGGCCAGACCATTCCGGCCGGGCGCTTCCTGCCGTGGCTGGAGCGCTTTGGCTGGACCGCGCGGCTGGATCGCCTGATGCTTGAGCGCGTGCTGGAGCAGATGAAAGAGCATGAAGATTCGCTGGCGCTGAACCTGTCTTCGGCGACCCTGGCCGATCCGCAGGCGTTGAACAAAGTCTTCGAGATTTTGCGCGCGCATTCCAACCTCGGCGAGCGCCTGACCCTGGAAATCGGTGAGGAGCAATTGCCGGAGCAGGCGGTGCTGGAGCAGTTGACCCGGCGCCTGCGTGAACTCGGGTTCTCGCTGAGTCTGCAACGTTTTGGTGGGCGCTTCAGCATGATCGGCAACCTGGCGCGGCTGGGGCTGGCGTACTTGAAGATCGATGGCAGTTACATTCGTGCGATCGATCAGGAGAGTGACAAGCGTCTGTTCATTGAGGCGATCCAGCGCGCGGCGCACAGCATTGATCTGCCGCTGATTGCCGAGCGGGTCGAGACGCAAGGGGAGCTGGCGGTGATTCGCGAGATGGGTTTGTATGGGGTTCAGGGGCAGTTGTTGGGTGAGCCGAAGCCTTGGCGGTGAGTCATTGCAAAAGCAACCCTCACCCTAGCCCTCTCCCAGGGGGAGAGGGGACTGACCGTGGGATATTGATGTAATACGCCGACGTGAAAGAGCTGCGCTGAATCCATAATCGACCCGGTTTTTCAGGTCGATGTATACCGCCAGACACCTCGGTCAGCTCCCTCTCCCCCTGGGAGAGGGTTGGGGTGAGGGTAGGCTTTTGATACCGGGTGGATCAGATCAACCCGCCCTCATCCTCGTCGATCAACTGACTCAACCCGCCCAACGCTTCCCGCGCCTGGGTCCGGTCCATCAGTTTGGCCTGGGCCGCCGGTGGCAGGTCGGTGACGCGGATCACGCCTTTCTGGGTCAGCACCTGAATCAGGTCGTCGAGTACCCGAATCATTTCAAAGTCGCTCTGCTTGAGCTGTTTCAGGCTGGTTTCCACCACTTCATTGGCGAACCAGGCCTGGATTTCATGGCTGTCGGCCGGCAGCGTTTCCGTGGCCTCGGCGTAGGCCGCGGCTTCCACGCGAATCAACAGACCTTGCGCATCGCGTTGCACGTAAAACATTGAGCATCCCTCAGAAATGAACCAGCGTCATGCTGTCAGCAGCATAGCCAACTGCGCGCGAGTATGCGGGGCGGCGACGCAATCGTCACCGGTCCGGACCGCACAAACGTGACGGCCGCCCCAAATGGGGCGGCCGTTTTGTTCACGCATCAGCTGTTGTTGTGGTCGACCTTGATAGTCGGATCGCTGCCGGCAATCAGGTTGTGAATGTTGGCGCTCGACCAGTTGTTGCCTTCCAGTTTGATCGTCACATCCGGGGTTGCCGCAGCGGCGTCGCCCGAATTGAACTTGCCCGCCGAGCTGACTTGCAGCGACGACGTGCCATCGACCGTGGTGATCTTCAGGAAGTTATCGATGGTGCTACCGGTCTCGCCCTGCAACAAATCACGCAGATCGATGCGGTCACCTTCGCTGGCCTTGAAGTCCTTGATCACGTCGTTGCCGGTATCGCCCGCCTTCCAGACGAAGGTGTCGGCACCCGAACCACCGATCAGGATGTCGTTGCCCTGACCGCCGATCAGCGTGTCGTTGCCGGTGCCGCCGAGCAGGATGTCATTGCCTTTGCCGCCATCGAGCAAGTCGTTGCCGCCCGAGCCGAAGAGGATGTCATTGCCCGCGCCACCCAACAGCGTGTCGTTACCGTCATGCGCGCCGGACACATCGAACGCCTGATAGTGCTCGGTGATGTATTGGTGCACGTTGCTGGTGGTGACTTTGCTGACGTCAACCCCGGTTTCCTTGGCAACGAACGCCTGCATCGCCTGATAACCCTCGCCGGCAATGCCGTTGAAACTCACCAGGTCGCCGAACAGGATGTCGTTGCCGTCGCCACCGCTGACGGTGTCATTGCCCGGCAGCGTCGCTTCGGTGTGGCCGATGATCGAGTTGGCCAGATCCTTCGGATCAATGTTGGTTTGCGGCGTTTTATCCGAATCGTAAGGTTTCAGATCGTTGAGGCTGACGCCGCTGTTCAGGCCGATGGCCTCGACATTCGACAGGCCACTGAGCAACGCGAAGCTGCTGGTCGAGTTGTCGGTGGTGGTCGAGGTGGTGCTGCTGCCGCTACCGGCCAGACTCGACAACTCGTAAGTGCCGTCGCCCTGCGCGTGAACGGTGCCCAGATTGGTGGTGCTCCAGCCATAACGGGCCGTGTAGGTCTGCAACTGGGCAAAACCGCTGGCGTTGATGCTCAGGTAATGCGTGTTGTCGATATAGGTGCTGAAGGTGTCGCCCAGCTTGTAGTTGCTGGTGGTCACCACGCTGTCGAACTTCACGCTGCCGTACAGCGTCGGGTTGGTCTGCTCGCCGCTCTGGTAGTAGGTCGGCTGGCCGTCGGTGATGAAGTACGTGAGGTTCTTCGCCCCGGTGTTGGCCACAGCGTCGGCACTCTGGAACCAGTTGGCCGTGGTTTTGAACACGTCCTCATAGTTGGTGCCGCCGCCGGAGCTCATCGAGTCGAGTACGGATTTGAGCAGGGTCAGCGCATTCGGGTCGTTGAGGTTCACCGACACCGACTTGTTGACCTGGGTATCGAAGTCCACCAGGAAGATGTTCACCGTCCCCGAGTTGCTGCCGCCCAGGCTCTGCTTGAGGGTGTTGAACACCGAGGTCAGCGAATCCTTGGCCGCATTGATCGACGAGCTGCTCATACTGCCGGAGCTGTCGACCATGAACGCGATGTTGTAGTTGGTGCCCGGGACCACGGTCAGGCCGCCGATGTCGGCGACCATGATGTCGTTGCCATCGGTGCCGCTGACGGTGTCATCGGCCGACGTGGCGACAATGGCGTTGTAGACCGCCGGCACCACGGTGACCGGAATGGTCGCCGTGCTGCTCGCCGAACCGCCGACCATTTCGGTGGAGGTCGAGGTCACGGTCAGGTTGAACTGGCCGTTGTAGTACGGCGGCGGGGTCACGGTGAGGCTGCCGAGGTTCCAGCCGGTGACGTTGGCGTCGCCGCTGCTGGCGGTGACGGTGAAGGTATGGCCCGCGCCATCGCTGAGCACCGAGCCAACTGGTGCGCCGCTGATCTTCACGCTCAGGGTTTCCGAGCCGTCGGTGTCGGTCAGGGCGGTGGTGATCGCCGAGAGCTTCACCGTGGTGCCTTCGGCGCCGGTGTTGAGTTTGTAGCCGTCGTAATAGCCTTCGCCGTTGCTGCCGTGCAGATCGGAGACGGTCACGCCCGAGTTGATCAGATCCTGCACGCCGGTGTAGATCGGCACGCCGGCGCTGCTCAGGTCGATCGGCGTGCTGCCGTTGACCGACAGGTTGACGTCGTAGCTGCCCGGGCCGCTCTGGTTGTGGTGGTAGATGTCCAGGGTGTAGTAGCCGCTGGTGGTCGGGGTGAACGAGCCATTGATGGCGCCGCCTGCGCCCCAGGTACCCGAAGCCACACTCTTGCCACCAATCGTGATCAGCAAGCTGTCATCGGCAATGCCGCTGAAGGTGTAGGTCTTGCCGGCTTCCAGATAAATCAGGCCCGACGTCTTCGAAGCCGTACCGGCGGTCACGCTGCCGTCGGACTGCACGTTGTTCACATTGGTGCTGGTGTTCGGAGTGCCGGCGCCGTCGATGACGTTTTTCAACGTGGTCGAATCCGCGCCATTGCCGTTGGTGCCCAGACCCGCCAGGCCGGTCCAGACTTCCTTGATCAGCCCGGTGGACTTCACGCTGTTGTCGGCCACGCTCACGGTCGGCGCATCCGCCACTGGCGTGATGTCGATCTTCACGGTGCCGGTGTTGCCCAGCAGTTGGCCGTCGGTTGGCTGGAATTTGATCTGTGCGTAGTCCGCCTGGTTGTTGCCCAGGCCGGTGCCGCCGTAACCGTTGACACCCGACTCGTTGGCATCCGGCAGGAAGCGCAGCTTGCCCGCGTCGATGTCAGCCTTGCTGAAGGTCTGGTTGTTGGCGACGTCTTTCCAGGTCGAACCGTCCAGATACTGCAGTTTGCCTTCGCCCGGCAATTGGGTGATTTTGATGCCGAGGCTGCTGGCCGGGCTGTCGACGTCGGTCACACCGAAAGTCGACCAGCCGAGCACCAGCGGGGTGTCTTCGGTGCCGGTGACATTGCTCGGTGCAGCAACCGGAGCGTCGTTGACCGCCACCACGTTGACCGTGGTGGTCGCGGTGTTGGAGTAATTGCCGCCGTCGGTCACGGTCACCGTGATGATGCGCGGTACGGTGCTCGGGTTTTCGCTGCCGTTGGTGAAGCTGATGTTCTTGATGGCCTGCATGTAGTCGGCCAGCGTCGCATTGCCGGACAGCGTCAGTGTGACGGTGCCGTTGGTGCTGTTGGCATTGATGGTGATGCCGTTGACGCTGTTGCCGAGGTTCAGCGCATCGCCGTCCTGACGGTTGGTCAGAACCACAGTGGCACCGGTGAGCATGGTGCTGTCCGGGTCGGTGATGCTGATGTCGGTGTCGGCAATCGATACGCCCGCGCCCGGGGTGTTTTCGGTGAAGGTCACCTTGTAGTCGGCACCGGTGGCGCCGCTGGAGTTGTTGGCATCGAGGTCGAGCACGGGTGGCGCATCGTTGTCGATGATCGAGGTGCTGACGCTGCCGTTGGTGCTGCTGACCGCGAGGTTCTCGAAGTTGCCGCCGGTGGCCGAATCGATCTTGACCACGAAGTTCTCGGTGCCCTCGGTGATCTTGTCATCGATGGTGGCGACGTTGAACTGCGCGCTGCTCGCACCTGCCGGGATCTTCACGGTGTACACGCCGGTGAAGTCCGAACCGTCGGCGGCGGTACCGCTGTAGACGATTTTCAGGGTCACTTCGGTTTGCGCCGGGTGGTTCAGGCTGACCGTGTAGCTGGCGGTCTGGCCTTCGGTCACCGAGCTGCTGCCGGTGATGCTGACGGTGGTGGTGTCGATAGTGTCGGTGACGTTGGTCACGGCTGGCGTGGTGTTGGTCACGAGGTTTTCGAAGCCGCCGCCATTGGTGCCGGTGATGGTCGCCTGCACGGTGCCGGCGTCTTTGTAGACGTCGTCAGCTGGTGCTGGAACGGTCACGGTGCCGCTGGTTTTGCCCGCGTCGATGGTGATCACCGAGCCGTTGCTCAGGGTTACGGTGACTGGCGAGCCGGCGGCATTGGTCAGGGTCGCGGTGTAGGTGATCTGGCCACCTTCGGCCACGGTGCCGGTCGCGGACAGCGTCAGGTTGGTGGTGTCGACGGTGTCGGTCACGGTGGTGCTGACCGGGGTCTTGTCGGCCACCAGATTTTCGTAGTTGCCGCCCGTTACGTTGGTAATCGAGTTGGTCAGCGGTGCGTGACCAGTCAACGCATCGTTCGGTGCGGTGGTGGTCACGGTGCCGGTGGTTTTGCCGATGTCGATGGTGATGGTCTGACCGTTGGCCAGGGTCACGACAACAGGCGCGCCGGTCACGGCTGCGCCGACGGTGGCGGTGTAGACGACGTTGCCGCCTTCAGCCGCTGTACCGGTTGCGGTCAGCTTCACGGTAGTCGTATCGATGGTATCAGTGACGCTGGTGACGGCCGGAGCAGTGCTGGTGACGAGGTTTTCGAAGTTGCCACCGGTGGCGGTGCTGATCGTTGCCTGGACAGTGCCAGCGTCTTTATAGACGTCGTCAGCCGGTGCCGGAACAGTCACGGTGCCGGTGGTTTTGCCGGCCTCGATAGTGATCACTGCGCCGTTCGACAGGGTCACGGTCACAGGCGAACCTGCGGCGTTGGTCAGCGTGGCGGTGTAAACAATCGACCCGCCTTCAGCCACAGAACCGGTCGCACTGAGCGCCAGGTTGGTGGTGTCGACGGTGTCGGTCACGGCGGTGCTGACCGGGGTTTTGTCGGCTACGAGGTTTTCGTAGTTGCCGCCCGTGACGTTGGTGATCGAATTGGTCAGCGGTGCGTGACCAGTCAACGCATCGTTCGGTGCAGTGGTGGTCGCGGTGCCGGTGGTCTGGCCAACGCCGATGGTGATGGTCTGACCGTTCGACAGGGTTACCACAACCGGCGAGCCCGTCACTGGAGCACCGACGGTCGCGGTGTAGACGACGTTACCGCCCTCTGCCGCAGTGGCCGTTGCCGTCAGTTTCACGGTGGTGGTGTCGATGGTATCGGTGACGCTGGTGATAGCCGGAGTCGTGCTTGGTACCAGATTTTCGAAGTTGCCACCGGTGGCGTTGCTGATTGAGGCCTGCACGGTGCCGGCGTCTTTGTAGACGTCGTCGGCTGGCGCTGGAACGGTCACGGTGCCGCTGGTTTTGCCGGCGTCGATGGTGATCACGGCCCCGTTCGACAGGGTGACGGTCACTGGCGAGCCAGCGGCGTTGGTCAATGTCGCGGTGTAAACGATCGAGCCGCCTTCGGCCACGGTGCCGGTCGCGGACAGCGACAGATTGGTGGTGTCGACGGTGTCAGTGACGTTGGTCGAAACCGGCGTCTTGTCGGCTACGAGATTTTCGTAGTTGCCGCCAGTGACGTTGGTGATCGAGTTGGTCAGCGGTGCATGGCCGGTCAATACGTCGTTTGGTGCGGTAGTGGTTGCAGTCCCCGTAGTCTGGCCAACACCAATGGTGATGGTCTGACCGTTTGCCAGGTTCACAACCACAGGCGTACCTGTTACCGGAGCACCAACAGTCGCGGTGTAGACAACGTTGCCGCCCTCGGCTGCAGTTGTGGTTGCAGTGAGTTTTACGGTGGTGGTGTCGATGGTATCAGTGACGCTGGTGATAGCCGGAGTCGTACTCGGCACCAGGTTTTCGAAGTTGCCACCAGTGGCGGTACTGATTGTCGCCTGCACGGTGCCGGCGTCTTTGTAGACGTCGTCGGCCGGTGCGGGAACGGTCACGGTGCCGCTGGTTTTGCCGGCGTCGATGGTGATCACGGCGCCGTTGCTCAGCGTCACGGTCACTGGTGAACCGGCGGCGTTGGTCAATGTTGCGGTGTAGACGATCGAGCCACCTTCAGCGACCGAGTTCGTCGCGCTCAGTGACAGATTGGTGGTGTCGACAGTGTCGGTCACGTTCGTGCTGACCGGCGTTTTGTCAGCCACGAGGTTTTCGAAGTTACCGCCGGTCACGTCGGTGATCGCGTTGGTCAGCGGTGCATGGCCGGTCAACACGTCGTTTGGCGCAGTAGTGGTCGCGGTTCCGGTGGTCTGGCCAACACCGATGGTGATGGTCTGACCGTTCGACAGGGTTACCACGACTGGCGAGCCCGTCACTGGCGCGCCAACAGTTGCGGTGTAAACGACGTTGCCACCCTCAGCCGCCGACTCGGTGGCCGTCAGTTTCACGGTGGTGGTGTCGATGGTGTCGGTGACGCTGGTCACAGCCGGCGTCGTGCTCGGCACCAGGTTTTCGAAGTTGCCACCGGTAGCCGTGCTGATGGTCGCCTGCACGGTGCCGGCGTCTTTGTAGACGTCGTCAGCCGGGGCTGGAACGGTCACGGTGCCGGTGGTTTTGCCCGCCTCGATGGTGATCACGGCGCCGTTGGACAGCGTCACGGTGACCGGCGAGCCAGCGGCGTTGGTCAGGGTCGCGGTATAAACAATCGAACCGCCTTCAGCGACCGAATTGGTAGCGCTGAGCGACAGATTGGTGGTGTCGACGGTGTCGGTCACGTTGGTGCTGACCGGGGTCTTGTCGGCCACCAGGTTCTCGAAGTTGCCACCTGTTACGTCGGTAATCGCGTTGGTCAGCGGCGCGTGGCCAGTCAATGCGTCGTTTGGCGCCGTGGTGGTCGCGGTGCCGGTGGTCTGGCCGACGCCGATGGTGATCGTCTGACCGTTGGCCAATGTTACGACAACCGGCGAGCCGGTGACTGGCGCGCCGACAGTCGCGGTGTAGGTGACGTTGCCACCCTCAGCTGTCGACTCGGTGGCGGTGAGTTTTACGGTGGTGGTGTCGATGGTGTCGGTGACATTGGTCACGGCCGGCACGGTGCTTGGCACCAGATTCTCGAAGTTGCCACCAGTCGCGGTCGAAATGGTTGCTTCGACTTGGCCTGCATCTTTGTAAACATCATCCGCTGGCGCAGCGACGGTGACGGTGCCAGTGGTTTTGCCCGCCTCAATGGTGATCACGGCGCCGTTCGACAGGGTCACGGTAACTGGCGAGTCAGCCGCGTTGGTCAGGGTTGCGGTGTAAACAATCGAACCACCTTCAGCAACCGAACCCGTCGCGCTCAGCGACAGGTTAGTGGTGTCGACGGTATCGGTGACAGTGGTTGAAACCGGGGTCTTGTCGGCCACCAGGTTTTCGTAATTGCCGCCGGTAACGCCGGTGATCGAGTTGGTCAGTGGCGCCTGACCGGTCAGCGCATCGTTCGGTGCAGTGATGGTCACGGTGCCGGTGGTTTTGCCGACTTCGATGGTGATGTTCTGGCCGTTGGCCAAGGTCACCACGACTGGCGAGCCGGTCACTGGAGCGCCCACAGTGGCGGTGTAAGTGACGGTGCCGCCTTCGGCCACGGAGGTATCGGCCGTCAGTTTGACGGTCGAGGTGTCTATGGTGTCGGTGACTTCGGTCACAGCCGGAACAGTGCTCGGCACGAGGTTTTCGAAGTTGCCACCGGTGGCAGTCGAAATCGTCGCTTCAACTTTGCCCGCGTCTTTGTAAACGTCATCGGCCGGAGCTGGAACGGTCACAGTGCCTGTGGTTTTGCCTGCTTCGATGGTGATTACCGCGCCGTTCGACAAAGTCACGGTAACTGGCGAGCCAGCCGCGTTGGTCAGGGTTGCGGTGTAAACAATCGAACCACCTTCAGCAACCGAACCCGTCGCGCTCAGCGACAGGTTAGTGGTGTCGACGGTATCGGTGACAGTGGTTGAAACCGGGGTCTTGTCGGCCACCAGGTTTTCGTAATTGCCGCCGGTAACGCCGGTGATCGCATTGGTGATCGGCGCGTGGCCGGTCAATGCATCGTTCGGCGCGGTGGTGGTGGCGGTGCCGGTGGTCTGGCCGACGCCGATGGTAATGGTCTGACCGTTGGCCAGGGTCACGACAACCGGCGAACCGGTGACTGGCGCGCCGACAGTCGCGGTGTAGACGACATTACCGCCTTCAGCTGCCGACTCGGTGGCGGTCAGTTTGACGGTGGTGGTGTCGATGGTGTCGGTGACTTCGGTCACAGCCGGAACAGTGCTCGGCACGAGGTTTTCGAAGTTGCCACCGGTGGCATTGCTGATGGTTGCCTGAACGGTGCCGGCGTCTTTGTATACGTCGTCAGCCGGTGCTGGAACGGTCACGGTGCCAGTGGTTTTGCCGGCCTCGATGGTGATCACGGCGCCGTTGGACAGGGTCACGGTGACTGGTGAGCCTGCGGCGTTGGTCAAGGTTGCGGTGTAAACGATCGAACCGCCTTCTGTGACGGTCCCTGTAGCGCTGAGCGACAGATTGGTGGTGTCGACGGTGTCAGTGACATTGGTCGAAACCGGCGTTTTGTCAGCCACCAGATTTTCGTAATTGCCGCCGCTGACCTCAGTGATCGCATTGGTGATCGGCGCGTGGCCGGTCAATGCGTCGTTTGGCGCCGTGGTGGTCGCGGTGCCGGTGGTCTGGCCGACGCCGATGGTGATCGTCTGACCGTTTGTCAGGGTGACGACAACCGGCGAGCCGGTGACTGGAGCGCCGACAGTGGCGGTGTAAGTGACGGTGCCGCCTTCGGCTACGGAGGTATCGGCCGTTAGTTTGACGGTCGAGGTGTCGATGGTGTCGGTGACTTCGGTCACGGCCGGAACAGTGCTCGGCACCAGATTTTTGAAGTTGCCACCGGTGGCGGGGGGGGTGGCCTGCGCTTTGACGGCTTGGT
>NZ_JAMDGW010000004.1:0-138671 GCF_028656995.1 Pseudomonas sp. TNT2022 ID642 | reverse complement strand
ACGGAGGTATCGGCCGTTAGTTTGACGGTCGAGGTGTCGATGGTGTCGGTGACTTCGGTCACGGCCGGAACAGTGCTCGGCACCAGATTTTCGAAGTTGCCACCGGTAGCGGTGGAGATCGTCGCTTCGACCTTGCCAGCGTCTTTGTAGACGTCGTCTGCTGGTGCTGGAACGGTCACGGTGCCGGTGGTTTTGCCGGCCTCGATGGTGATCACGGCGCCGTTGCTCAGCGTCACGGTCACTGGCGAGCCAGCAGCGTTGGTCAATGTGGCGGTGTAGATGATCGAGCCGCCCTCAGCCACAGAACCGGTCGCGCTGAGCGACAGGTTGGTGGTGTCGACGGTGTCGGTCACGGTGGTGCTGACCGGCGTTTTGTCCGCCACCAGATTTTCGAAGTTGCCGCCGGTTACGTCGGTGATCGCGTTGGTGAGCGGCGCGTGGCCGGTCAGCGCATCGTTCGGTGCGGTGAAGGTCACGGTGCCGGTGGTTTTACCGACTTCGATGGTGATGTTCTGACCATTGGCCAGGGTCACGACCACAGGCGAACCGGTGACTGGCGCGCCGACAGTGGCGGTATAGGTGACGGTGCCACCTTCAGCAGCCGATTCGGTGGCGGTCAGTTTGACCGTAGTGGTATCGACGGTATCGGTCACGTCGGTGACGGCCGGAACGGTGCTCGGCACCAGGTTCTCGAAGTTGCCGCCGGTGGCATCCTTGATCGTCACTTCGACTTTGCCGGCGTCTTTATAGACGTCATCGGCGGGCGCCGGAACGGTCACGGTGCCAGTGGTTTTGCCGGCCTCGATGGTGATCACCGAACCGTTCGACAGGGTCACGGTAACAGGCGAGCCTGCGGCGTTGGTCAGGGTCGCGGTGTAAGTGATCTGGCCGCCTTCAGCCACGGTACCCGTCGCGCTCAGCGTCAGGTCGGTGGTGTCAGTGGTGTCGGTGACCGTGGTGCTGACCGGGGTTTTGTCAGCTACCAGATCTTCGTAATTGCCGCCGCTCACGCCCGTGATTGCGTTGGTGATCGGCGCGTGGCCGGTCAACGCGTCATTCGGTGCAGTGGTGGTAACGGTGCCGGTTGTTTTGCCGACCTCAATGGTGATGTTTTGACCGTTGGCCAGAGTCACGACCACAGGCGAACCGGTGACTGGCGCGCCGACAGTGGCGGTATAGGTGACGGTGCCGCCTTCTGCGACCGAGGTGTCAGCCGTCAGCGTCACGGTCGACGTGTCGATGGTGTCAGTGACTTCGGTAACGGCTGGAACGGTGCTCGGAACGAGGTTTTCGAAGTTGCCGCCGCTGGCATCCTTGATCGTCACTTCGACTTTGCCCGCGTCTTTGTAGACGTCATCGGCGGGCGCAGGAACAGTCACGGTGCCAGTGGTTTTACCCGCCTCGATGGTGATCACCGAACCGTTCGACAGGGTCACGGTAACAGGCGAGCCTGCGGCGTTGGTCAGGGTCGCGGTGTAAGTGATCTGGCCACCTTCAGCCACAGAACCGGTGGCGCTCAGCGACAGATTGGTGGTGTCGGTGACGTCAGTCACGGTAGTCGAAACCGGGGTTTTGTCGGCCACCAGATCTTCATAATTACCACCGGAAACGCCAGTGATCGAATTGGTCAGCGGCGCATTGCCGGTCAACGCATCGTTAGCGACGGTAGTGGTCACGGTGCCGGTGGTTTTACCGACTTCAATGGTAATGCTCTGACCGTTGGCCAGGGTAACGATGACAGGCGAGCCGGTTACCGGCGCACCGACCGTGGCGGTGTAAGTGACGGTGCCACCTTCAGCAACCGAGGTATCAGCCGTCAGTTTCACGGTCGAGGTGTCGATGGTGTCGGTCACTTCGGTCACGGCCGGGACAGTGCTCGGCACCAGATTCTCGAAGTTGCCGCCAGTCGCATCCTTGATGGTGACTTCGACTTTGCCGGCGTCTTTATAGACGTCGTCGGCCGGCGCCGGAACGGTCACGGTGCCAGTGGTTTTGCCCGCATCAATGGTGATCACCGAACCATTGCTCAGGGTCACGGTCACCGGCGTGCCGGCAGGATTGGCCAGGGTCGCGGTGTAAACGATCGAGCCACCTTCAGCCACAGTCCCGGTCGCTGTCAGCGACAGGTTGGTGTCGTCGATCGAGTCGGTAATGGTGGTGGTCGCTGGCGTCGTGTTCGGCACCAGATTTTCGAAATTGCCGCCGGTAGCACCGGTGATGGTGGTGCTGACGGTGCTGCCATTGTTGTAAACGTCGTTGGCCGCGGTCGGCACGTTGACGCTGCCGGTAGTCTGGCCGGCGTCAATGGTGATGGTCGAGCCGTTCGACAGGGTGATCGTCACCGGAGTCTGCGCAGCATTGGTCAGCGTCGCGGTGTAAGTGATCTGGCCGCCTTCTACGACTGTACCGGTAGCGGTGAGGCTGACGCTGGTTGTGTCGATCGAATCGGTAACCGTGGTGGTGGCTGGCGTTGTGTTCGGCACCAGACTTTCGAAGTTGCCGCCGGTAGCGCCAGTAATGGTGGTGCTGACGGTGCCGCCATTGTTGTAGACGTCATTGGCCGCGGTCGGCACGTTGACGGTGCCGGTGGTCTGGCCGGCTTCAATGGTGATGGTCGAACCGTTCGACAGGGTGACGGTTACTGGCGTCTGCGCCGGGTTGGTCAGGGTCGCTGTGTAAGTGATCTGGCCACCCTCGACCACTGTGCCGGTGGCGGTCAGGGTCAGGTTGGTGGTGTCGATCGAATCGGTGATGGTCGTCACCGCTGGTGTCGGGTTCGGCACCAGGTTTTCGAAGTTGCCGCCGCTGGCACCGGTGATGGTGGTGGTGACGGTGCTGCCGTTGTTATAGACGTCGTTGGCCGGTGTCGGCACGTTGACGGTGCCGGTGGTCTGGCCTGCGCCAATGGTGATGGTCGAGCCGTTCGACAGGGTGACGGTCACCGGGGTTTGTGCCGGATTGGTCAGGGTCGCGGTGTAGGTGATCTGCCCGCCTTCAGTGACACTCGGCCCGGTCGTCAGGGTGACGGTAGTGGTGTCGATGGTGTCGGTGACCTGCGTCGTCGCCGGAGTGGTCGGCGGCGTCACGGTGATGCCATTACCGCCGGTGGTGCCGGTGACGGTCACGTCGATCTGGGTCGGGTCGTTGTAAACGGTGTCGTTCGGCGCCAGCGGCACGTTGACGGTGCCGGTGGTTGCGCCTGCGGGAATCACAATCACCGCGCCATTGGACAGGGTGATGGTCAGGTCGGTCAGCGGCGCCTGGGTCAGGGTCGCGGTGTACACCAGCACGCCGCCGGCTTCGGTGATGGACGGCGTGGCGCTGAGGCTCAGTGTCGAATCACGCAGGGCGTTGGTGGTGGTGTCGGTGGTCTGGCCGCCAGTAATGTTTTGCGCGGCCTGGCCGGCAGCGTTGATCCCTGCGGTCGGGAAACCAATGGTCGGGTCAACGCGGCCAGCGGTGGCATCGAGCATGACGAAGCTGTGGCCGCCACCAGCAGCACCGCCCGTGCCTGCGGCGCTCGGGCCGGCAGCGGTGGCATCGAGGGCGGTGGTCGGGTCGACACCGGCGGCGATGGCTTGCTGCAGTTCGGCTACCGACGGCGCAGCCTGCGCGGTGGCTTCAGCCAGGTCAGTGCTGGAGTCGGGCGCGGTGGCGCTCCACTGAGTCTCACGGCCCAGATCGAGGGTGCGGCCATCGGCCAATTCAAGCGACACGGCGCCGGAGAGGCCGGTGTCGATCTGGTCGCCAACGAACAGGCGATCGCCTTCAACGAGTACGCGACGCACGCCCTCTGGGGACACCACGAATACCTGACCGACAATGCTTTTGACGATGGCAACAACACTGCTCATTGAAGACTCTCCGGGGTGTCACGTTCAGTTGACTTCCATGGACCTGAGGGCATGGGCGCCGATTCAGTCTGGACGTACTTTAAAAATTTGCTAAACAAGTTTGACGCATTTAATCGTCAATAATTTGGCTATATTCTTTCGCTATTAACTTTATGCCAAACTATTGACCTTCTGGGTGCCATCCTAAACAATCGCCCCACTAATGTCACATTGATATTTCCGCGGCGACCTGTCCTTCAGCGTGTGATCCAGTTCCTGTTTTGAACTTTCCGACATACGGTCAATCTGGTTGCCATCATCCGACGCAGCGCCACGTTTTGCTGTGATTCAAGACAAGAAGTTCTGGGAAATTCCTATCATGCGTTCGCCCCTGCTTTTCGCCCTACCCTTCGCTCTCGCCGCTTCTTTTGTACAAGCACAATCCTTACCAGAAGCCATGCAGCAGGCACTGGATGTCCATCCGGAAATCCAGGCAGGGGTCAACAGTCGATTGGCTGCGGATTATCAATTAAGAGCGGCAAAAGGTGGATACCTGCCGAAGGTCGATCTGCTCGGCGGTTATGGTCGTGAAGGCACCGACAGCGTTACTACCCGCGCCAATTCCGGTAACCACTACGAAACCCTGAACCGTAGCGAGTCAAGTTTACGTCTCTCGCAAATGGTCTTTGACGGTTTTGCGACGTCCAGCGAAGTCGGGCGTCAACAAGCCACCGTTAACTCGCGTGCGTACTCGTTGCTTGGCACTTCCGAGCGCACCGCGCTGACCGTCGCCCAGGTCTACCTGGACGTGCTGACCCGTCGTGAGTTCGTGCGTCTGGCCGAAGAAAATCTCAAGAGCCACCAGCGCATCTACGACCAGATTCAGTTGCGCACCCAGCGCGGCGTCGGCAGCGGTGCCGATCTCGATCAGGCTGAAGCGCGAATGGCTCAGGCCCGTAACAACCTGATCACCGAGCAGACCAATCTGGCCGACTCGGAAACCAACTTCCTCAGCGCCGTCGGCCAGATGCCCGATCAACTCGAGCGGCCGGCGCCGTTCATGGCAATGATGCCGGCCAACCTCAACGAAGCGCGGCAGCAGATGCTGGAAAACAGCCCGATCCTGCGTTCGGCCGAATCCGACATCGCCGCCGCCGAGAAGCAATACGAAACCGCCAAATCGACCTTCTACCCACGTTTCGACGCCGAGCTGGGCCGCACAGCCGACAACGACCTCGACGGCCAGAACGGTCACAACAACGAATGGCAAGCCATGCTCCGCATGCGCTTCAACCTCTATTCCGGTGGCAGCAACAAGGCCGATCTGGAATCCAAGTCGTACCTGTCGAACCAGGCGCTGGACATCCGCAACAACGCCCTGCGCCAGTTGAACGAAGAACTCGGTCTGGCCTGGAACGCCCTGAACAACGCTAACGCCCAGGTGCCGATCGCTCAGCAATACGTCGACCACAGCACCTCGGTGCGCACCGCCTACCAGCGTCAGTTCAGCCTCGGCGAACGTACCCTGCTCGATTTGCTCGACAGCGAAAACGAGTTGTTCACCGCTTCGCGGCGTCTGGCTGAAATCAAAAACATTCAGTTATTTACTCAGTACCGAATCAAGGCGACCATGGGCGAGTTGCTCAGAAGCCAGGGAGTGGTCGCACCGTTGGCATCCGTTGTGCAAAACGACGTCAAGCCCAAGGTCCAGCTGCCTGGGATGAATTGAGTTATCCCTTTTCAACTGTCAAAGAGTGTCGAGCGTGGAATCAGAAGTCAGTCGAGTTCAACTCAGTCATGATCCACGCGCGTTGCACGACGATCCTTTACTGGACGGACTGCTCGCCCTTTGCATGCTTCATCAGAAACCCGCCAGCGCGGCGATGCTGACCACCGGCCTGCCGCTGCCCAAACAACGCCTGAGTGTCGAGTTGCTGCCCCGTGCGGCGGCTCGCGCCGGCCTGCAAGGTCGGGTGCTGCAACGCAAACTGGAAGAAATTCCGGCGATCGCCATGCCGGCCTTGCTGCTGCTCAAGGATGGTCGCAGCGCCGTCCTGCTCGGCTGGCAGGGTGACCACGAAGCGCGGGTGCTGCTCAGCGAAACCGACGGCGGCGAGTCCATTGTCAGTCGCGAACTGCTCGCCGACGATTACACCGGCAAAGTCTTTTTCGCTCAGCCGCAACACAAATTCGACGTCAACCACGGCACGCTGATTCCGCGCGCACGCTCGTGGTTCCGCGACACCCTCAAGCGTTCGCGCTGGCTGTACGCCGATGCGATCGCCGCGAGTTTCCTGATCAACATCATCGCCATGGCCGCGCCGCTGTTCGTGATGAACGTCTACGACCGCGTGGTGCCAAACCAGGCCGAAGCGACCCTTTGGGTGCTGGCGCTGGGTATCACTGGCGCCTATATCTTCGACCTGATTCTCAAGAGCCTGCGCAGCCTGTGCCTGGATCTGGCCGGGAAGAAAACCGACCTGATCATCTCGGCGACGCTGTTCGAGCGCATCGTCGGTATGGCGATGAAATACCGCCCGGCGCGGGTCGGCAGTTTTGCGCAGAACATCCATGAGTTTCAGAGCCTGCGCGACTTCCTCGCCTCGCTGACCCTGACCAGCCTGATCGACCTGCCGTTCACCATCCTCATCTTTATTGTCATCGCCATTCTCGGCGGGCATCTGGTGTGGATTCCAGTGTTGGCGTTCCCGATTGCTCTGCTGATCGGCTACGCCTTGCAGAAGCCGCTGGTGGCAACCATGGAACGCACCATGGCCCTCGGTGCCGAGCGCCAGTCGAGCCTGATCGAAACCCTCGCCGGCCTCGACGCGGTCAAGGTCAACAATGCCGAGAGCGAACGCCAATACCAGTGGGAACAGACCATCGGCACCCTCAGCCGTCTCGAGCTGCGGGTGAAAATGCTTTCCGGCCTGGCGATGAACATCACCCTGCTGATCCAGCAACTGGCCGGGGTGATCATGATTGTCTTCGGCGTGTACCAGATCATCGCCGGTAACCTGAGCATGGGCGGTCTGATTGCCTGCTACATGCTCAGCGGCCGCGCACTGAGTCCGCTGGCGTCGCTGTCGGGTCTGCTGACCCGTTATCAGCAGGCGCGGGTGACCATGACCTCGGTCGACCAGATGATGGAGTTGCCGCAAGAGCGCAATTTCGAAGAACGCCCGCTGAGCCGCAAGGTTTTGCAGGGTGCGATCGAATGCCGCCAGCTCAGCTTCACCTACCCGGAACAACAGAACCCGGCGCTGAAGAACATCAACCTGGTGATCCGTCCGGGCGAGAAAATCGGCATCATCGGCCGCAGCGGCTCGGGCAAAAGCTCCCTCGCCAAACTGTTGGTCGGCCTGTATCAGCCGGACGATGGTGCGTTGCTGGTCGACGGTGTGGATATCCGCCAGATCGACGTCAGCGAACTGCGCTACAACATCGGCTACGTGCCGCAAGACATCCAACTCCTGGCCGGCACCCTGCGTGACAACCTCGTTTCCGGTGCGCGTTATGTAGAAGACGAGCTGGTCCTGCAGGCGGCCGAACTGGCCGGCGTCCACGAATTCGCCCGTCTGCATCCACAAGGCTATGAACTGCAAGTCGGCGAGCGCGGGCAGAACCTCTCCGGCGGCCAACGACAGAACGTCGCGCTGGCCCGGGCCTTGTTGCTCAACCCGCCGATTTTGCTGATGGACGAGCCAACCAGTGCCATGGACAACACCGGTGAAGAACGCCTCAAGCAACGCCTCGCGGCGGTGATTGAAAACAAGACCGTGGTGCTGGTCACGCACCGGGCTTCACTGTTGTCGCTGGTCGATCGTCTGCTGGTGATCGACCGTGGACAGATTCTCGCCGATGGCCCGAAAGCCGCCGTGATGGAAGCGTTGAAGAAGGGGCAGATCAGTGTTGCTTAAGTCGGGTTTCAAGGATTCGATCCGTCGCTACTTCAAAGGCTCGGCCTCGCTGCAGGGCCAGCCCCTGCCAGAGGTCAACAAAGCGCTGATCGAGGACGCCCCGCGCGTCGTGCGGCTGACTATCTGGGCGATCATCGGCTTCTTTATCTTTCTGCTGCTGTGGGCCAACTTCGCCGTGATCGACGAAGTGACCAAGGGCGACGGCAAAGCGATTCCGTCGTCGAAGATTCAGAAAATCCAGAACCTTGAGGGCGGGATCATCTCCGAACTGTTCGTCAAGGAAGGCCAGATCGTCGAGGCCGGTGCGCCGCTGATTCGTCTCGACGACACGCGATTTGCTTCCAACGTCGGTGAAACCGAGGCCGATCGCCTGTCGATGCTGCTGCGCGTAGAGCGCCTGAGTGCCGAGGTCGACGACCGTCCGCTGAATTTCCCCGAGGACGTGCTCAAGGCTGTTCCGGGTCAGGCGAAAAGCGAAGAGTCGCTGTACATCAGCCGCCGTCAGCAGTTGCACGACGAGATCGGTGGTTTGCAGGAGCAGTTGATTCAGCGTCAGCAAGAGCTGCGCGAATTCGCCTCCAAGCAAGCGCAGTATCGTCAGCAGCTCGGCTTGCAGCGGCAGGAAATCAATATGTCCGAGCCGCTTGTGGCTCAGGGCGCGGTGTCCCCGGTGGAGGTCTTGCGTCTGAAGCGTGCCGAGGTGGAAACCCGTGGTCAGCTGGATGCAACGACGCTGGCGATTCCGCGCGCTGAATCGGCGATCAAGGAAGTGCAGCGCAAGATTGATGAAACCCGTGGCAAGTTCCGCAGTGAAGCGCTGACCCAACTCAACGAAGCACGCACCGACCTGAACAAGGCCAGCGCCACCGGCAAGGCGCTGGAAGACCGCGTCAGCCGCACGCTGGTGACATCGCCGGTGCGCGGCATCGTCAACAAGTTGCTGGTCAACACCATCGGCGGCGTTATTCAGCCGGGCAGCGACATGGTCGAAATCGTACCGCTGGATGACACCTTACTGGTCGAAGCCAAGATTCGTCCGCAGGACATTGCCTTCCTGCATCCGGGGCAGGAAGCGATCGTCAAGTTCACCGCGTACGACTACACCATCTATGGCGGGCTCAAAGCCAAGCTTGAGCAGATCGGTGCCGACACCATCACCGACGAAGACAAGAAAACCACGTACTACATCATCAAGGTGCGCACTGAGCGCAGCCACTTGGGCACGGACGAGAAGCCGTTGCTGATCATCCCGGGGATGGTGGCGTCTGTGGACATCATTACCGGCAAGAAGTCGGTGTTGAGTTATCTGCTCAAGCCGATCATTCGTGCGCGGGCAGAGGCGTTGCACGAGCGTTGATTCCTCTAGTGGCCTTGCCGGCCTCATCGCTGGCAAGTCGAGTCGTCGCACCGCAGCTCCCACAGGTTTCTGTGTCGGATACATATTGATGTTCCAGCCGAGAACCCTGTGGGAGCTGGCTTGCCAGCGATGGCGCCAGCCAAAACACCACATGCCTGTCAGTAAGTGACAAAAACCGTCACTCACCATCCAGTCCATTCCTCACCAATCGCCATATCGTTATTCATTAACGGTATTTAATTTCCGATTCTTATAGCTATAAAGTCATCCCCCTGCGTACCTGCCGACCAATCGGCGCGCCGCACGACCTGAACCAACACGCAATCCAGCGTGAGTGTCTGATCGACGAGCGCGCCCGTGAGCGTGCCGTGCGTGGGAGATGGAAAGATGTCCGCAGCTACTGCTTCCCCAAGCGCCGCGACCGCCGCGCCGCAATCCTTCGAAGTCCGTCCGTTCTGCGGTGCCGTCGGCGCCGAAATTATTGGCCTCGACCTCACCCGGCTGATCAATGATCAGGACTTTGCGCGCATTCATCGCGCGCACCTGGATCACCACGTCGTGGTGTTTCGCGACCAGCAAATCACCCCGCAACAGCAAATCGACTTCAGCCGCCGCTTCGGCGTGTTGCAGATCCATGTGCTCAAGCAGTTCCTGCTGGCCAACCACCCGGAAATCCTCATCGTTTCCAACATCATCGAAAACGGCCAGAACATCGGCCTCGGTGATGCCGGCAAGTTCTGGCACTCCGACCTCTCTTATAAAGAGCTGCCGAGCCTCGGTTCGATGCTCCACGCGCAGGAGTTGCCGTCCGAGGGTGGCGACACCCTGTTCGCCGATATGCACAAAGCCTGGGACAGCTTGCCCGAGGCCTTGCGCAAAGCGGTTGAAGGTCGTTCGGCCGCGCATTCCTACACCGCCCGCTACAGCGAAACCAAATTCGAAGGCAACTGGCGCCCGACCCTGACCCCGGAGCAACTGGCTCAGGTCGCGGAAGTGGTGCACCCAGTGGTGCGCACGCACCCGGAGAACGGACGTAAAGCCCTGTTCGTCAGCGAAGGTTTCACCACGCGCATCGTCGGCCTGCCGGAAGACGAGAGCCAGCAACTGCTGAGCGAGCTCTATGCCCACAGCGTGCTGCCGCAAAACATCTACCGCCATCAGTGGCAGCCCCACGATCTGGTGTTCTGGGACAACCGTTCGCTGATCCATCTCGCCGCCGGCTGCCCCGCGCACCTGCGCCGCAAGCTGTATCGCACGACCATTCAGGGCGACGCGCCTTTCTGATTCGCCGGAGATTGATCAAAAAATGAACGCTCCCTTGCCAGGCCACGCGGCCAGCAACCCGATCGCCCGCAGCGACGCGTTGCTGGCGGTCGATCATGTCAGCCTCGAATACCGCACGCCGCAACGCGTAGTGCGTGCCACCCACCAAGTCAGTTTTGAAATTGATCCTGCCGATCGCTACGTGCTGCTCGGCCCGTCCGGTTGCGGCAAATCCACCTTGCTCAAAGCGGTCGCCGGGTTCATTCAACCGTGCGAAGGCGAGATCCGTCTGCAAGGCCAGCGCGTCGACGCGCCGGGGCCGGACCGCATCGTGGTGTTTCAGGAATTCGATCAACTGCCGCCGTGGAAAACCGTCAAACAGAACGTGATGTTTCCGCTCCTCGCGTCGCGCACTCTGAAGAAGAAAGAAGCCGAAGAACGCGCGCTGCACTATTTGGAAAAAGTTGGCCTGGCGGCGTTCGCCGATGCTTATCCGCACACTTTGTCCGGCGGCATGAAAGCACGGGTGGCGATTGCCCGGGCGCTGGCGATGCAGCCGAAAATCCTCTTGATGGACGAACCGTTCGCCGCACTCGATGCGCTGACCCGCCGCAAGATGCAGGAAGAGTTGCTGCTGCTCTGGGAAGAAGTGCGCTTCACCTTGTTGTTCGTCACGCACTCGATTGAAGAGGCTTTGGTGGTCGGCAATCGCATCCTTTTGCTGTCGCCACATCCGGGGCGGGTACGCGCCGAAGTGCACAGCCATCAATACGATCTGCACAGCCTCGGTGGCGTGGCGTTTCAGGAATCGGCGCGGCGCATTCATCGTCTGCTGTTCGACGAAGGCCAGTCGCCGGAAACCGAGCGTGACCACGACTTCAACGACATTCGCATCGCCTATTGAGCGGCCAGGAGGATTACCCGATGAGCCATTCATCATCTGTGCGTGAAGAATTCGAAATTGTCCTGGAGCCGCTGACTGAAGTGCCGGTCGAGCGTGAGTTGTCGCTGGGTACGCGGCTGTGGCAACAGGGCTGGTTGCGTAAAGGCCTGATCCTGATTGTGCTGGCGGTGCTGTGGGAAGTGGTCGCGCGGATCCAGAACAATGACCTGATGCTGCCGAGCTTTTTGCAGACCAGCCATGCGCTGTTCGATGGGCTGCTCAGCGGTGAGCTGCTGGCCAAGGTATGGATATCGTTGGTGGTGCTGATCAAGGGCTATCTGATCGGTATCGTCCTGGCTTTTGCCCTGACCACGCTGGCGGTGTCGACGCAGTTGGGCCGTGATCTGCTGAGCACGATGACTTCGATGTTCAATCCGTTGCCGGCGATTGCCCTGTTGCCGCTGGCGTTGCTGTGGTTTGGCCTGGGGCAGAACAGCCTGATTTTCGTGCTGGTGCATTCGGTGTTGTGGGCCCTGGCGCTGAACACCTATGCCGGGTTTCTCGGGGTTTCGGACACCCTGCGCATGGCTGGGCGCAATTATGGTCTGAAGGGTTTGCGACTGGTGTTGTTCATCCTGATCCCGGCGGCGCTACCGTCGATTCTGGCCGGGTTGAAGATCGGCTGGGCGTTTGCCTGGCGCACCCTGATCGCGGCAGAACTTGTGTTCGGTGCGACCAGTGGCAAGGGCGGTCTGGGCTGGTACATCTTCCAGAACCGCAATGAGCTGTACACCGACAAGGTGTTTGCCGGGTTGGCGGTGGTGATTCTGATCGGGTTGCTGGTGGAAAATCTGGTGTTCGATACGCTGGAGCGAGTGACGGTCAAGCGCTGGGGTATGCAGCGGTAATTTTTGGCGTGGCGGCTGGCCCCTTCGCTGGCAAGCCAGCTCCCACAGGTTTTTTGGTGTTTTCAGATGTTGTGAACGCCTCAACCACTGTGGGAGCTGGCTTGCCAGCGATGGCGTCCTGTCCGGCGCCTCCATACCTAAAGGATGTTTGCTAGCATTGCGCCCAGATCAATCCTGATCAGTTATGAGTGCTCAGCATGCAACTCCCGGACATGAACCTTCTGGTCGCCCTCGACGCCTTGCTCGACGAGGGCAGTGTGGTCGGCGCCGCGCGGCGGATGAATCTCAGTCCGGCGGCGATGAGCCGTACCCTGACGCGAATCCGCGAAGCCATCGGTGATCCGATCCTTGTGCGCGCCGGCCGGGGGCTGGTGCCGACTCCCAAGGCGCTGGAGTTGCGTGAACAGGTGCGTGACGTCGTCGAGCAGGCCGCGCTGCTGTTCCGCTCCGCCGACAGCGTGGAACTGGGCACACTGCGCCGCCGTTTCAGCATTCGCGCCAATGACTTCTTCATCGGTGTCTACGGCGGCAAGCTGTTCGACACCCTCGATCAACTGGCGCCGCACTGCGAATTGCGCTTCGTCCCGGAAGGCGATGGCGACGATGAAGCACTGCGCGAGGGGCGTATCGATCTGAGCGTCAGCAACACCCGGCCCGTCACCCCTGAAGTCAAAGTGCAGAACTTGTTTTCCACGCACTTCGTGGGACTGGTGCGCGAAGATCATCCATTGCTCGACGGTGAAATCACCGCCGAGCGCTACGCCGGGTTTTCCCATATCAGCATGTCGCGCCGTGGCATCGCGCGCGGCCCGATCGATACGGCGCTGAATGCGCTGGGGCTGGAGCGGCGCGTTGCGGTGATCGCGCCGAGTTTCCATGCGGCAATGTTCGCTTTGCCGGATTCCGACTTGATCCTCCCAGTGCCCAAGGAAGCGCTGCTCAGCGTGCGCCGGCTGGGGCTGAAACTTCGCTCGTTCGACCTGCCGATACCGTTACCGACGCTGATGCTGACCCAGGCCTGGCACCCGCGTTTCGACAAGGATCCGGCACACCGCTGGCTGCGCGAAACCCTCAAGGCTTGCTGCGACGAAACCTGGCTGGCTGCACAACCCTAAGATCAAAAGATCGCAGCCTTCGGCAGCTCCTACATTGGAATGCATATCCCTGTAGGAGCTGCCGAAGGCTGCGATCTTTTGCTTTTAACAATTGCGTCTGACGCACTTATAAGCTGCCAATAAGTCAATTTTCGTCATTGCCAAGCCCGACTAAGATGCTCCGGTATTTTTCCCTCCGGAGTTTGCATTCATGACATCCCTGACGGCGGCAGCGCCCATCGCTGCGGCCAGCCCGGCGAAGGCGGCGACGCCACCGGTGTTCGGGGCGCGGATCATCATTGGCCTGGTCGGCGTGCTGCTGGCGGTGCTGGTGTCGGGCCTCAACGAGATGGTCACCAAGGTGGCCCTGGCCGACATCCGTGGCGCGCTGAGCATCGGTTACGACGAAGGCACCTGGCTGGTGGCCAGTTACACCGCCACTTCGGTCGCGGCCATGGCCTTCGCGCCGTGGTGTTCGGTGACCTTCTCGCTGCGCCGCTTCACCCTCTGCGCGATCGGTCTGTTCACGCTACTCGGCGTGCTGTGTCCATTCGCGCCGAACTACGAAAGTCTGCTGCTGATGCGCATCCTGCAAGGACTGGCCGGCGGTGCATTGCCGCCGATGCTGATGACCGTCGCCCTGCGCTTTTTGCCGGCGAACATCAAACTCTACGGTCTGGCCGGTTACGCGCTGACGGCGACATTCGGCCCGGGCCTAGGTACGCCGCTGGCCGGTTTGTGGACTGAATACGTCGGCTGGCAATGGACGTTCTGGCAAATCATCGTGCCGTGCCTGATCGCCATGGCGATGGTCGCGTGGGGTATTCCGCAGGACCCGCTGCGTTTGGAACGCCTCAAATCGTTCAACTGGAAAGGCCTGCTGCTGGGCTTTCCGGCGATCTGCATGTTGGTGATCGGTTTGTTGCAGGGCAATCGGCTGGACTGGTTCGAGTCGAGCCTGATCTGTGGATTGCTCGGCGCCGGCTCGCTGCTGCTGGTGGCGTTCCTGATCAACGAGTGGTCGCAGCCGACCCCGTTTTTCAAATTGCAGATGCTCGGTATCCGCAACCTGTCGTTCGCCTTGATGACCCTGGCCGGTGTGCTGATAGTTCTGCAGGCGGTGGTGTTGATTCCGTCGAGTTATCTGGCGCAGGTGCAGGGTTATCGCCCGGCGCAGACCGCACCGATCATGCTGATCGCCGCGTTGCCGCAGTTGATCGCGCTGCCGCTGGTGGCGGCGCTGTGCAACCTGCGCTGGGTCGATTGCCGCTGGGTACTTGGCATGGGTTTGAGCATGTTGACGCTGTCCTGCCTGGGCGGATCGCTGCTGACTTCAGAATGGATTCGCGACAATTTCTACGTCCTGCAATGGCTGCAGATCTTCGGTCAGCCGATGTCGGTATTGCCGCTGTTGATGTTGTCCACCGGCAGCATCCAGCCGCAGGACGGGCCGTTCGCCTCCGCGTGGTTCAACACGGTGAAAGGCTTGGCGGCCGTGGTCGCTACCGGGGTGATCGAAGCGCTGACCACCGCGCGTCTGCATTTCCACTCGACCATGCTGGTCGACAGCCTCGGCAATTCGCCGCTGGCCGACCGCAGCGATCCGAGCCTTGCCCATCGCCTGCACGAACAAGCCGTGGTGCTGACTTCTTCCGATCTCTATGTGTGCATGGCCGGCGTCGCGGTGGCGTTGATTCTGCTGATTTTCTGGCTGCCGACGCGGATCTTTCCGCCGCGCGCGCCGACCTGATTGCTTCACTGAAACAGAAGGTTTTTATGACGACTCAAGCAAAGCAAAAACTCGCGGTGGCCATAGCCGCCGCACTGGCGGTCGGCGTGCTGGTTTACCTGGCGCTGCCCGGCGTGTTTGGCAAACGTACTCAGCAAAACACCAACGACGCTTTTGTCTCCGCCGACTACACGCTCGTCGTGCCGCGCGTGGCCGGGTTTATCAAGGAAGTCTTGGTGGAGGACAACCAGCAGGTCAAAGCCGGGCAGTTGCTGGCACTGATCGATGATCGCGACTTGCGCGCTTCAGCTGAGGCAGCGGACGCGCAAACCTTGGTCGCGCGAGCGCAGTTGCAGAATGCCAAAGCGACGCTGGAACGCCAGACTTCGGTGATCGCCCAGGCGCAAGCCTCGGTGGTGTCGGCCAAGGCTGAAATGGCCTTCGCCCAGCAGGAATTGAATCGCTACAACCACTTGGCGGGCGTCGGCGCCGGTACTGTGCAAAACGCGCAACAGGCGCGCACGCGCATCGATCAGGCCACTGCTCATCTGGACACCGCCACCGCGAAGCTGGCGGCGGAACGCAAGCAGGTCGACATCCTCACCGCTCAGCGTGACGCCGCCGAAGGCAGTCTGAAACACGCGCAAGCGGCACTGGAAATCGCCAGTTTCGAACTCTCCTACACGCGTATCACGGCGCCGCAGGACGGCATGATCGGCGAGCGTGCGGTGCGCGTAGGTGCGTATGTGACGCCGGGCAGCAAACTGCTGGCGGTGGTGCCGTTGCAGCAGGCGTATGTAGTGGCGAATTTTCAGGAGACGCAACTCACCGATGTGCAGCCGGGGCAGGAGGTGCAGGTGCGTGTCGACAGCCTTGGCGGCGAAGCGTTGAGCGGACGGATCGAGAGTATTGCACCGGCCACGGGCGTGACCTTTGCGGCGGTAAAACCGGATAACGCCACGGGCAACTTCACCAAGGTGGTGCAGCGGATTCCGGTGAAGATCATGCTCGAACCGGGCCAGCCGTTGGCCGAACGGTTGCGCGTGGGGATGTCGGTGGAGGCGAGCATTGATACCAAAAGCTCGGCGACATCGGTGCGTGAGGTGACTCAGCGATGAGCCGTGTTGAATCGACTGGCCTCATCGCTGGCAAGCCAGCTCCCACAGGTTCCGTCGGTGGGGCTCAACAATTTGGACAACCTGCACAATCCCTGTGGGAGCTGGCTTGCCAGCGATGGGGTCAGTGGCAGCCACTCATTTTCAGCGCCTTGGTGACAGCAAGCCTCACCGCCTGCGCCGTCGGCCCAGACTTCCAGAAACCCGAAGCCACACAAATCGCCGACTGGGCCAAACCCGCCAAGTCAGCCCCCAGCCAAGCCGTCAGCGAACCCCTCAACGAACGCTGGTGGGAAGTCTTCCACGACTCGCAACTCTCCGCACTCACTCAGCGTGCGGTGCAGAGCAACCTCGACCTGCAACTGGCCAGCAGCCGCCTGCAACAAAGCCGTGCCGCTCGCCAGGTGATCACCGCCGACCGTTATCCGAACACCGCCGCCACTGGCAGCTACGCGCGCAAACGCAACAGCGGCGAGGGCCTGAACGACCCGTCCGGACACAACGGCGATTCCGCGTTCAACCTGTGGGATGCCGGTTTCTCCGCCTCGTGGGAACTGGATTTCTGGGGCCGCGTGCGCCGCGAAACCGAAGCCGCCGACGCCAACCTCGAAGTCGCTGAAAACGACCGTCGAGGCGTGTTACTTGCTGTGCTCGCTGATACCGCACAAAACTACATTCAGCTGCGCGGCGTGCAGAACACCCGCGCCGTCACCGAGCAAAACCTCGACGTCGCGCGGCACAGCCTGAAACTCTCGCAACTACGGCTGGCCGATGGCGTGGCGACTGACCTCGACGTCGCCGAAGCCGCCGCGCAAGTCGCCGCGATCGAATCGCGATTGCCGGCGCTGGAACAACGCCAATCGCAACTGATCAACGCGATCAGCCTGTTGATGGGCGAACCACCACAGGCATTGGCCAAAGAGTTATCCACAGATGCCGCCGTGCCGCAGTCGCCGCTGCAAGTCGCCATCGGCCTGCCGTCACAACTGGCCGAACGCCGCCCGGACATCCGCCAGGCCGAAGCGCGCCTGCACGCCGCCACCGCCAACATCGGCGTGGCCAAGGGCGACTTTTATCCGCGCATCACCCTGTCGGGCAACCTCGGCTCGCAAGCCATGCAACTCAGCGATTTCGGCTCGTGGAGCTCGCGCGCCTTCGGCATCGGCCCACAATTCAGCCTGCCGTTGTTCGACGGCGGACGCCTGCGCGGCATGCTGCAACTGCGCGAAGCGCAACAACAGGAAGCCGCCGTCGCCTACCAGCAAACCGTACTGCGCGCATGGCACGAAATCGATGATCAACTGAGCGCCTACAACGCCAGTCAACGCCGCCGCGACAGCCTCGCCGAAGCCGTACGCCAGAACCAGATCGCCCTGCGCACCGCGCAACAGCAGTACGTCGAAGGCGTGGTCGATTTCGTCAACGTCCTCACCGTGCAAAGCGCGCTGCTGGCAACGCAGGAACAGTGGGTGGAGAGTTCGACCGGCGTTTCGCTGGCGATGGTCGGGTTGTACAAGGCGTTGGGTGGGGGATGGGAGTCGGTGTATCCGGCAGGAGGGATGGCGCAGCTTTGAGGTTTCCGCTAGAGGGCGAACTCGGCTAATGAAGCATTTCAACGGCTGAGTGGGCGGAACCTCAGCCTGCGAAATTTTCGATCTTGATTTGTCCATCGGGAAACGTCGCGATGATTTCAAGTTCTCCGCCCATCGCTCGGATGTAGTTACGCAGTGTGCTGATGTACATATCCGTGCGCCGCTCCATCTTCGAGATCGCGGCCTGATTGACATGCAACGTTTCGGCAAGCGTTGCCTGACTCAGCGCTTTGGCCTGACGCAGCTCGTTCAGCGGCATTTCCTTGATGTGTTGTTCGTAGATCGAATGAGCGCGCTCCCGGGCTTCGGGGGTCATGCGCGCCTCGAGTTCGGCAAATTTCTTAGCCATTTTTACAACCCTCTTTGCGCAATGTATTGAGATGCTCATCGTACAGTCGGTCGGCGAGCGGAACGTTAACTTCATACCAGCGATCCTGACCGGTTTTGTCTCCACCGATCAATAGCAGCGCACAGCGTCTTGGATCAAACGCATAGAGTATGCGGTAGGGTCGTCCAGCATGTTGAACTCGCAGTTCTCGTAAATGGCCATGCCGCGCGCCGTTGATCGCGCTGCTGTGCGGAAAGCGCAACCCTGGGCCAAATTGACCCAGCAGTTTCACGCTTGCAGCCACCGAGCTCTGCTCATTTTCAGTCAGGTCTTCCCACCAGTTGCCGAACTCGTCGGTGTATTCGATATCCCAATTCATGGGGATCGAATATGAGTGTTATGGAATATTCCATCAAGGTTATATTTTCGATAGGTTGACCATAGCTCTTCAATCGATCTACAGCAAGGATTGCGATGCAATGATGGCCTTTCGCTTGACGCTAACCCCCGCTGTCGTAGACTCCGCACATCCGTCAGGGAGTAGCGGTTATGCAGCGTTTTCGCGGTTGGGTTATCGGATTGACCTTAGTTACGTGTGCAGTTCAGGCGCAAACCCCCGGGCCAGACGATCCGCTGCTGGATAATCCGGGGACGGCGGCGGCTACCGCGAGCAGTGAGGCGCGGGGTGTATTGCGAGCGCGTGATCAGGCGACGCTGGCCAGTGAGCTTTCCGGGCGGATTGTCGAGTTGCCGTTCAGCGAGGGCGAGTCGTTCAAGAAGGGTGATACGTTGGCCCGTTTCGATTGCTCGGCCTATCAAGCGCAGTTGAATGCCGCGCAGGCGGCCAGCCGTGGTGCCGGTGAAGAGCTGGCGCACAATAAACAGTTGGCTGCACTCAACTCTGTCGGGCGTTTCGAAGTGGCGCGGGCCGAGGCCAAGGTCAGCGAAACCCAGGCGCAATCCCAGGTGTATCAAGTGCAGGTCAAGCGCTGCAGCGTGGTCGCGCCGTTCGACGGGCAGGTAGTCGAGCGCAAGGTGCAGCGCTATGAAAGCGTGCCGGCTGGCGCACCGCTGCTCGATGTCGTCGATAACCGCACCCTCGAAATTCATTTGCTGGTGCCGTCGCGCTGGATGGCCAGACTCAAGCCCGGCCAGACCTTCAGCTTCGTGCCCGATGAAACCGGCCTGGCCATCGACGCCACGGTCAAACGTCTCGGCGCGCGAATCGATGAGGGCAGTCAGACCCTGTTGCTGGTCGCCACACTTCCGGAAGCCAAAGGTTTGCTCGCCGGCATGAGCGGCACCGCGCGTTTCCCGGAGCTTAAGTGAACGCGCCGGTGAGCGGCGCCGCTGAACAGGTGTTCGCGCGCTTTCTCGACCTTGAACGGCAGACTCGCGCTGCCCGTGATGCCGCGCAACTGGCCTACAGCCTGGTCAATGACGGCCAGTCGTTGTTTGGCTTTCGTCATGCCGCGTTATTGATCGCCGGCAAGGTACAAGCCGTGACGGGCGTCAGTGCGGTCGAGCCGAATGCGCCGTTCGTGGCGTTCGTCGAGCAGGCCGTGGCGCAGTTGTTCAAGCAGGATGTGCTGAAGCAAGCGCGGGTGATCGCGCCGGAACTGCTCAGCGAATCGATCCAGGCCGACTGGCGCAGTCTGTCCGCTGCGCAGGTGTTCTGGTTACCGCTGGTTGATCGCGACGCGCAGGTGTTCGGCGGCTTGTGGCTGGCGCGCGATGTGCCGTGGAATCCTTCCGAACAAGTCTTGCTGTCGCAACTCGGTGACACCTACAGCCACGCTTGGCTGGCGCTGCAACCGCGCAAACCGTGGCGGCTGCGCTGGACCCGCAAGCGTCAGGTGGCGTTGCTCGCGGTGCTGTTGCTCGGGCTGTTGCTTCCGGTGCGTCAATCGGTGCTGGCCCCGGCCGAAGTGGTGCCGCTGGGTGGCCGCGTGGTGGCGGCGCCGCTGGACGGAGTGATCGCCGAGTTTCTGGTCAAACCCAATCAAACGGTGAAAACCGGCGATGTGCTGGTGCGTTTCGAAAGCACCACGCTCAAGGCGCAGGCCGATGTCGCTGAGCGTGCGTTGGGTGTGGCCGAAGCTGAACTGAAATCCAATTCCCAGCGCTCGTTTGCCGATGCCGAGTCGAGCGCAAAAGTCGACTTGCTTGCCGCTCGCGCTGAGCAAAAACGCGCCGAGCGTGACTACGCCCGCGAGCTGCTCAAACGCAGCGAAGTGCGCGCCGAGCGCGATGGCATCGCGGTGTTCGCCGACGCCGAGCGTTTGACCGGCAAACCGGTACAGACCGGCGAGCGCCTGATGGAAATCGCCGATCCGAACCAGGCCGAACTGCGCATCGAACTGGCGGTGGGCGATGCGATCTCGTTGGAGCCTGGTGCCGAAGTGGCGTTGTTTCTCGACAGCGATCCGCTGAAGCGCCATCTCGCCACACTAGAACGCTCGGCGTACGAGGCGCAGCCGACGGCGGGCGGTCAACTGGCCTATCGGCTCGACGCCAATTTTACCGAGGCACCGCCACGCATCGGCCTGCGCGGCACAGCGAAAATCTTCGGCGACCGCGCGCCACTGGCGCTGTACTTGTTGCGCCGGCCACTGGCCGGTTTGCGCCAGAGCGTGGGCCTCTAGATGAATCTGCCGAGCCTGCGTGCCGACCTGCAACTGTCGCCCGCGGCGCCGGCCTTGGACGGTTCGCCGCGCTGGACCCTCGCCGATCCGGTGCGCGGGCGTTATTTCAAACTGGGCGCGGCGGCGATGCGTCTGTTGCGTCACTGGTCGTTGGGCGACGCCGAGCAAGTCTTGCGCGCGGCCAATCGTGAACCGGGCTTGCCGCTGGCCGGCACGGAGCTTGAGCAGTTGCTGGAGTTCCTGCGCGGACACGATTTGATCAGTGCGCTCGACGATCAACAGCGCGCCAGCTACCGCCTCAAGGCCTTGGCGCAGAAGCAAAGCCTGTGGCAAATCCTCCTGCATCAATACCTGTTTTTCCGCATTCCGCTGTGGCGCCCGGACGCATTTCTCAATCGCGCCTGGCCGTGGCTTGCGCGCTTCGGCCCGCGCCTGCTGCGTTACGGGTTACCGGCGACGCTGGCGTTGGGTGTGTTTCTGGTCTCGCGCGACTGGCAGCGTTTTGTCGGGACGTTTCCGCACCTGTTCAGCCTCGGCGGCGCATTGGCGTTTGGCGTGGCGTTGTTCTTCGCCAAGCTCTGTCACGAATTCGGCCATGCGTTCATGGCCAAGCGCGCCGGGTGTCGAGTGCAGAGCATGGGCGTGGCGTTCATGGTTTTGCTGCCGATGTTCTATACCGATGTCAGCGACGCCTGGCGGGTCAATGATCGCCGGGCGCGATTGTTGATTGGTGCCGGTGGTGTGCTGGCGGAATTGCTGTTGGCGTGTATTGCACTGCTCGCATGGTCGTTGCTGCCCGATGGGCCGGGGCGCACGGCGGCATTCATGCTCGCCAGCGCCACGTGGATCACCACGCTGGTGGTCAACCTCAATCCGTTCATGCGTTTTGATGGTTATTTTCTGATCAGTGATTTCTGGGAAGTCGACAATTTGCAGGGCCGCGCATTTGCCCTCTGTCGCTGGCGCCTGCGTGAGTTTTTGTTTGGCTATGGCGCACCGGCGCCGGAGCCGTGGTCGCCGAAGATGCAACGGCGTTTGCTGATCTGGGGGTATGGCTCATGGTTATGGCGTGCGGCGTTGTTTTTCGGGATCGCACTGGCGGTCTATCACCTGTTCTTCAAGGTGTTGGGGATCTTCCTGATGCTAGTGGAACTGGTGTGGTTCATCTTTCTGCCGATCATGCGTGAGTGGCGCCAGTGGTGGAGTCGCCGCGAACAGGCGCACGGCCCGCGCGTGCTGCTCAGTGCGTTGGCGCTGCTCGGGCTGTTGCTGGTGCTGATCGTGCCGTGGCGCAGTTCGGTGGAGTTGCCGACGATGCTCGAGGCCGGGCGCGCCAGTGCCCTGCACGCGCCGACGGCGGCGCGGGTCAAAGCGGTGAACGTGACGGACGGGCAGAAAGTCGCTCAGGGCGATGTGCTGATTGAACTGGAATCGCCGGATCTCGAATCGCGACTGGCGATCGTGCGCCGGGAAATCCAGATTCAGCAGCTATTGATGCGCCGTCAGGCCAGTCGCAGCGAAACCGCCGCCGATGCCGGCATTGTCGAGCAAAGGCTGGCCGAAGCAGTCGCCGAATACCGCGGGCTGACGGCGCAACGCGAACGCCTGCTGCTGCGCGCACCGCAGGCCGGCAGCGTGCGTGATCTGCTGCCGAACATGACGGTCGGGCGCTGGTTGTCGAGCAAGGATGCACTGGCCCGGGTCGTCGAAGACGGCGCGCGCCTGCGCGGCTATCTGGCGGAAGCCGAGTTGTGGCGAGTCAAACCCGGGGCCAGTGGCCGCTTTATCGCCGATGATCCGATGCACCCGGCACTCGCCGTGCAACTGAATGAAATCGACACCAACGGCGTGGCCTACGTCGATCAGGAAGCATTGACCTCCGATCACCACGGGCCGATTGCCGTGCGCCGCGATCAACAACAGCGGGCCGAACCGGTGCAGGCGCAATACGGCGCGCGGCTCAGCGTGCTTGACGATACGTCGACACCGCCGCAACCGTTGCGCGGTGTGGTGATCTTGCAAGGCAGCGGCGAATCGTTGCTCGGTGTGGCATGGCGCCGAATGGCGGCGCTGGGGGTCAGGGAAAGCGGTTTCTAACGGAGAGCAGGATGACGGACAACGCAGCAGTGGCGGCAGAAGGATTGGTGGTACGGCCTTCGCGGGCAACCGACGGGCCGTTTTTGCAAAGCCTTTATCAAACGGCGCGGCCGGATCTGCAATGGGTCGACGGCGAGCCGGAACAGGTGCAGCAACTGGTCGCCCAGCAGTTTCAGGTGCAGGAGCAGGGCATGGGCGACAACTACCCTAACGCCATGCACTACGTGGTGGAAAAACTCGGCAGCGCCATCGGTGCGTTGAGCACCGATTTCGGCGCCAACGAGATTCGCGTTTTGTATCTGGCGTTCATCCCGCAGGCGCGCGGCCAGGGTTATGGCCGCGCCGTGCTGCAAGGTGTACAGAAAGCCGCGCAACAGATTCGCTGCCCGGTGGCGACGGTGGTCTGGACCAGCAATCCACACGCGCGCCGGCATTATCTGGCATTGGGTTTTGCCGTCGAAGAACGCAACCCCGCCGCCGAACGCCTCGTCTGGTACCCCCAATAACCCCCTGTAGGAGCTGCCGCGGGCTGCGATCTTTTGATCCTGTTTTTTCAAACTGAAACTCAAGATCAAAAGATCGCAGCCTGCGGCAGCTCCTACAGGTGAGCGATGCTTTTGATGTTGGTGTAACGATGGCCGTGTCAGTTGAAGGTGATGTGGAAGTAAGCCAGCTCTGGCGGCCGCCCCATCGGTGGTACCCGCGACACGAAGATGCCGTCCACTCGCCCCAGTTCAGGCAACTCCAGTGCACATAAACCATCGACGAATTCAGTCGCTTCCAGGCTGCTCAATTCGACGCTGAATGGCATGCGCTCGCTGTAACGCATTTGCGCCAGCGGTTTCTCTGCGAGTTCGCCGATATGGATTTGCAATGCGCTGCCATCGGGCAGATACAGGGTGCCGATCCGCCCGAGAAGGGCCTGGAAATGTTGGCTTTGAACCGATTGCAGCATGGTCTCGCTCCGGCAAAGTGGGGAGCCGGGGGAGGGGGATCCCCCGGTGGTCGATCAGTTACGCGAAGGGAAAATGCCGTTCAGCGCGATGCTGAAGTTGAGCACCAGATACGGGTTCATGATGGGCAGCGGCAAGCCGTTGCCGGTTGGCGAGATCGTGCCGCTGATAGTGGTGGCCGCGCCTTTGAGCGGAACGGGTGATGCGCCCTGAGCATCGGAAAAGATATTCGCCAGACCTGGTCCGGTCCCCGAAGCACCAATGTAGGCGTTGGTCGCGGTCGGCGCGCCCGCCGGATTGCTGGCCGGGTTGGCCAGTTGCACGGTGGTGGTGGCGGTGAGGCCGGCGAGGGTGTGGGTGTGATTCGGCAGGTTGTTGAGGGTGGCGGTGACTTGTTCGGCGCCGGAGATTTCTCCCATGACTCTCGGCGTCAGGCCCCCGCCATTGCCTTGGCAGATCGGCATGCGGCTCTGCAGGTTGGGCAGGCCGAAATTGACGGTGCCGTTGCCGCCGTAGGTGGTGCCCAGCAATGCAAACAGCGCCTGGTTCTGGTTGATGCCGATGATCTGACCGTTGCACAAGGCCCAGCCGCTGGGCGCGTAGTTGAAGGCAAACGTCAGAACAGTGCCCATGTAAACGTCCATAAAGTCCTTATCCTTCTGATTGGTTGTCGGCGGGCCGCTAGTGGGATCAGGCTGATGCTATTGCCTTGGCACTCCGTGGCCAGGTCACGCCACGCCAGAGCGTAGACCCGGATTGGCAAGGTTGCCGGATGTCGTGAAGTCGCAAATCGGCATCGACGGTTCTCCTGCGCCTGACCTAGAGTGACTGGCAGGTTCTGGCTCATACAGGCGTGGTGTCGTGGCACGGCAAGAGGAAGCGATGGCGGTCAACAGAGTGACACCGGTGGGCGACACACAGGATCCGCATGCGACACCGGGGTCGTGGTTTGCCCGCTTGCGCTTGATCCGCTGGGCCAGGGAACACTGGCTGCTGCCGATCCTGCTGTTGGCCGCCGCTGTGCGTTTTTACGATCTGACCGCTGCGGCGATTTGGGGTGATGAAGGTTCCAGCCTGTTGCTGGCGCGCTATTCGTTGGCCGATATCTGGCGCCACGCCGCATTCGATGTGCACCCGCCGCTGTACTTCATGCTGCTGCATGGCTGGATCGAACTGTTCGGCGACGGCATTTTTGCCATCCGCTGTCTCAGCGCTCTGACCGGTATTGCCGCGGTCGGAATGGGCATCTGGCTGGTGGATCGCCTGGCCACGCGCCGCGCGGCGATCCTCGCCGGGCTGCTGTTGGCGCTGTTGCCGACGGCGGTGCGCTACAGCCAGGAAGTGCGCATGTATTCGCTGCTCGGCCTGTTGTTGATCGCCGCGACGCTGGCGCTGGTCTACTGGATCCGCCGGCCGCAGCGTCATCGCTATCTGGTGATTTATGCGCTGTTGATGACGGCGGCGCTCTACACACATTACTTCGCGGTGCTGGCGGCGCTGTGTCACTGGATTTATCTGACGGTGATCCGGTTTCAGCGCGGCTATCGCTTGCGACATATCCAGCGCCCGGTCTGGTGGCTGGCGAATCTGGGCATCGCGGCGCTGTACTTGCCGTGGCTACCCAACTTGCTCGATCTGACGCAGCACATGGAGCAGCTCAAGGTCGGTGGCGATGTCGGCTGGGAGGACCCGGTGACGCTGGCGTCGTTGCCGTCGATGATCTGGACATGGTTGATCCAGGATGACGGCGAACACTTGCCGTTGCTGGTGTTCGGCGCATTGCCGCTGGCGTTGCTGCTGCTGGCGGCGGTGGCGGTCATTCGTGATCGCAGCGTGTCGCGCGGCAGCGTCCTGCTGGCGTTGTACACCGGCTTACCGCTGTTGCTGGTGTTTGCAGTGTCGTTCATCACACCGGTATTCATCGAGCGCTATCTGACCGCTTATGCCCTGGGTTTGCCGCTGCTGACAGCACTGGCCATCGACCGTTTGTACAGTCGCGTGCGGGTCTTCGCGTTAGCGGTGCTGGTGTCGTTGCTCGGGGTGGAAATGGTTGGCCTGAAAAACAATGCCACGGTCGACAGCAACGATCAGTTCGATCGCGTGGTGAACTACGTCAATCAGCATTTCCAGCCTGGTGATCGCATCATCACCAGCGACATGCTCTGGTACTTGAGTTACGTCTACTACGATCGCACCGGCGCACAGGTGCGGCTGTACACGCCGCCCGCTGCGGACGGCCGTTCGACGCGGCCGAATCAATATGGTTTCGGGACGCTGGTCAGTCCCGATGTCTACCTCGACAGCCTTGCCGACCTTTCCGGCAATGCCCGCATATGGCTGGTCGGTACTCAGGATGACCCGGCAGAGTTTGCACCGTTGCCCGCCACTTGGCAGATCAGTGCGCAAGTCCATGCGGGTGGGGCGCAAGCGCGGTTGATCACGCCGCAATCTGCAGCCAAATAGGTGCGGGTCAGACTAAAACGTTTCACCTTCTAATTCGCGATTAAAAATTAACTGATTAGTTCTTTTTGCTCTTGGTTGATATCAAAACACTACTAGTCGCAGGGTGGTTGTTGGACTACGCTCTGTCAGACAAAGGGACTTTAAATCAGGGTGAAGGGATTGCAGCAGTTCCACTTTATCTCCGGCTTGCCGCGCTCAGGCTCCACCCTGCTTTCTGCGATTCTTCTGCAGAACCCGCGCTTTCACGCCGGCATGACCAGCCCGGTCGGATCGCTGTTCTCAAGTGTCCTCGAGCAATGCAGCGCCGGCAGCGAGTACGGTGCGGTGATCGACACCGACATGCGCCGTCGCCTGTTGCGCGGTCTGTTCGACTCCTACTATGCCGACAAGGCCGACAAACCGGTGGTGTTCGATACCAACCGGCAGTGGAGCTCGCGTCTGCCGGCACTCAACGACCTGTTTCCTCACGCCAAAGTCATCGCCTGCGTGCGCAACGTCGCCTGGGTGATGGACAGTCTCGAACGGCTGTACCGCGCCAATCCCTTTGAAAACACCAAACTGTTTGGCGATGCCGTGGAGCGCAACACGGTGTACAGCCGTTGCGAAACCCTGGCTCAGCGCAATCGCTTGGTGGGTTTTGCCTGGGCGGCGCTCAAGGAAGCCTATTACGGCGAACACGCGGACTCACTGCTGATCATCGATTACGACTTGTTGACCCAGGCGCCGGAGCGCGTGTTGCGGCTGGTCTACGAGTTCATTGGCGAGCCCTGGTTCGAGCACGATTTCGAACATCTGGCCTATGACGCGCCGGAGTTCGACCAAGGCCTTGGCCTGGCTGGCCTGCACAAGGTCAAACCGAAAGTGGCCTTGCAGTCACGGCGCACCATTCTGCCGCCCGACCTGTTCAAGCAATACGCTGATTTGTCCTTTTGGCTCGATGGCTCAGCCAGCGCCGCCAATGTCATTCGTATGAAGTCCGACGCCGCGATCAGTTGATCGCGGCGTTTTTCATTGATGCCTTACGTACCTTCGTTCGAGTTCGGGTGAGCAACATGTGGTGGAGCATTTTTGGCGGTGCAAAAGTCAGGTCTCGGGCAACCGCAGGTCAGCGTTCGCTGGCCTCGCCGATGATCATGTCGCTGGAGCCGCGCATGCTGTTCGACGGCGCGGTGGCCGCCACCGTGGCCGATACCGCTGCGCAAGCCGACAGCCATGCACCCACCGCTGCCGATGCGGCCAAGGCGCCGGCAGCCGATCATCCCGTAGCGAGCAAAGACACCCACGGCCAGGCTGATGCCACGCCGGCGGCCAGCCCGGTCGCGGTGCCCGGACAGAGTGTGGTGTTCGTCGATTCGCGGGTGAAGGACGCCGACAGCCTGCTGCAAGGCATTGCTCCCGGCACGCAAGTGGTGAAACTCGACGCCAGCAAGGATGGTTTGCAACAGATCGCCGACTTCCTTGATCAGCATCACGGCGTCAGCTCGGTGCAGATCATTGCCCACGGCAATGCCGGTGATTTGTGGCTGGGCAACAGTTATCTCTCGGCAGACAACGTCGCCCAGCGCAGCGCGGTTCTCGCGGAAATCGGCAAGGACATGAACGCCGGTGGCGACATCCTGATTTACGGCTGCTACACCGCTGAAGGTGATCGTGGCTTGAGTTTTGTCGACTCGCTGGCGCAACTGACCGGACGTGATGTAGCGGCTTCGAACAACCGCACAGGCGTAGGTGGCGACTGGGATCTGGAGATCGCCACCGGCACCATCGAAAGCGCCAACGTGCTCTCGAGCAAAGCCATGAGCGAGTACCAGTGGGGCCTGGCCACCTGGACGGCGACCAACAACCTCAACTCGGGTGTCGGCTCGCTGCGCGCGGCGCTGGCTTCGGCGCAGAACGGCGACATTGTCACGTTCAGTTCGGGCATGACCGTTCAGCTCACTTCGGAGCTGCTGATCAACAAGAACATCACCGTCGATGGCGACCTGAACAACGACGGCGTGGCCGACGTGACCCTCGATGGCCAATACAAAACCCGCGTGGTGGAAGTCACCTCCGGCAGCACCGTGACCCTCGACGGCCTGGTAATCACCAAAGGCCTGGTCGCCGGCAACGGCGGTAACGGCGGCTCGGCGGCGGCGGGCGCCATGGGCGGCGGCATTTTCAACGCCGGCATTCTGACCCTGAACAACGTCACTGTGACCGCGAACGCCGCTTCCGGCGGTGGCGGTGGCGGGGGTGTGACCGGCGGTTATGTCGGTGGTGGCGGTGGCGGTGGCGCGGGCATCGGTGGCCAGACCGGTGGTCATGGCGGTTCTTCCGGCCCGGCCACCGGCACTTATGCCGGGGGCGCAGGCAGTGCCAATGCCGGCGGTTATGGTGGTGGTTACAGCCCGACCGACATGGGCGGCCGGGGCGGTACCAGTACCGGTGGTGTGGGCGGCAATGGTGGCAGCGCCGGTGCCGGTTATAGTCATGGTGGCAATGGTGGTTCGGCGAGCAACGGCAGCCTGTCGATTGGCGGCGGCGGTGGCGGTTCCGGTTGGGACAAAGTCGGCGGTGTTGGCGGCAATGCGGCGGGCGGTATCTACAACGCTTCGAGCGGCACCCTGAAAGTCATCGGCACCTCGGTCATCAGCAACAACATTGCTGCCGGTGGCGGCGGTGGTGGTGGCGGTGGGGTCGGCAGCAACGGTGCCGATGGCGGTGCCGGCGGTCGCGGCGTCGGGGCGATCTGGAACAACGGCGGCGTGGTGCTGATCACCGCGAGCAACTTTGCCGCGATCAGCGGCAACGGCGCCGCCAGCGGTGGCGGTGGGCTTTCCAACGGTGGTTCGACCGGCACGACGCCGAGCGCACTGGTGGGGATCTACAACAACGGCGGTACGCTCAACACCGCTTACGTGGAACCACCCACCGCCACCGTCGTGGTCGCCGATACCGCGCTGAGAATCGGCGAAACCTCGCTGGTGACCATCACCTTCAGTCGTGCGGTCAGCGGTTTCACCAACGCCGACCTGACCATTGCCAACGGCACGCTGACCAGTGTTTCCAGCGCCGACGGCGGCATTACCTGGACGGCGACCTTCACGCCGACCAACAACATCACCGACACCACTAACCTCATCATTCTCGACAACACCGGGGTGGCGGCAGTGTCCGACAGCGTGGCCGGTGTTGGCACCACCAACTCGAACAATTACGCGATCGATACTCAGCGCCCGACCGCGACCATCGTCATGGCCGACACCGCGCTGAAAATTGGCGATACATCTCTGGTGACCATCACCTTCAGCGAAGCGGTATCCGGTTTCACCAACGCCGACCTGACGATTGCCAATGGCACGCTGACCAACGTGTCCAGTGCTGACGGCGGCATCACCTGGACGGCGACCTTTACGCCGACCAGCAGCATCAACGATGCCACCAGCCTGATTACCCTGGACAACACAGGCGTGGCGGATCTGGCCGGCAACGCCGGCAGCGGCACCACCGATTCGGCCAATTATGTGGTCGACACCGTGCGACCGACAGCGACCATTGTCGTTGCCGACACCAATCTGGCGGCAGGCGAAACCTCTGTGGTGACCATCACCTTCAGCGAAGCGGTGAGCGGCTTCACCGCCGCCGACCTGACGGTGGCCAACGGCACCTTGACCGGACTGAGCAGCAGCGACGGCGGCATCACCTGGACCGCCACGCTGACGCCAACCACGAGCGTCACCGACACCACCAACCTGATCACTCTGGACAATACCGGGGTCAATGACCTGTCCGGCAACGCCGGCACTGGCAGCACCAACTCCAACAACTACGCGATCGACACCGTACGACCGACGGCAACCATCGTGGTCGCCGACACTGCGCTTAAAATCGGCGAAACCTCGCTGGTCACCATCACTTTCAACGAGGCCGTCAGCGGCTTCACCAACGCCGATCTGAGCATTGCCAACGGTACGCTGAGCGCAGTCAGCAGCGCTGATGGCGGCATCACCTGGACGGCGACTTTCACGCCGACCAGCAGCATCACCGACGCCACCAACCTGATCACCCTGAATAACAGCGGGGTCGCGGATCTGGCGGGCAACGCCGGCACTGGCACCACCGACTCGAACAATTACGCGATCGACACCGTGCGGCCGACCGCCACCGTAGTGTTCGCGCAAAACACCTTGAAGATCGGCGATACCTCGCTGGTGACCATCACCTTCAGCGAAGCGGTGAGCGGTTTCACCAACGCCGACCTGACCATCGCCAACGGCACCCTGACGGCGGTCAGCAGTGCGGACGGCGGGATTACCTGGACGGCGACGTTTACGCCGAGCGCGAACATCACCGATGCCACCAATCTGGTGACGCTGGACAACACCGGCGTGGCCGACCTGGCTGGCAACGCTGGCAGCGGCACCACCGATTCGAACAACTACAGCATCGACACCCAGCGTCCGACCGCGACCATCGTCATGGCCGATCCTGCCCTTAGCGCCGGTGAAACTTCGCTGGTGACCATCACCTTCAGCGAAGCGATCAGCGGTTTCACCAACGCCGACCTGACCGTCCCCAACGGCACGCTCACGGCAGTCAGCAGCGCGGATGGCGGCATCACCTGGACGGCGACGTTCACGCCGACCGTGGGGATCAACGACACCAGCAACATCATCACCCTTGCCAACACCGGTATCGCTGACCTGGCCGGGAACGCTGGCACGGGCACGACCAACTCGGGCAACTTCACCATCAACACTGTGGCACCGACCGCGACCATCGTCGTCGCTGACAACAGCCTGACGATTGGTGAAACGTCGCTGGTGACCATCACCTTCAGCGAAGCCGTTACCGGTTTCAACAATGCCGACCTGACGATTGCCAACGGTACGCTGACCAATGTCTCCAGTGCCGACGGCGGCATCACCTGGACGGCGACTTTCACCCCGACCAGCAACATCACTGACGCGAGCAACCTGGTCACCCTCGACAACAGTGGTGTGCAAAACGCTTCCGGCAACGCGGGCAATGGCACCACCAACTCCAACAACTACGCCATCGACACCCAACGCCCAACGGCAACCATTGCACTTGCCGATTCAGCGCTGGGCGTCGGCCAGACCACCACCGTGACCATCACTTTCAGCGAGGCGGTGAGCGGTTTGACTCTGGCCGATCTGACCGTGGCCAACGGCACGCTCTCCGGATTGAGCACATCGGACAACATCACCTATACGGCGACGTTTACGCCGTCGACGGGCATCACCGACACCAGCAACATCATCACCCTGGACAACACCGGCATCACTGACGTGGCGGGCAACTCCGGCAGCGGCACCAGCGACTCGGGCAACTACGTGATCGACAGCCAGCGCCCGACTGCAACCATCGTGATCGCCGACCCGACTCTGAGCGCCGGTGAAACCTCGTTGGTGACGATCACCTTCTCCGAGGCCGTGACGGGGTTCACCAACGCAGATCTGACCATTCCCAACGGCACAATGACCGCTGTCAGCAGCAGCGACGGCGGCATCACCTGGACAGCGACGTTCACGCCGACCGTGGGGGTCAACGACACCAGCAATATCATCACCCTGGCCAACACCGGGATCGCTGACCTGGCCGGCAACGCCGGCACGGGCACGACCAACTCGGGCAACTTCACCATCAACACCGTGGCACCGACCGCCACCATCGTCGTCGCGGACAACAGCCTGACCATCGGCGAAACGTCGCTGGTGACCATCACCTTCAGCGAAGCCGTGAGCGGTTTCAACAACGCCGACCTGACGATTGCCAACGGCACGCTCAGCGCAGTGAGCAGCAGCGATGGCGGTATCACCTGGACGGCGACCTTCACGCCAACCAGCAACATCACCGACGCCTCCAACCTGATCAGCCTCGACAACAGCGGCGTGCAAAACGCCTCCGGCAACGCGGGCAATGGCACCACCAATTCCAATAACTACGCCATCGATACCCAGCGCCCCACCGCAACCATTGCCCTTGCCGATTCGGCATTGGGCGTCGGCCAGACCACCACTGTGACTATCACTTTCAGCGAGGCGGTGAGCGGTTTGACTCTGGCCGATCTGACCGTGGCCAACGGCACGCTCTCCGGATTGAGCACGTCGGACAACATCACCTACACGGCGACGTTTACGCCGTCGGCGGGCATCACCGACACCAGCAACATCATCACCCTGGACAACACCGGCATCACTGACGTGGCGGGCAACTCCGGCAGCGGCACCACCGACTCGGGCAACTACGTGATCGATAGCCAGCGCCCGACCGCCACGATTGTCATCAGTGACACTGATCTGCGTCCCGGCGAAACCGCCCTCGTCACAATCACCTTCAGCGAGGCGGTCACGGGCTTCGACAATTCCGACCTGAGCGTTGCCAACGGCACGCTGAGCAACGTCTCGTCGAGCGACGGCGGCATCACCTGGACCGCCACGTTTACCCCGACCATTGGCCTCAGCGATGCCACCAACCTGATCGTGCTGAACAACGCAGGCCTCAGCGATCTGGCGGGCAATGCCGGCATTGGCATCACCAACTCGGCCAACTACGCGGTGCAGACCGAAGTGCCGACGGCGACCATCGTCGTTGCGGACACCTCGCTCAAGGCCGGCGAAAGCTCGACGGTGACCATCACCTTCAGTGAAGCGGTCAGCGGCTTCAGCAACGCTGACCTGAGCATCGCTAACGGCACCTTGAGCAATGTGGCCTCTAGTGACGGCGGCATTACCTGGACGGCGACGTTCACGCCGACCGCCAACATCACCGACACCAGCAACCTGATCACCCTCGACAACAGTGGCGTGACCAACGCTTCCGGCAACAGTGGCGTCGGCACCACCGATTCGAACAATTTCGCCATCGACACGGCGTTGCCGACCGCAACCATCGTGGTCGCCGACAATCGCCTGGGCATCGGTGAAACCACCACGGTCACCATCACTTTCAGTGAAGCAGTCAGCGGTTTTGACCTGTCGGACATCAGTGTCGCCAACGGCACATTGGCGAACCTGACCAGCAGCGATGGCGGCGTCACCTGGACCGCCACGCTGACGCCAACCGCCAACGTCAACGATGCGACCAACCTGATCATCGTCGACACCGCCGGCGTGCAGGATCTGGCCGGCAACCTTGGCGCCAGCATCGCCATCTCCAACAATTACGCGCTGGATGCGACCCGGCCAACCGTGGACATCGTGGTTGCCAATCCACATCTGGGCATCGGCCAGACCACCACGGTGACCTTCACTTTCAGCGAGGCGGTGAGCAATTTCGATTTGTCCGATCTGAGTGTGACCAACGGTGATCTGAGCAACCTGAGCAGCAGCGATGGCGGCAAGACCTGGACCGCGACGTTCACGCCGACGGCCAATGTCAGCGATCCGAGCAACTTCATCGCGCTGGACGCCAGCAACGTCACGGACCTGGCCGGTAACGTCGGCAGCACGGTGGCGGTGTCGAACAACTACGCACTCGACAGCGAACGGCCAACGGCGACGGTGGTGATTGCCAATCCGAATCTCGGTCTCGGACAGACCTCGCAGGTGACCATCACCTTCAATGAGGCGGTCAGCGGTTTTGATCTGGCGGACATCAATGTCGGCAACGGTACTTTGTCCAACTTGAGCAGCAGCGACGGCGGCAAAACCTGGACCGCGACCCTGACGCCGAATGCCAACGTCAACAGCGCCAGCAATGCCATCAGCGTCAACAGCGCCGGGGTCAGTGATCTGTCCGGCAACAGTGGCAGCGGCATCAGCAGCTCGAACAATTATGCGATCAACACTGTGCCGCCAGTCGTTCCACCAACGCCGCCCACTACGCCAACCAGTGTGGTTATTCCCGATCCACTGATTCGCAGCAGCGACCCGGTGGTACCTCCACCGCCACCAAGCTTGCCGCTGCAACCGATCATCTTCACCGCGCCGTCCGGCGACCTCGGCTCCCCGCTGACCTTCGCGCCGCTGTTCGAGCAACGGGTGATCGGCAATGGCATCCGTCCGCTGGGCGATATTTTCATCAATCACGGTGCCCTCAGCCGCAGTTACATCGCGCAAGTGTTCAGCAGCAGCGACAGCGGCGCTGATGGATCCGGTCACGGCTTCCTCGGTTTTGGCGGGGGTGACGGCGGCGTGTTCGGCAGCAGCACACTGGCGAGCCTGTTCAATCAGGACAGTGCCGCCGAGCGCGATTCATTGAATGCGTTCGGCAGTCAGTCACTCAAGGCGGGTGATGTTTCGCAAGGCCTGCGTGGCGTATTCGGCGCGCCGACGCTGGGCCAGCAACTGCAACAACTCAAAGACAACGAACAGCACCGGGTCGACAACCTGGCGGCAGCACTGCAACAGGTCGGCATCAGCGAAATATCGGCCTGAACCAACCATTACTCAACACTGTGCGGGACCTAGGGGCGATCCAGGGATGAAGAGAAGTCAGAAGTTGTTCGGCGCCAGCCTGCTGGCGCTGGCGATCAGCGGATGTGCAGTGACCAGTGAACCGATTGAGCGCAGCGTCAGTGAACAGCGTGCCAAAAGCGATCTGCAAGGCATGTACAAGGATCAGGAACCGCTGCGCGGTCCGTTGACCCTGCACCAGGCCATGGCCCGCGCCGTGAAGTACAACCTCGAAGGCCGCTTGAAGATAATGGAGGAGGCGCTGGCCAAGCGGCAGCTCGACCTAGCCAGTTTCGACATGCTGCCGCGCATGGCGCTGGACGCCGGCTATGTCGGGCGCAACAACGTCAACGCCTCCAGCAGCCAGAGCGTACGCACCGGCACCCAGTCTCTGGAACCGTCGACCTCGCAGGATCGTGACCGCGAAGTCGCCGACCTGACCATGGTCTGGAACGTCCTCGACTTCGGCGTCAGCTATATCAGCGCCAAGCAGCAGGGCGATCAGCGCCTGATCGTCCAGGAACGGCGCCGCAAGGTGATCAACACCATCGTTCAGGACGTACGCTCGGCCTATTGGCGAGCGATGGCCGCCGAACGTCTGCTCAAGCAGATCGACAGCCTGATGGCGCGGGTACAGACCGCCCGCGACAACAGCCAGACCCTGAGCGATCAACGCATTGGCGATCCGGTGCAATCGCTCGGTTACCAGCGCTCGTTGATCGAAGCGACCCGCCAACTGGAAGAGCAGCGTCGCGCCTTGTCACTGGCGAAAACCGAACTGGCGACGTTGATCAACTTGCCGCTGGGCACCCCTTTAACCTTGGCCACCGATGACGGTTATCAGATTCCCCAACTCAAGGTCGATCTGGCCAAACTCGAACAGGAAGCCCTGACCAGCCGCCCGGAACTGCGCGAGCAGGATTACCAGACGCGCATCAGCGCCGCCGAAACCCGCAAGGCCATGTTGCGCTTGCTGCCAGGCCTTGAGTTTTCTGCTGGCGGCCACTACGACAGCAACTCCTTCCTCGTCGAACAGGGCTGGGCCGACTATGGCGTGAAAGTCACCTGGAACCTGTTCAACGTGATCTCCGCTCCGGCGGCGATCAACGTCGCCAAGGCCGGCGAAGAAGTGGCCACTGCACGCCGTCAGGCGATGTCGATCGCAGTGCTCGCGCAGTTGTATGTGGCGAATGCCAACTATCAAGAAGCCATGCGTCAGTTCAAGACCAACCAACAACTGTCGGACATCGACGGGCAAATCGTCGGTCAATTGCGCAACCGCCATCAGGCAGCCGGGATTGGTGAGCTGGAGCTTATTCAAGGCGAGCTGAACAACCTGCAAGCAGACTTGCGCCGCGATCTGTCGTACGCCGATCTGCGCAATGCCTACGGCCAGATCTTCGCCAGCGCCGGCCTCGATCCGTTGCCGGATCAGGTGCAGTCGACCGAAGTGCAGTCGATCGCCACCGCGCTGGCCAACCGTGAATCGGCATGGGCGGCGGGGGACATTTCGGTGCCGGTGGTGGCGCATGCCCCAGCGCAGTGATGTGCTGGCGCCCAGCGCCAGCATCAGCCGCACGCAACGCGAGGCCCGCAATGGTCATCGGGGTGCGGCGATCCTCCTGACCGGTTTGCCGGCGGCAGGCAAGTCGACATTGGCGCAAGCGCTGCAGGCCACGCTGTTCGGGGATGGTTGGCAAAGTGTGGTGCTCGATGGCGACAGTTTGCGTACCGGACTCAACCGGGATTTGGGCTTTAGCGATGCCGATCGCCAGGAAAACATTCGCCGCGCCAGCGAACTCGCGGCGCTGCTGGTGGACAACGGGCAAATCGTGATTCTGGCGATGATTGCGCCGTTGGCCGAGCTGCGTGAGGTGTTTGCGCAACGCTTGGGGGACGACTATCGCGAAGTCTGGTGCAACGCGTCACTGGCGGTGTGCGAGCAGCGTGATCCGAAAGGGCATTACGCCCGCGCCCGACGCGGCGACCTGCCCGGGTTTACCGGCGTTTCCGCGCCCTACGAGCCGCCGGCGCAACCGTCGCTGGTGCTCGACACCGGTGCGCAAACGGTCGAAGCCTGCCTTGATCGATTGCTGACCTGGCTCGGCGAGTGCGCGGTGTTGCCCAGGACATGAGCCGGCCGGCGTTCTCGCGTTTACCGGTAACGGTGGATTTGCCGCGGTTGCTGCAAGCGCTGGCGGCGATTGCCGACGACGTCTGGCGCAGTCACTTCAACACCGAGTATTTCTCGGGTGACTGGAGTGGCGTCGCGCTGATTTCGGCAGCCGATGCGTTGACCGAACTGTCGCCCGGTCGCGGTGAGCCGTTGCTACGCGAACCGTGGTTGCGTGATGAGCGCTGGCGCCACGGCTTGCGCAATCTGTCGCTGAATATCGTCAGCGCTCGACTGCTGCGCCTGGGCCCTGGCGCGCGCGTTCACGAACATCGCGATTACGATCTGAATGGCCCGGACGCCGATCGCCGTTTGCACATTCCGTTGCTCAGTCCGCCCAATGTCGACTTCTGGCTCGACGGCCAACGCGTGCCGATGGCCGCAGGGGAATGCTGGTTTCTCGATCTCGCCCGTCCGCACCGAGTGGATAACCGCGATACCTCTGCGCGTATTCATCTGGTTATCGATTGCAAACCCGATGCCTGGCTTGAGCAGATGATCGTCGAAGGATTGCCCGACACACCAGCGCCGGGTTTGGCCGATACCGACTTGCAGCGCTTTCAAAGGCTGGTGACTGAGGATGACTCGCTGTCATTGGCCTTGCGCACGCTGCATGACCCTGAGGTGTTTATCGCCCGAACGCTGGAACTCGCGGCGGAACGCGGCTTGGTATTTTCTCGCGAAGAACTGCGTACCGCGATGCGCAATGGTCGGCGGCAATGGAACGAACAATGGAGCGGTTGAGTTTCGACGGTTGGCTGCCCATTCGTGTCTGGCCGGTCGACGGGCAGTGGCGGGTGGATTGGTGCTGGTTCGGTGAGACACCGCTGCATCAGCCGTTTTTCCGTGAGGCGGTGGACGATGCACTGCGGCTGCCCTTCAATCAGGCGTTTCGACGGCAGACGCCGCTGTCGGCGCTGACCGAATGGCAAGCGCAAAGCCCCGGCCTCGCACCAAGCGCTTTTATTCTGCACGCCTCGCGCTGTGGCTCGACGTTGATCAGTCAGATGCTCGCGCAGCTTGACGATCACATCGTGGTGTCCGAACCGCCACCGCTGGACGCACTGTTGCGCAACGAGTTGCCTGCCATCGAACGCCGGGCGGTGATCACTGGATTGCTCTCGGCTTATGGTCAGCGCCGGCGCGGTATTGAACAGCGTTTAGTGGTCAAACTCGATGCCTGGAACATCGGTGAGTGGCCGCTGTTGCAGACGTGTTTCCCGGACACGCCGTGGCTGTTTCTCTATCGTGATCCGCTAGAAATTGCCGTGTCTCACTTGCGTCGGCCGGGTATGCACATGGTGCCGGGAATGCTCGGTGATTGCGTGTTGGAGGATGGTTTGCCGTTTGAAGGACGTGAAGATTTTATCGCGCGGCGTTTGGGGCGCTTGCTTGAGGCGGGGTGGCTGCATTGCCGTGGTTCCGGCGGTTTGGCGGTGAATTACAGCGAGTTGCCCGATGCGATGGCTGGGCGCTTGGCGCGGTTCTTTCGATTGAATGATGTGCAGACTCAGCAGGTGTTTGCCGCTGCCGCGCAGCATGCGAAACAGCCTTCGCAAGTGTTTTTTGCCGATGGTGAAGACAAACGCCGCGAGGCTTCGGCGCTGTTGCAGGAACGTGTGCGCACTTTTGCGCTAGCACCATTTGAAGCCCTGGAAGAATTGCGCGGCATTCAAAAGATCGCAGCCTTCGGCAGCTCCTACATTGAAATGTGATCCCCTGTAGGAGCTGCCGCAGGCTGCGATCTTTTGCTCTTCAGGACTTGCCGGACAAATCCGCCATGCCCTTGAGCAATTCAATCGGCAACGGAAAGACAATCGTCGAACTCTTGTCCCCGGCAATCGAACTCAAGGTCTGCATATAGCGCAACTGCATTGCCCCGGGCTGGCGACCGAGCATTTCCGCTGCTTGCATGAGTTTTTCCGAGGCCTGCAATTCGCCTTCGGCGTGAATCACTTTGGCGCGCCGCTCGCGTTCGGCTTCTGCCTGTTTGGCGATGGCGCGCACCATCGACTCGTTGAGGTCGACGTGCTTGATCTCGACGTTGGCGACCTTGATGCCCCAGGCATCGGTTTGAGCATCGAGCACCTGCTGAATGTCGATGTTCAACTGCTCGCGCTCGGCCAGCAGCTCATCCAGTTCATGCTTGCCGAGCACCGCGCGCAGGGTGGTTTGCGCCAGTTGGCTGGTGGCAGAAAGATAATCCTCAACCTGAATAATCGCTTTCTGTGGGTCGAGCACGCGGAAATACAGCACGGCGTTGACCTTGACCGAGACGTTGTCGCGGGTGATCACGTCCTGCGGCGGCACGTCGAGCACCACCGTGCGCAGATCGACCCGGACCATTTGCTGGACCACCGGAATCAGCAGGATCAGACCGGGGCCTTTGACCTGCCAAAAGCGTCCGAGCTGGAACACCACGCCGCGTTCGTACTCGCGCAGGATGCGAAACGTCGAGCCGGCCAAGGCAATGACCAGTAACAGCAGCGCAACAAAACCGATTTGCAGACCCATGATCACTCTCCGAGCGGTGCCGCGTCAGTCGCGGCCACTTGCAGCAACAATCCCTTGCGCCCCACCACGCGCACCGATTGCCCGGTTTGCAGCGGGGTGGCGCTGAGCACTTGCCAGCGCTCACCTTGCAGTTGCACCCAACCATTGCGGGCATCGCCCGGTTGCACTGTGGTGATCGCGGTCACGCTGCCGAGCAGGCCAGCGTCGCCACTGACGTCGTGGCGCGGGCGGGTTTTCAGGGCGCGGATCAGCAGTCCGATCAACAGCAGGGCGCTGATCAGACCGAGGCCGATCATCATCGGCACCGGCAGTTCGGCGTTGCCGAGGATCAGCGCGCCGATGACGAACATGATGATGCCGCCCAGCCCGATCACTCCGTAATTGGGCAGCGCCGCTTCGGCGATCAGAAAGACGATGCCCAAGGTAATCAGCCACAAACCGGCCGGACTCATCGGCGGCAACGGGGTGTCGGCAGCCAGGGCTGAACCGCTGATCAGCAGGAGCAAGGCAAGCGCACAACATCGGCTGTTCACGTGACCCTCCGCGAGCGTCATGGGCTGGTTCTTTCAGTCTAGTTGAGGGTTGTCCTGTATGAATTTTGATCAATGTGCAGATATGTCCGGTGAGCGGATTTCCCTGCGCCAGACACCCGCCGAACTAGACTCAAAGACACGGCAACCACCGTTCAGCGCAACACCGAGGTGCATCATGCGTATGGCAAGAAAGGTGCAGAGCAGCCTGAACCGGGCGCACTGCGAATACGACATCGTCGCCCATCGACACTCGTCCAGCAGCCTGGAAACCGCACGGGTCGCCGGGGTGCCCGCCGAGCGCGTGGCCAAATCGATCATCCTCGACGACCACCACGGGCATTACCTGATGGCCGTGCTGCCGGCCAGTCGTCATCTGGACCTGAGCAAGGTACGCACCAGCGGCGAATGGCAACTGACCCGCGAAAGCAATCTGGCGCACATCTTCGATGACTGTGAGCGCGGCGCGGTGCCGCCGCTGGGTGATTCCTACGGGCTGGACATGGTCATCGACCCGTTGCTGACGCGGCAGAAGGATATTTATCTGGAGGCGGGCAACCACAACTATCTGCTGCACATGAGCATGCCGGAGTTTCTGAAAATGGTGCCGCATGCCGAGGTGCGGGAGTTGAGTGATTAGGTTTTGTGGTGCCGGCACTGACGCCTTCGCGAGCAGGTTGATCGCATTCCCCTGTGGGAGCGAGCCTGCTCGCGAATAATCTTCCACACACCCCGTTTTTGAAGGAACTCAGTAATGGAGCAACCAACCCACACTCTCCCATCCCTGTTCAAACAACTCGGCCTGGACAACGACCCGACCAGCATCGACAAATTCATCGCCACCCATTCCCCGCTCAAACCCGACCTGCGTTTGGCTGATGCGTTTTTCTGGACGAAGAGCCAAGCGGAGTTTTTACGGGACGAGATTCTGGATGACGCCGACTGGGCGGAGGTGGTGGATCAGTTGGATGTGTTGTTGCGAAAGGGCAGAAGTGTGTAAAAAAAATTGTAGGAAAAGGCTGAAATGTAAAAAAAACATGCGCGATGTAAAAAAAACTGGTCTTTAATCGTCGCAGTGAATTTTTTATGTGGACGATGACGATGCCAACTGTTGGATATGCCCACCTGCGTGATGCGCTGAAGCTTAATGCATTTGCCCCCAAGCGCATTGCGATGATCAAACCGGTTACCCGGATTACCTTGATCGGTGAGTGTCTAGCGGTTCCAAACGGCGTCGCGCCGGCACAGGGTTCGACACTTGAGCACATCTTGTTTGCTCTGAAGCATGAGGGAATAAACCTGTGCATTCTTGCTCAGGCGCTTGAAACCGTTGAAGCGGACGAGTTGCTAGGTGAGTTGAGCCGATCACCTAACGGGGTATTTATCCGCAAGGCCTGTTTTCTTTGGGAAAGTTTCACGGGCAAACAGCTGGAATATTCTGTACCGGTTCGGGGCAACGTTGTCGCTTTGTTTGATCCCAAGCGTTATGTCACCGGGCCTGCAATTCGAAATAGTCGTTGGCGGGTAGATTTTAACGGGTTGGGGTCAATGCGTTATTGCGCCACAGTCGAGCGTACGACGGAGCTGCAGGCGCTGCTTGATCTGGACATCCTTGGTCGAGCCCAGGCTTTTATGGCGACGTTGCCGCCGGAAATGATGGATCGGGCAATCAATTGGGCCTATCTGCATGAGACCCGCGATTCTTTCGCCATTGAGAAAGAAGAGCCCAACGAAGAAAAGTCGCGCCGTTTTGTTCGGCTTCTCCGCCAAGCCCATGAGCGAACAGAGTTGAGCGAAGACTATTTGGTCGAGTTGCAGAACAGTACGGTTTCCAATCCTTTCGATAAAGCTGTGCTTTTCCGTCATGAACAGAACCATTTACACAACGGCTTGAGAGGCGCAGCTGGCGTCAGCTATGTCCCGCCTCCACCGCAATTGTGCAGGGAGTTGATGGACGAGTTGATGAGTTTTGCCAATCACTCAGCCAAGCAGGTTGATCCGTTGATAGCTGCAGCGGTTGTGGCTTTCGGGTTTGTCTTTCTTCACCCGTTCATGGATGGCAATGGTCGACTTTCACGTTTCCTGATTCACCAGACGCTTTGCCACTCTGGCGCTCTAAAAAATGGTTTGTTGTTACCGGTTTCCGTAGCGATGAAACACGAAGAGTCTGGCTATCTCGAAGCGTTAAAGGAGTTCTCGAAACCAGCAAGAGAGTTCTGGAATGTCACTTGGCTGGACGCTGATCAGATGGCTTTCGATTTTATTGGGCACGACTCAATCTATCGATTCTGGGACGGTACTCAATGTGCAGAATTTACCTTGCAGATGGCCTTGCGAGCATTGGAAGTGGAGCTGCGCGAGGAGACCGAGTTTCTTGAAAAATACGACTACGTCATCAAAGAGGTGAATGAGCGTTTTGACGTACGGGGGAGCGACCTCTCGAAACTGGTAATGATGTGTCTGGACAACGGTGACAAAGTTTCAAAGCATCGACGTAAGCAGTTCCAGTTCAGCGTGCCGGAGGAGGTTTTCGATTTCATTGAGCAGATAGCGGGTGATTTCGATTCGGTAGGCTAACCCTGAACAGGCAATTTGTTTCAAAACTTGACTGAAATTCCCCTCCAATGCGATATTGATAGTTAGCAAACTAACAGTGTGCATTTCCCCTTGCCGAACGATCTCGACGCTCTCCAGATGAACATCAGCAGTGCCATGGTGGTGGCCGCCAGGCATTGGCGGAAGATCTGCCAGACCACGCTGGTCAACTATGGAATCTCCGAAGCCTGCGCCGTGCCGCTGTTGATGATCGGCCGTTTGGGCGAGGGCGTGCGCCAGGTGCAGGTGGCGCAGGCGGCCGGGATGGAGAGTCCGTCGCTGGTGCGTCTGCTCGATCAGTTGTGTCATTCCGGCTACGTCTGCCGCACCGAAGATGCCCAGGATCGCCGCGCCAAATGCCTGAGCCTGACCGACACCGGTCGTGAACTGGTGCAAGCGGTGGAGATCGAACTGGTGCGCTTGCGTCACGAGGTGCTCGAAGGCATCGAGCAAAGCGATCTGGAAGCTACGCTTCGGGTACTCAGAGCTTTTGAGGCGGCCAACCCGCCATGGGTGGTTAATTCTTGAACGGTTTTTTCTCCGGCATTCCGCCGGCCCGCGACTGGTTCTATGGGGTCCGTACGTTTGCAGCGTCGATGATCGCGCTGTACATCGCCTTGCTCATGCAAATGCCGCGTCCGTATTGGGCAATGGCCACGGTGTATATCGTCTCAAGCCCGTTTCTCGGGCCGACCAGTTCCAAGGCCTTATACCGCGCCATCGGGACTTTTCTCGGAGCCGCTGCGGCGGTTTTTTTCGTGCCGATGTTCGTGCAGAGCCCTTACGTGCTGGTGGTAGTCATCGCGCTGTGGACGGGCATTTTGTTGTTCCTGTCCCTGCAACTGCGCACGGCCAACAACTATGCATTGATGCTCGCCGGTTACACCCTGCCGCTGATTGCCTTGCCGGTGGTGGATAACCCGCTGGCGGTGTGGGACGTGGCGGAGGCGCGCACCGAAGAGATTTTCCTCGGCATCGCCGTTGCCGCCGTGGTCGGCGCGATGTTCTGGCCGCGCCGTCTGGCGCCCGTATTCAACGACGCGGTGAGCAAGTGGTTCGCCGATGCAACGACCTATAGCCTGAAATTCCTCAGCCGCGACGTACAGCCCGAAGAAGTCACCGCCCTGCGCATGGCCATGGTTGCCAACTTCAACAGTCTCGAATTGATGATCGGCCAGTTGCCCCACGAAGGCGCACTACCGCAAACCGTGCGCAACACCAAAGAACTGCGCGGGCGAATGATTCATCTATTACCGGTGATCGATGCGCTGGAAGATTCGCTCTATGCCCTCGAACGGCGCACGCCGGAACTGGTGGAAAAGTTCGCACCGCTGCTGGCCGCAACCCGCGAATGGCTCGCTCATCAGGACGCCGATCTCGAGCGCTGGCAAGCGCTGAAAGATCAGCTCGAAGCCCTGCAACCGAGTGCCGAAGCACTGCAAGACCGCAAACAACTGCTGTTCTCCAACTCGATTTATCGCCTCGGCGAATTCATCGATTTATGGCAGGACTGCCGCAGTCTGCAGGACGCGATTCTCTGCGAGCGCCAGGACAGCTGGCGCGCGGTCTACCGTCACTGGCGCCTCGGTCGTCTGACGCCGTTCATTGATCGTGGGCTGATGCTCTACTCGGCGGCCTCGACCGTTCTGGCGATCATTACCGCCTCGGTGCTGTGGATTCTGCTCGGCTGGCCGGACGGCGGCAGCGCGGTGATTCTCGCCGCGGTGGCCTGTAGCTTTTTCGCCTCGATGGACGATCCGGCACCGCAGATTTACCGGTTCTTTTTCTGGACCGGCATGTCGGTATTGTTCGCCAGCCTTTATCTGTTTCTGATTCTGCCCAACCTGCATGACTTCCCGATGCTGGTGCTGGCGTTTTCCATCCCGTTCATCTGCGTCGGCACCCTGACGGTACAGCCGCGGTTCTTCCTCGGCATGCTGCTGACGCTGGTTAACACTTCCTCATTCATCAGTATTCAGGGGGCTTACGACGCGGACTTTTTTGCCTTCGTGAACTCCAACCTGGCGGGTCCGTTAGGGCTGTTGTTCGCGTTTATCTGGACGCTGGTCGCACGCCCGTTCGGCGCCGAACTGGCGGCCAAACGCCTGACCCGCTTCAGTTGGAAAGACATCGTCCACATGACCGAACCGGCCAACCTTGCCGAACACCGCAAATTGGGCGTGCAGTTGCTCGATCGACTGATGCAGCACTTGCCGCGTCTGGCCCTCACCGGCCAGGACACCGGCATTGCCATGCGCGAAGTGCGGGTGGGCCTGAACCTGCTCGATTTGCTCGCCTACACCCCACGGGTGACCGGCGCGCCGAACGCGCTGTTGCAGCAAGTGGTCAGCGAGGTCGGCGAGTATTTCCGCGCCTGCCTCAAGGCCGGCGAACGCTTGCCGGCGCCAGCGCCGTTGTTGATGACCCTCGATCGCACTCGTCGCGCACTCAATGGCCACGGCGACGATGAAACCCGTCTGAACCTGTTGCACGCCTTGAGCGGTTTGCGTCTGGCTTTGTTGCCCGGCGTCGAATTCGTCTCCAGTGCCGACTCCGAAGAACCGCTGCCCGATGGAGCGCCCCTATGATCGGTGATCTGGACATCAGCGGCATTTTCCTGCCGACCCTGCTGGTGTTGATGGGCATCACTTATGTGCTGTTTTTGCTGGTGCATGCCGTGCTTACGCGCGTGCACTTTTACCGTCTGGTCTGGCACCGGGCATTGTTCAACGTGGCCCTCTACGCGGTACTGCTGTACGGCGTGGACTCACTCAGTCGATACCTGATGACATGAAAAAACCGTTTTTGACCATCGGTCGCGTGGTACTGACCCTGCTGATCGTGACTTTTGCCGTTGTCCTCGTCTGGCGCATGGTGATGTATTACATGTTTGCGCCATGGACCCGTGACGGCCACATTCGCGCTGACATCATCCAGATTGCTCCGGACGTGTCCGGACTGATTCAACAGGTTGAAGTGAAAGACAACCAGTTGATCAAGCGCGGCCAGGTGCTGTTCAGCATCGACCAGGACCGTTTCAAACTGGCCCTGCGTCAGGCCAAAGCCACTGTCGCTGATCGCGAAGAAACCCTCGCTCAGGCCCAGCGTGAAGCCAAGCGTAACCGTGGCCTCGGCAATCTGGTACCTGCCGAGCAACTGGAAGAAAGCCAGTCGAAGGTCGCTCGTGCGCAATCGGCACTTGCCGAAGCCACGGTTGCGGTGGACAGTGCCCAGCTCAACCTCGACCGTTCGGTGATCCGCAGTCCGGTCGACGGCTACGTCAACGACCGCGCGCCGCGTCCGCAGGAGTTCGTCACGGCCGGGCGTCCGGTGTTGTCGGTGGTCGACAGCAACTCGTTCCACATCGACGGCTATTTCGAAGAGACCAAACTCGACGGCATTCATGTCGGCCAGTCGGTGGACATCCGTGTGATCGGCGACCGCGCCAAACTGCGTGGGCATGTTGAAAGCATCGTCGCCGGTATCGAAGACCGCGACCGCAGCAGCGGCAGCAACTTGCTGCCGAACGTTAACCCGGCATTCAGCTGGGTGCGGCTGGCGCAGCGGATTCCGGTGCGGATTGCCTTTGATGATGTGCCGGCAGATTTCCGCATGATCGCCGGGCGCACTGCCACCGTTTCGATCATCGACGATCAGAAAGCCGACGACCGCAAGCAGGAGCCCGTGCAATGAACCGGGCGCTGATGATCGCCGGGCTGGGCGTGATGCTCTCGGCCTGTCAGATGGTCGGGCCGGATTATCAGGTGCCTGAGGATGCGGCGGTGCAGCGCAAGGATTTTCAGGGCGAACTGGCGGTTGCCGGAAAACCGGTGGTCTCGGCGCCGGTGCCGGTGGATTGGTGGCGTCTTTATAAGGATGCGCGGCTGGATCAACTGGTGCAGCAGGCCATGGCCTCCAACACCGATTTGCGCGTCGCGGCGGCGAACCTGCAACGGGCTCGAGCTCAGGTCGATGAGGCCGAAGCAGCGGGCGGCTGGAGCGCAGGTGTGAAGATGGGCGCGCAGCGTTTGCAAGAGTCTGGTCAGGCATTCTTGCTGCCGGAAAAAGTCCCGGTCGATAACGTCGGCGACATCGGCATCAGCGCTTCTTATCAGTTCGATCTGTGGGGCACCTTACAGCGAGGCATCGAGGGCGCGAAGGCCAATGCCGACGCGACCCAGGCTGCGGCAGACACGGCGCGGATCACCTTGGTGGCAGACGTCGTGCGTGCTTACACCCAAGTCTGCGCGGCCAATGAAGAACGGGAAATCGCCGAGCATTCCCTGGACCTGCAATCGCAAAGCACCACGCTGATCCAGCGACTGCGTGACGCCGGTCGTGGTGACGAAACCCAGGTCACCCGTTCGCAAACCCAGTTCAAATCCCTGCGCGCCGACTTGCCGCGTTATGAAGCCGCGCGTCAGGCCGGGCTGTTCCGTTTGTCGATGTTGCTGGCGAAACCGGTTGATCAGTTGCCCGCCGGCACCGCGACCTGCGCCGAGTTGCCGAAAATCGCCCAATTGGTGCCGGTCGGCGATGGCGCTGCGCTGCTCAAACGTCGCCCGGACATTCGCCAGGCCGAACGTCGTCTGGCCGCTTCGACCGCCGGGATCGGCGTCGCCACGGGCGAGTTGTATCCGGACATCAGTATCGGCGCGACCATCGGCACTGTTGGTCTCATCGATGACTTGGGTGATCCGTCGACCAACCGCTGGGGCTTTGGCCCGTCGCTGAGCTGGAAGGTGCCGACCAACGGCGCCCGTGCGCGAATTCGCGAGGCAGAAGCGGCGACCCAAGGCGCACTGGCGCACTTCGACGGCGTGGTGCTCAACGCCATTCGCGAAACCCAGACCGGTCTGGCTCAATACAGCGCACTGCTGCAACGTCGCGATGCGCTGGCCGATGCCGAGCAATCGGCGAAACTCGCAGCGGACCAGACCCACCGCTTCTTCCAGGCCGGCCGCGAGTCGTTCCTCGCTGATCTGCAAGCAACGCGCACCTACACCGATGTCACCGCGCAACTGGCCGCCGCCAACACCCAGGTTGCGATGAGCCAGATCGATTTGTTCCTCGCCTTGGGCGGCGGCTGGGAAAGCGGACGAACGCACGCTCCAACCGCCAGCAAACCCTGAGGCCGTTGCTATGCTTTGAAGTGTTGAAGGGGCGCCCCGTGCAAAGCGCTCCTTCAGCGCACATTGCTAGCGCTGGTCTAGGGGAAACCAATAATGAAAAACCCTTACGCTCTCGGCTTCTGGTGCGCCCTCGCAGCGCTGGTGCTGCTCTCGGCCACCTATTTCTACGGCATCATGCTGGCCCACCAGATCGACAAGGCCATGGTCTTCCTCGACAGCGCCGTCGCGCTGATTGCGGTCATGGCAATCGTCGTGGTCGCCTGGGCGTCGCTCCAGGTGCAGCGGGTCAAGAAACGGCAGCTTGAACAGGGCAAGACCCTGGTGCTGATCTGGGATACCAAAGTCGCCCTGCGCCGGGTCGAAACCGTGTTCGACCGGTATTTCTGGGGCAGTTACTGGCAACCGGGGCGCACCTTCGCCGAAGTCATGGGCGAACTCACCGGCACGCCGCTGGAAAAAAGTCTCGAAGCGCTGAAAAAGCAGTGTCTGGAACTCGACAAGCAGATTGCCGACGAGGGCTGGCATTGGTTGAACAACGCCCGGGAGTTGTCTGATGTCGCCACGGCCATGGCCCGCGAGCGTTATCAACTGGATTTCTGCGATCCGCGCGCGGACGGGCCGGGCGGGGCGGTGATCGATCGGGATTTTGAAGTGCTGGTGTACACCTGGACCGCCCGGCTGAAAAGCTTTGATCATCAACTGGATGAGATCGAAGTTCAGTACTCGTGAATGGCAGAAAGTATTTTGTAGTCATGATGATTGCGAAGTCTCAGACGTAAAAATACGTAGGTTGATACTGTCATTCGTGCGCTGGCGCAGGGAATGGGAGGTGCTGAATATTTTTCAATAGGCCTAAAGCTTTCGCGAAATTTGCCGTTTAGTAGGTCAAGGGAAATTGTTCTCTGCCATTTCAAGAGGGCTGGATTTCTTGGGTGGACTTAAATGGAGTGGTACGGCATGGCCAGTAATAAAACGTTGGAAGTGATTGGGTTTTCGAGTATTCGTGAAAGTTTTTTGTTGTTTTTATTGATTGGTTTTTTGTTTATGTTCTTTGGGGGGTTTGTTATAGATTTTGAGAAAGATTTACCCAAGGCGTATGAAACATTTTTAACTGAACCTGTCGCCATGAATATTTTCTTTTGGATGAGTCTCTGCGGGCTTGGTCTCACCGCTTTAATTGCTGCAGTCAAGGGGCGGGCTTTTCTTCAAAGAAAGGTAGTCACGCATTATTCGTTGGCACTTTCGCGCACGGGTCTGGTAGCGGGCGCAATTATCGTGGGTTTGTTTTTCGGATTGGCATTCGCCTTCCTTTTTCTTTCCTTTTTTCCAGGACATGAAAACGTAAGGCAATACTCCGAACAGTTCTTTCCTTTGGCATTGCAGATGTTTATGTTTTTGAGCCTGTTGGTAATTGCGCATTTGTACTTGCTGATGCCTAGCGGGGTAGCAGGTGCGAAATTTAATCTGTTGGTGCTCGTGTTATCGTCCATTTTCATTTTGCTGTCGCTAGCCGGTTTGGTTTGGGGCCTTGATCGTCAGTTGTTTGAAATTGGCCTGCTGTGTGGCGTTATGCAATTAGTTGCGCAGGTGATGCATCGTGTCAGTGCTACAAACAAGCAAAGAGGATCGACCTGCCCCTAGGACTGACTGAACGTCGAATATGAATGTTCTCTCCGCAGCTTCATTGAGTGGCGGAGAGTTTTCCTCGCAGAGTGTTTGTGGCGCGACTGTTTATCCGGTGCTCGCAAAAACTGGGACCTCCCTACACCTCAGTGCTAATCTCCACCGCTGAATTCAGCGCAGTCGAGCCGCGACCCGGTCACGGGTTCAGGGAAGACGACCACACTCACAGCCACGGAAATCGATCAGGTCATTCATGAATAAATCAGCAGGCGTGCTCCTCGGAATTGTTGTTGCCATCGGCGCGATCAGCGCAGGCGGGGCCTGGTACACCGGGACCAAGATCGAAGGCGTGCTGAACAACGCCGTCACCAACGCCAACCAAGAGCTGCAAACCGCCATGGCCGGCTCCAATGGCACTGCATCGCTGGAGCTGGTGTCGCTGGAACGCCACACCTTCACCAGCACCGCGCACTACCGCCTCAAAGGCGAAGGCGAGATGTTTGGTGATGCGCCGGTCGAACTGCTGTTCGTAGACCACATCGAACATGGCCCGCTGCCGTTCTCGCGTCTGGTTTCGCTGAAATGGCTGCCGGTCATGGCCACCAGCAACTATGAGCTGGAAAAGAACCCGGCCACCGAGAAGTGGTTCGCCGCCACCAAGGGCGCCGCGCCGCTCAAAGGCGTGACCAGCATCGGCTATGACGAGTCCACCACCAGCACCCTCGATCTGCTGCCGTTCGAAACCGCGCTGGATGAGCAATCGAGTCTGAAATTTTCCGGCCTGACCATGAACATCTCCGCTAATGCCAAAGCGCAGAAGGTCAAGGCGGACGGCTACATGGACAACCTGAAACTGGTCACCGTGGCTGAAGACCAAGCGCCGGTGCAGGTCGAACTCAACGGTCTGACTCTGGCCAGCAACCTCGCCAAGAGCAGCTACGGCTACTACACCGGGGAAAACACCCTGGTGCTGACCAATAGCAAAACCACCTTCGGCACCAAGCAATCGGTGCTCGGCGTGAAGAACTTCGAAATGAAGAACCTCACCGAAGAAAACGGCAGCAATGCCTCGGGTCGCGCCGATTACAAGATTGGTGAAGTCAGCCTCAACGACAAGAAAGTCGGCTCGGCGAACATGGCCATGAGCCTGAAAAACCTCGACATCCCGTCGACCATGTCGCTGATGCAGATCTACCAGACCAAACTGCAGCCTTATGAAAAAGCTGCGGCCGAAGCAGCGGCCCAAGGCTTGCCAGCGCCAGAGCTGAACCTGACCGAAGCGGAAAACGCGCAAGTCAAAGCCGATCTGCAAAAACTGCTGGCCGCCGGCCCACAGTTTGCGCTGGAAAACCTCTCGTTCAATACCGCCAACGGTGAGAGCAAGGCCAATCTGGTGATCGACCTGACCAAACCGCAATCGATGGATCTGCCACCGGACCAACTGGGCAAACAACTGATCGCATTGCTGGACCTGAATATTCAGGTATCGAAGCCGATGCTGGTCGATCTGCTCAGCGTGCAGGCGCAACTCGACGGTCAGACCGATGCCAAAGCCATCGTCGATCAGTCCAAGGAAGCGGCCGACATGTTCGCCGGCATGGCGGTCGGTTCACAGCTAGCGGTCGTCGACGGCACCAACGTCGTGACCAAGCTGCATTACGCCGCCAATCAGGTCGAATTCAACGGCCAGAAGATGACCGTTGAGCAGTTCGTCGGCTTCCTGATGAGCAAGTTCGCAGGCGTCACGCAAGTGCAGTAATTCTGCGTTCTTAATAGCAACGCCCGGCCTCTGTATCGCACAGACGCCGGGCGTTTTGCTGTCTGGCGTTCGGGTTTTCGGCGTTTCCGGAGCACGATTCTGAACAATTATTGTGTTCTGGATTCTGGTCAACGCTTGCGTGCAAGACTGCCTGACTAAGCTTGGCCGTTGAATGTGCATTGGCGGCCACCGTTACGAATGGGCAAGGAGGGCATTGCGACCCGGCTGGCCATGTAAGGATGCTGACGAATGCCGCGTATTGATGTTCCTGTATTACATCGTGGTTTACGCCCTTTGTTCCGAGTCGCGCTGTGCAGTCAGTTGCTCTGGCCGGCGCTGGCGTTTGCCGACACACCCTACGATCAGATGGTGCGCGACGCCCGTGCCGGGCAGTACACGCCTGCACTGACGGTGTTGCGTCAGGTGCCACCCGGTCAGTCGACGACCGGGCAGATCAGCGATCACCTGCAAATCGCCAGTTGGGCCGGACTCGACGCTGAAGTGGTGCAGGTCTATGAAAGCCAGGGCCGCGACCGCGTCCTGCCGGTGCAGGCGCTGACCGCCACCGCCCGCGCCTATCGCAATCTCAAACGCTGGGATCAAGCCACTCAGGTCTACAACAAGGCCTTGGCGCTGGAGCCGGATAACGCCGACCTGCAATTGGGCCTTGCCCTGACTCAGGCTGACGCCGGCAAACCCGACGAAGCGGTGACCCGCGCCAAAGCGCTGGTGGCGGCCAAACCTGATGATCCGTCGCGCCGTCTGGCGCTGGGCTACGCGTTGACCCGTGCCGGCAAACAGTACGACGCCCTGTTCGAATACGATCAAGCCTTCAAACGCGCCGGCAGCAAACCGGAAGTCGCCCGCGAATACGTGGTCGCTTTGCAAAAAGCGCGACTCCCGGAGCCAGCACTGCGCCTGGCCAATCAACGCCCGGGGCTGATTGATCCGGTCACGCTGCGTCGCCTCGAAGGCGATCTCGCCGCCGAGCGTGTGCGTCTCGCCGAACTCGCCACCCGCAGTGAAAAAGAACGCTACGTCATCGCCGATCGCGCGCTGGCCGATTACGACAAACTGCTCGCCACCTGGACGCCGGACGCCAGCGCTCAGGATGACGTGACCCGCTGGCGCATCGACCGCATGGGCGCACTCAAGGCCCGGGCGCGTACCGCCGACGTCATCACCGAATACCAGAAGCTGCAAGCCGAGGGCGTGCAGATTCCGACCTACGCCCTGCGCTGGGTGGCGGCGTCTTATCTGGATCAGCGTGAACCGGAAATCGCCACCGACCTGTATCGCCAAGTGCTGGCGGCGCCGGACGCCGATGTCGGTGATCGCCTCGAAGACACCACTGCGCTGTACTACGCGTTGCTGGAAAGCGACCGCGCTGATGAGGCACGCAAAGTCGCCGAGGACGCCGCCAAGTCTCAGCGTCCGCGTGTCGAACTCAAAGGGCTGCCCATCGGCAACCCCAACGATGAATGGATGGACGCCCAGCAACTCGCGGCGCAGGCCGGCACCTACGGTTCCGACCTGCCGCACGGCGAGGAACGCTTGCAGACTCTGGTCGATCAGGCCCCCGGCAACATTGGTCTGCGTCTGGCTCAGGCTGATCTGTACCTGGCCCGGCAATGGCCGCGCCGCGCGGAAAACCAGCTCAAGGAAACCGAGAGCATGGTCCCGCGCGACATGGGCCTGGAAATTGGCCAGGCCCACACCGCCATGGAACTGCAGGAATGGCGGCAAATGGATGCGCTGACCGACGACGTCGTCGCACGTTATCCGGATAACCGCCAGGTGCAGCGTCTGGCCCGCGAACGCGAAGTGCATGACATGTCCGAGCTGCGCGTCGAAGCCTACGGCGGCAAGGCTAACGGTGGCGGCAGTGGCGATGCCGGAGCCGTCAGCGGCAGCCGCGATTTCGGCATCCAGACCACCCTGTACAGCCCGCCGATCGATGAAGACTGGCGCGTGTTCGCCGGGGCCGGGTATGCCACCGGCGACTTTGCCGAAGGCACCGGGCACCACCGCTTCCAGCGCGTTGGCCTGGAGCGGCGCAGCCGCGACATGACCCTCGAAGCGGAAGTGTCCAATCACGATTACGGTTTCGGCGACAAACAAGGCGCGCGTCTGGCGATCGCCCGCGACATCAACGACAACTGGCAGTACGGCGGCAGCCTCGAATACCTCTCGGCCGAGACACCATTGCGCGCGCTCAACAGCGACATCAAGGCCAACGGCGGCAGCGGTTTCATCCGCTGGCGCGCCAATGAGAGCCGTGAATGGCGCCTGTCGGTCAGCCCGTCGCACTTCAGTGACGGCAACAACCGCGTTGAAGCCTTGCTCACCGGTCGCGAGGGCGTCTACAGCGCGCCGAACGTGCAGGTCGATGCGGGACTGGAAGTCGGCACCAGCCACAACTCCAAGTCCGATGACGTGCCGTACTTCAACCCCAAATCCGACTTCAGCGTGATGCCGCTGGTCAACGTCAATCACGTGCTCTACCACCGCTACGAAACTTCGTGGAGCCAGCAATTCCAAGCCGGCGCAGGTACGTACAGCCAGCGAGATCACGGCACCGGCGGCATGGCGTTGCTCGGTTACGGTCAGCGCTATGCCTGGAACGACGTGTTCGAGGTGGGCGGTTTGTTCAGTGTGATCAACCGGCCCTACGACGGTGATCGGGAGACCGATTTGCGTCTGCTCGTCGACCTCACTTTCCGCTTCTAGAAGAGTTTGAAGATGCCTTTGATTTCGCGTTTCATCCTTCTGCTGGGAGCGCTGCTGATCAGCGCTTGCGCCCAGCAAGCTCCGGCCTTCGCGCCGCCGTCCGAGCGTCCGCTGGCGGCCAGCGAAAAACCGTGGCCGAAAAACCACGTGCTCGGCATCGCCTATCACGATGTCGAAGACCGTGACCCCGATCAGGCGGTGGTGGCGGTGCGCACCGAGCGCATGATCGAGCAGCTCGCCTGGCTGCGCGAAAACGGCTACAAACCGGTGACGGTCGACCAGATCATGGCCGCGCGCAAGGGCGGCCCGGAGCTGCCGGCGAAAGCGATTTTGCTCAGTTTCGACGACGGTTATTCGAGCTTCTACACCCGTGTGCTGCCGGTACTGCGCGCCTATAGCTGGCACGCGCTGCTGGCGCCGGTCGGCAGCTGGATCGATACGCCGCTCAATCAACCGGTGGACTTCGCCGGTGCCCCGCGCGCACGTTCCGATTTCCTGACCTGGGATCAGGTGCGCGAAATCTCGCAATCCGGTCTGGTGGAAATCGCCGCGCACACCGACGCCAACCACAAAGGCATTCTGGCCAACCCGCAGGGCAACCTGCAGCCTGCTGCCGCGACCCGGCGCTACGATCCGCTGACCAAGCGCTATGAATCCGAGGCCGAATTCCAGGCACGGATCCGCACCGACGTGAACAACATCTCGGAAAAAATCCGCAAGGTCACCGGCAAGAAACCCCGCGTCTGGGTCTGGCCGTATGGCACGGCGGACGGCACATCGCTGACCGTGGTCGGCGAGCAGGGCTATGAAATGGCCCTGACCCTGGACGACGGTCTCGACGCCCTCGACAACCTGATGAGCAGCCCACGTTTCCTCGTCGCCTCCGACCCTGACGGCGAGCACTTCGCCAACAGCGTCGTCGGCGTGCAGTCGGATCTGCCCATGCGCGTGGTGCATGTCGATCTGGACAACGTCTACGACCCGGACCCGGCGCAACAGGACATCAACCTCGGCAAGCTGGTGCAGCGTATGGCCGACATGGGCGCCAACACGGTGTTCCTACAAGCCTTCGCCGACCCGAAGGGCGATGGTCTGGTGCACTCGCTGTACTTCCCCAACCGTCACTTGCCGGTACGTGCGGACATCTTCGACCGGGTTGCCTGGCAACTGCGCACCCGCGCTCATGTAAAGGTGTATGCATGGATGCCGGTGCTGAGTTTCGGCCTCGATTCGAAACTGCCTCGCGTTACCCGCTGGGACCCGAAAACCGGCACTACTGCGGTGGACCCGAATCAGTACCAGCGCCTGTCGCCCTTCGATCCCGAGGTGCGGCGGATCATCGGTGAAATCTACGAGGATGTGGCGCGCCTGACCTCGGTCGACGGCATCCTCTATCACGACGATGCGCTGCTGTCGGACTTTGAAGATGCCAGCCCTGAAGCCTTGAAAGCCTACGCCGCCCAGGGTTTGCCGGGTTCGATTGCCGCGCTGCGCGATGACCCGGCCGCGATGCAGCGCTGGACGCGCTTCAAGAGCAAATACCTCATCGACTTCACCAACGAGCTGACCGCCAAAGTCCGCGCCATTCGTGGCCCGCAGGTGCAGACCGCACGCAATATTTTCGCCGAGCCGATGCTCAATCCACACAGCGAAGAGTGGTACGCACAGAACCTCGATGACTTCCTCGCGACCTACGACTGGACGGCGCCGATGGCCATGCCGCTGATGGAAAAACAGACCCAGGCTGAGTCTGGCCCGTGGCTGGAAGCGTTGGTGGCCACGGTCAAGAAACGCCCCGGCGCGCTGGATCGCACGGTATTCGAATTGCAGGCCCGCGACTGGACGAAAAAGGATCAGGCCGACATCGACGGTGCGCATCTGGCGGACTGGATGGGCCGTCTCAAGCGTCAGGGCGCGACCAGTTTCGGCTACTACCCGGACAACTTCCTCGACAACCTGCCGGACCTGAAAACCGTAAGGCCTGCGCTCTCCAACAAATGGAATCCATAACATGCTGGATAGACTGTTAGCCCTGCTTGTTCTGGCGCTCGTCCTCGGCGTGCCGCTGGGGCTGATCTTCCTGGTCACCGGGCAGTTCCTGATGGACTTCGTGTTCTTCTACCCGCTGTTCATGTCCGGGTTGTGGATTGCCGGCGGCCTGTATTTCTGGCTGCACTGGGAGCGCCACTGGCCGTGGCAGGACGACACGCTACCGCCGCCACTGGAAGGCGAGCCGCTGATCTCGATCCTGATCCCTTGCTACAACGAAGGCGACAACGCCGCCGACACCATCCACGCGGCGCTGGCCCAGCATTACCCGAACATCGAAGTCATCGCGATCAACGACGGCTCAAAGGACAACACTGCTGAAGTGCTCGATGCGCTGGCCAAGGAAGATCCGCGTCTGCGCGTGCTGCATCTGGCGGAAAACCAGGGCAAGGCTGTCGCGCTGCGCATGGGGGCGATCGCTGCGCGCAGTGAGTATCTGGTGTGCATTGATGGTGATGCGCTGCTGGCGCCCAATACCGCGGCGTATCTGGTCGCGCCGATGCTGGATAACGCGCGTCTTGGCGCGGTGACCGGCAACCCACGGATACGCACACGCTCGACGTTGGTCGGGCGGGTTCAGGTCGGCGAGTTCTCGTCGATCATCGGTCTGATCAAACGCACGCAACGGGTGTTCGGGCGGATTTTCACCGTCTCCGGGGTGATCGTCGCGTTCCGCCGTTCGGCGCTTAACCGGGTCGGTTACTGGAGCCCGGACATGATCACCGAAGACATCGACATCAGCTGGAAACTGCAACTGGATCACTGGAGCATCTTCTACGAGCCGCGCGCGCTGTGCTGGATTCTGATGCCGGAAACCCTCGGCGGTTTGTGGAAGCAGCGTTTGCGCTGGGCTCAGGGCGGCGCCGAAGTGCTGTTCAAGAACATTCGTGGCATCTGGCAGTACCGCCATCGTTACCTGTGGCCGTTGCTGTTCGAATACTGCCTGTCGACCGGTTGGGCGTTCACCTTCCTGTTGTCAGTGATCTTCTGGGGCGTGGGCAAGTTCGTGGTCATGCCGGAAGCCATCGCGGTGGATCACTTGATGCCGCCGGCGTTCACCGGGCTGCTGCTGGCATTTGTCTGCCTGGTGCAGTTCGCGGTCAGCATCATCATCGATCGCCGTTACGAGCCGGGGTTGGGCAAGACCATGTTCTGGGTGGTCTGGTACCCGATTGCATTCTGGTTTGTCAGTTTGCTGACCACGCTGGTCAGCTTCCCGAAAGTCTTGTTCGGCCAACATCAGAAGCGTGCGCGGTGGGTCAGCCCCGACCGCGGCATCAAACCGATCGGCGACGACGAAGAGGAGGTCATCAAATGAAAATCATCCGGACCCGTCAGCGGCCGTTCCTGGTCGTGGTCGATGTGATTCTTACCGTGGTGGCGTGGGTCGGCCTGCTGTTTCTGTTGATCCGTGGGCTATGGCCATTGATTGAAACCCACGCCGGTGGGCCGCGCATCGACAACTCGGCGTTTGATGCGTTGGGCACGCTGCAGATTTATCTGTGGGTGGCGTTGGTCAACGCGGTGATTCTGATTTCCTGGGCGCGTTATCAGCAGCGCAAAAGTCGTAGTTTCGCTCAGCGGCGGTTGCCTTCGCCGGTGATCGACGATGAAGGGTTGAGCAAGAGTTTCAAGCTTTGCGATGACCGCTTTCAGAAACTGCGCACGCCCGGGGTGATGACCATTCACAACGATCAGGAAGGCGATATCAGTCACGTGGTGACGCATTTCTGGCCGGTTCAGCAGCAGGAGTTGCCACCGCCGCTGGCACCTCTGGAGCATCCACGGGTGATCTTTCTGCATGCCGAGGATGACGATAATCGCGAACCGGTGAATCGTATTACCTGAATGGTGAACCCTGTGTAGGAGCTGCCGAAGGCTGCGATCTGTTGATCTTTAAAGTCAAAAGATCGCAGCCTTCGGCAGCTCCTGCACGGGTTTGTTTCAGTCGCGGATCAATGTCCAGGCCTCTTCCATCGGCAGCGGTTGCTTCATCCGTTCGGCCAGCAGCGCCATGGCGCGTTCTTTTTCGCAGGCAACCGCAGCGACCAGCACACCGTTTCTACCGAACAGACCGATAAAGGGCGGATTTTCGGGTTCGCCGAGAAACTCCACTTCATCCCAGTGTTCGGCATGGCCGAGGTAGTCGTAGTTCTTGCCAAAATGCCAGGTCCAGAAGAACGGCACGTCGAGGTAATGTTCGTCGCCACCGAGCATGTTGGCAGCGGCGATGCGTGCGTGTTGCTGAGCCAGGCGCCAATGCTCGATGCGTTGCGGCTGGCCGTGGAGCGGAAACGTAGCGATATCGCCGATGGCCCATAGGCTTTCGCTCAGGCGCATGCCGTCGTCGACGCGCAATGACTGATCCTTTTCCCTCGGCAGTGACGCGAACGCTTCGGTCGCCGGATGCACGCCGATCCCCGCCAGTATCAGGTCGGCTGAAAGACGCAGGCCATTGTCCAGCAATACGGCCTCGACTTTGCCATCGCCGATGATCTCGGTGGCGGCGTGCTCGGTGATGAATTTCACCCCGTTCTGTTCGTGCAGCGCGCGGATCGCCTTGCCCACAGCCTCACCGAACTGGGCAGCGAAAGGAACTGCGTGCCGAGCCAGCACCGTGACGTCGAGACCGTATTGGCGCAGGGCCGAGGCGCATTCGAGGGCGATGAAGCTGTCGCCGATGATCACTGCACGTTGTTCCGGTCTGGCAGTGTTCATGATCCGTTCTGCCTGAGCTTTTGAGCGCAGCACGAATACCTGCGGAAGATCTGCGCCGGGTAAATCCAGCGGATTGGGCTCGCCGCCAGTGGCGAGTACCGCTGCGTCGTAACGCAGCGACTGGCCGTCTTCGAGGTGAAGGGTTTTCGCCGAGGCATTGATTGAGCTGATTTCACCTCGTTGGCGTTCAATGCGCTGCTCTTTATAGAAGTCATCTTCACGCAGCGGCGGTATTTCTTGCGGGGGCATGTCCCCGGCGAGAACAAATTTGCTCATCACCGTACGGTCGTAACCCGCCTCCGGCTCGCGATCGATCATCACGATACGGCCACCGAAACCCTTTTCCCGCAACGCCGCCGCGCATGCCGTACCTGCTGCGCCGGCGCCGACAATCACGAACGTACGCGAATCATCCGCCGGCGGCGTATGCGGGTCGGGCAACGGTTGATCGTCGACCCAAACCTCTTCGCCGCGCACCTCCAGTGGATATCGCTTGAGGCTGTCGAGGGCCGGTGGCTCGCATAACGCGCCATCCTCCGCCCGAAACGCAGCCTTGTGCCACGGGCAGATCAGCCGTCCGTGACACAACGCACCGTCAGCCAACGGCGCGCCGGCATGTGGGCATTCGCCCTGAAACGCACGTAACTGGCCGTTCGTGCGCAACAGCACAATCTTGCAGTCGCCGATTTCAACCTGCAGGCCACGGTCTTCAGGGACATCGGCGATACGGGCGACGCGGTGCAGGGACATGTTCGACTTCCTCGCAGGCATTTCTCTTGTGAGTTTGCGTCGTAGTGCGAGGTTCAGCCATTTGCCACTGCCACGGCACGAACGGTACAGCTATAGTTTGCAAGCCGACGACGGCCCCACTGCACAAGGTGCTCCCGGAATGACCCGATTGACCTCTCTCAACCCCTGGCTGGCGGCCCTCGCCGTCACCCTTTGCGTGCAGTTTCCGGCGCAGGCCCAGGAGCGTTTCACCCTGAGCATCCCGGGTGTTTCCGATAACCGCCTGTTCACCTCGGCCGCGGCCAGCGATGCGCCCGGTTGCGGTGGCAAGAATCAGTCGCCGGCCCTGAGCTGGAACGCTGGGCCTGCCGGCACCCAGAGTTATGCGATCGTGATGCACGACCCGGACGGCCAGAAAGGCCTGGGCGTCGATCACTGGATTCATTACGGCATCAAAGCCACCACGCACCAGATCGCGGCGGGCGTCGGCGCCAAATCCGCGTTCGAGGGTGTCGGCGGCACCAACAGCAAGGGCAACACCCATTACATGGGGCCGTGCCCGCCAGTGGGCGACAGTGCGCACCACTACATCATTCAGATCTACGCACTGGATCTGGCCCCGGATGCCTTGCCGGCCGGTTTGACCCGCGCCGAGCTGATGGAAAAAATCAAAGGCCATGTCCTGCGTAACAGCAGTGCGGTGCGGCGTTATCACCGCTGAAAATATTTTTAGCGGCGTTTAACCCGAACTGAAAGGGCTGCCCGTCTCAGGGGATGAATGATCAAATTCATCCCGAGGTCAGCCCCCATGTCTCTTGCTCTTTTGCGTCCTGTTGCGGTTGCTGTGCTGCTGGCGCTCGCCGGTTGCGGTGCTTCGTCCACGCCCGATTCCGCTGCTGTGCCAGCGCCTGCGCAGTCCGAAGTTCTGGTTCAGCAGGAAGCGGTCATGACCGGTGGGGCGATGGCCAAGCGCATGGCTTATCCTGCGCCCGTCGCCAGTTTCGCGGCGATACCGGCTGCAGAGAGTTATCCACAGGGCTACCGTGACGAACCACGTGAGCAGTATCAAAAACTGGCCGACAATCCGATCCATAGCGTTGCCGAAACCCCGGTTTCGACTTTCAGTGCCGACGTCGATACGGGCGCTTATGCCAACGTCCGCCGCTTGCTCAATCAAGGTCGACTGCCACCGGAAGGCGCGGTGCGGCTGGAGGAAATGGTCAATTACTTCCCCTACGACTACGCGCTGCCCAGCGACGGCTCGCCGTTTGGCGTGACCACAGAATTGGCTGCGTCACCGTGGAACCCGCACACACGCCTGCTGCGCATCGGCATCAAGGCATCCGACCGGGCGGTGGCGGAACTCGCCCCGGCCAACCTGGTATTTCTGGTTGACGTGTCCGGCTCGATGGATCGTCGCGAAGGCCTGCCGATGGTCAAAAGCACGCTGAAATTGCTGGTCGATCAATTGCGCGATCAGGATCGCGTGTCACTGGTGGTGTATGCCGGCGAATCCAGAGTGGTGCTTGAACCGACTTCCGGGCGCGAGAAAGCGAAAATTCGTACAGCCATTGAGCAATTGACTGCGGGCGGTTCGACCGCAGGTGCCTCCGGTATCGAACTGGCTTACCAAATGGCGCAGCAGGCCTTCATTCCCAAAGGCATCAACCGCATCCTCTTGGCCACCGATGGCGACTTCAATGTCGGCGTCAGCGACTTCGACAGCCTCAAACAAATGGCTGTGGATAAACGCCAAAGCGGGATTTCGCTGACGACCCTGGGTTTTGGTGTGGATAACTACAATGAACACTTGATGGAACAATTGGCCGACGCTGGCGACGGTAACTACGCCTACATCGACAACCTGCGCGAGGCACGCAAAGTGTTGGTGGATCAGTTGAGTTCGACGCTTGCCGTGGTGGCGAAAAACGTCAAATTGCAGGTGGAGTTCAACCCGGCGCAGGTCAGCGAATATCGCCTGCTTGGCTATGAGAACCGCGCGTTGAAGCGTGAGGATTTCAGCAATGACAAGGTCGATGCCGGTGAAATCGGTGCAGGACACACGGTGACCGCGCTGTACGAAATTGTTCCGGCGGGCGAGAAGGGCTGGCTGGAACCGCTGCGCTACGGCAAGTCGGAGCCGGTTGTTTCCGGGAAGAACGGAGAATTGGCAATGCTGCGTGTGCGTTATCAACGTCCTGACGGTGGGAAAAGTCTGCTGATCGAGCGGCCGATTACCAATCAGGTTGCACCGGCCAGCGAAGACTTGCGCTTTGCCGCTGCCGTTGCTGCGTTTTCCCAGCAACTCAAGGACGGTCGCTATACCGGCGACTTCAGCCTCAAAGACACCGAAGCACTGGCCCGTGGCGCTCGTGGCGATGATCGCTTCGGTCTGCGCAACGAGTTCGTGCAACTGGTCGAATTGGCGCAAAGTCTGCGCACCTCGAGCGCTTCGAACGCGCTGGCCACTGAACGACGGATTGAATAAGTGAGTCGTCTGAAAGGCTTTATCAGCCAGCTGTTTGCCTCGGCAGACAGCTCAACCGCCAGCAGCGATGAATCGCTGCTGGCGCGTTATCGCGAGGGCGACGGCGCTGCGTTCGAGATCTTGTACGCGCGCCATCGCCAAGGCTTGTACCGGTTTCTGCTTGGATTGAGCGGCAAACCGGAATTGGCCGACGAGGTGTTTCAGGAGACTTGGCTGAGCTTGATCCGTAGCGCCAGTCAGCCACAAGGCCGGGCGACTTTTCGTACATGGCTATTCCAGATCGCCCGCAATCGCCTGATCGATCACTGGCGTAAACACGGCGCCCGACAACCGCTGCATGACAGCTATGACGAGCAAAATCACGCGGTCGGTGATGACGCGAATGATCCCGAACAACTGCTCACCCTCAGCCGTGACAGTCAACGCCTGGAAAGTGCCCTGCAAACCCTGCCCGCCGACCAGCGCGAAGTGTTCCTGCTGCGAGCCCACGGCGACCTCGACCTGGCACAAATCGCCAGCCTCACCGAAGCTCCGCTGGAAACCGTCAAAAGCCGCTTGCGCTACGCCCAGCAAAAACTGCGTCGGCTGCTGGCCGAGGAGGTACTGACATGACTGACGCCCGCCAGACACCCGAAGATCCGCTGATCAAGCATGTACGCGAACAGCACAATGCCGAACCGCCAGCGCACATGGATGCGTTGATCCTCAACGCTGCACATCGTCAAACCCCGACGCCGAAACCAAGCCTGTTGCAACGCTGGCTGGAGATCTGCCGCAAACCACGCTGGCAAGTCGCGTTTGCCAGCCTCGTCGGCGTGGCACTGATGTTGTCGCTGGTACAGCGCACCCCTGAACCGCTGCGCCAGTACGACTACGCCCCAGCCCCGGAACTTGCCGTACCTATGACCGAAACGGACTCAGCGCAACTGCACCGATTGTCCGCCCCGGCCGGCGCCATGCCGGCACCTGTGCCGATGATGGAAATGGCCGCGCCGATGCAAGATCAAGCGATCAGCGCCGATGAAACCAAACTCAGCAAACGCGCCACCGCCCCGGCCAATGGCCTCGACGCACAACTGCGCGAAGTCCTGCGCCTGCGCGAATCCGGCCAATCGCAAGCCGCCGACAGCCTGTTCAACAACTTGCACAAACGCTACCCGAACGCTGATCTTGACGCCCGACTCGAACAGTTGCAGAAAAAATGACCGCCTGATCCCCCAGCCATTTGGCATTACCCCGCAAAAACGCGCACTATCGGGCTATTGCCAATGCGCTGGAGGACAACGTGGCAGCAAAAATTGACCGCATCGCCCAGTTACTCAACTGCCCGGAAAAGGGCGAAGAGATGCGGCGAGCGATTACTGAAGCGCGTAAGGAGTTTCTGCTGAATCAGTCGGAAGAGGATGTCGTTGATGAAGACGAGGTTTTTGAGGACGTTGAGGAGGAAGAAGACGACGATGATTACGACGAGTTTGACTGGACGACGGAGTGACGTCGCTCCAGTCACCGCCTACAAAAAAGCCCCGGACCATCACAGTCCGGGGCTTTCTCGTTTAAATCAATGGCGCACCAGGCGGGATTCGAACCCACGACCCCTGCCTTCGGAGGGCAGTACTCTATCCAGCTGAGCTACTGGTGCAGCGGGCGACATCATACCTAGGTCGGCTCGGGGCGTCCATGCTGGGTTTCGGCGCGGATTGTCAGTATGCGTGTCGGCGCAAATCGCTGCATTCCATAAAGCGGTAACGTCCTGCAAAACCCTCGCTTGGCGCTTTCTCGGGACTGTTCTATGGTTTTGTTGCGGCTGAGGCTTTTGGCTCGTTGATCTGAAAAATTCCACAAACACGCCGTTTTTGTTCTTTTTTTCGAACGACCTATTGTCCTTTAACCCCTTTGATCCTACGATCCGTTTGAGATTTCAAACGCTCGTTGACCGGGCGTTGAAGCGCCGGTGTTTCGAATCGTGCACTGTCGATGCGCCACACCCGGTCACTGATTTCCCTGACGGCAGCCTTGCGAGGCGCCTTTCTACAATCATAATTTGCTCCGCGCAGGCCGCGGTGCTGTTAAGGAAAGCCGACATGCAGCTTAAAGACACCCTGTTGTTCCGCCAGCAAGCCTTCATTGATGGCGCTTGGGTCGATGCGGACAACGGTCAGACGATCAAGGTCAACAACCCGGCCACCGGTGAAATCCTCGGTACCGTGCCAAAAATGGGCGCCGCCGAAACTCGCCGTGCCATCGAAGCCGCTGACAAGGCGCTGCCAGCCTGGCGTGCACTGACCGCCAAAGAGCGTGCCGGCAAGCTGCGTCGCTGGTTCGAGCTGATGATCGAGAACCAGGACGACCTCGCGCGCCTGATGACCCTCGAACAGGGCAAGCCGCTGGCCGAAGCCAAGGGCGAAATCGTTTACGCCGCCTCGTTCATCGAGTGGTTCGCCGAAGAAGCCAAGCGCATCTACGGTGACGTGATTCCGGGCCATCAGCCAGACAAGCGCCTGATCGTGATCAAGCAGCCAATCGGCGTGACCGCTGCGATCACCCCGTGGAACTTCCCGGCCGCGATGATCACCCGCAAGGCCGGTCCAGCGCTGGCTGCCGGTTGCACCATGGTGCTCAAGCCTGCTTCGCAAACTCCATTCTCCGCTTTCGCCTTGGCCGAACTGGCCCAGCGCGCGGGCATTCCTGCGGGCGTGTTCAGCGTGGTGTCAGGCAGCGCCGGCGACATCGGCAGCGAGCTGACCAGCAACCCGATCGTGCGCAAACTGTCCTTCACTGGTTCGACCGAAATCGGTCGTCAACTGATGTCGGAATGCGCCAAGGACATCAAGAAAGTCTCGCTGGAACTGGGCGGCAACGCGCCGTTCATCGTGTTCGACGACGCGGACCTGGATAAGGCCGTCGAAGGCGCGATCATTTCCAAGTACCGCAACAACGGCCAGACCTGCGTCTGCGCCAACCGTCTGTACATTCAGGATTCGGTTTACGACGCGTTCGCCGAGAAGCTGAAAGTGGCTGTGGCCAAATTGAAGATCGGCAATGGTCTGGAAGACGGCACCACCACTGGCCCGCTGATCGACGAAAAAGCCGTAGCCAAGGTGCAAGAGCACATCGCTGACGCCGTAGCCAAAGGTGCAACCGTGCTGGCTGGCGGCAAGCCAATGGAAGGCAACTTCTTCGAGCCGACCATCCTCACCAACGTGCCGAAGAACGCCGCTGTGGCCAAGGAAGAAACCTTCGGTCCACTGGCGCCACTGTTCCGTTTCAAAGACGAAGCCGAAGTGATCGCGATGTCCAACGACACCGAGTTCGGTCTGGCCTCTTATTTCTACGCTCGCGACCTCGGCCGTGTGTTCCGTGTCGCGGAAGCGCTGGAATACGGCATGGTTGGCGTCAACACCGGGCTGATCTCCAACGAAGTCGCGCCATTCGGCGGTATCAAGGCTTCGGGCCTGGGTCGTGAAGGCTCCAAGTACGGCATCGAAGATTACCTGGAAATCAAATACCTCTGCCTGGGCATCTAAGCCCTGTAAGAGATCGCTGTAAACGCAAAGGGCACGAGAGCGCTGTCCCTTTGCGTGGTTTCAAACCGGAATTTTCTCTGCGGCCAGGAACGCCGTGGCAGTCGATCATCGCATGCTGCCACCGTCGATTTCTCCCGCTTAATCCTTGAACCACGCCGCCCGATGAGCGGCGAATGAGGACTGTAATGAGCAAGACTAACGCTGAACTGATGGCCCGTCGTACCGCAGCTGTTCCACGTGGTGTTGGCCAGATTCACCCGATCTTCGCTGAGTCGGCAAAAAACGCTACCGTGACTGACGTTGAAGGTCGTGAGTTCATCGACTTCGCTGGCGGTATCGCGGTACTGAACACTGGTCACGTGCACCCGAAAATCATCGCAGCCGTGACCGAACAGTTGAACAAGCTGACCCACACCTGCTTCCAGGTGCTGGCTTACGAGCCGTACGTTGAGCTGTGCGAAAAAATCAACGCCAAGGTGCCAGGTGATTTCGCCAAGAAAACCCTGCTGGTCACCACCGGTTCCGAAGCCGTCGAAAACGCCGTGAAAATCGCCCGTGCCGCCACTGGCCGCGCTGGCGTGATCGCCTTCACCGGCGCTTACCACGGTCGCACCATGATGACCCTGGGCCTGACCGGTAAAGTCGTGCCGTACTCGGCCGGCATGGGCCTGATGCCAGGCGGCATCTTCCGCGCGCTGTACCCGAACGAACTGCACGGTGTGAGCATCGACGACTCGATCGCCTCCATCGAACGCATCTTCAAGAACGACGCCGAGCCGAAAGACATCGCCGCGATCATCATCGAGCCGGTTCAGGGCGAAGGTGGTTTCTACGTCGCGCCGAAAGAGTTCATGAAGCGTCTGCGCGCCCTGTGCGACCAGCACGGCATTCTGCTGATCGCTGACGAAGTACAGACCGGCGCTGGCCGTACCGGCACTTTCTTCGCCATGGAACAGATGGGCGTTGCTGCCGACCTGACCACCTTCGCCAAATCCATCGCTGGCGGCTTCCCGCTGGCCGGTGTTTGCGGCAAGGCCGAATACATGGACGCTATCGCTCCAGGCGGCCTGGGCGGCACCTACGCCGGTAGCCCGATCGCTTGCGCCGCTGCACTGGCGGTGATGGAAGTGTTCGAAGAAGAGCAACTGCTGGATCGCTGCAAGGCTGTCGGCGAGCGTTTGGTCACTGGCCTGAAAGCTATCCAGGCCAAGTACCCGGTGATCGGCGAAGTCCGTGCCCTGGGCGCGATGATCGCGGTCGAGCTGTTCGAAAATGGCGACAGCCACAAGCCGAACGCTGCCGCTGTAGCGTCGGTTGTGGCCAAGGCGCGCGACAAGGGTCTGATCCTGCTGTCCTGCGGCACCTACGGCAACGTTCTGCGCGTGCTGGTACCGCTGACTTCGCCGGACGAGCAACTGGACAAAGGTCTGGCGATCATCGAAGAGTGCTTCTCGGAGCTCTGATCTGCCTGTGATCTGATCGACAAAAAACCCGCTTCGGCGGGTTTTTTTACGCCCTTTGAAACACATCGACGCATTAGCGCTGTATCGAATGGCCAGCATTGGCTAAGGTTCAGGCATTGCAAGGGAGCGCGCGCATGACTGCCGTTGAATTACCCGCTGTACCGCGAGTGCTGATTGCCGAGGCCGATCCGTGGTCTCGCGACCTGCTCAAACAAGTGTTGCTGAACGTGCGTTGCGATGCACGGCTGGATCTGTGTGCCGATGGCCAGCAAGCCATGTCGATGCTCAGCGAAATTCCGTATGACCTCGCCATCGTCGATTGGGAACTGCCCGGCGTCGATGGTTTGAATGTGCTGCGCAGCGTGCGTCAGCGCAAACGCAATCCGCCGCTGCCGTTCATTCTGATGAGCAGCCGTAACGACAGCGCCAGCGTGCACGAAGCGATTCCGCTGGCACCAACTGCCTATCTGACCAAGCCGCTGAATATGGAAAGCCTCACCGAGCGTTTGCAGGGTTTGCTGCTCAATGCCGGTGAAGAGGTGTTCTGTGAGGTGCCGACGTTGGCGCCGGGCATGACCTTGTCAGTGTTTCTTGAGCGTCGACGTGAGCAGGCCGACGGCGCGCCGTTGATGACGGATGTGCAGGTGGCGGTGAAGCGCAGCCTCAATCCCAATGGCCTCGATCTGAAGCTGCTGGAAGATGAGATCAAAACCGATCCACAGATCACGGCGGTGTTGATCGCTGCGGCCAACAGCGCGGCACAGCACCACGGCGCGCCGGTTCAGACATTGGCGCAAGCCCTGCATCGCTTGGGCACCGGACAGAGCATGAACCTGATCCTGGGGCTGGCACTCAAGCGCAGCGCCAAGCTCAGCGATCCTTGTCTGGCGGACTACGCCGAGCGTTACTGGGGCTTGTCGCTGCACACCGCCGAATACGCACGCACCCTGGCGCGCTTGCTCGATCTCGATCAGGAGCGCTGTTACTGCGCGGGTATGCTCCACCGGTTGGGTGATCTGGCGCTGCTGCGCTGCTTGCAGGAATGGCAGCAGGCCGGCGGTGCGCTGGATGAACTGGAGGAGGTCGGCGAGGCGCTGGCTGAGTTTGGCGCCGCTTACGGTTCGGCTCTGCGTACTCGCTGGCGCCTGCCGCTGGAATTGCGGGAGCTTATTGCCTCGGTCTACCAGCTCGGCGGTGGCGTGTATTCCCGTGAGGCGCTGGTGATGAACATGGCGGCGCAGATGGCCCGCTTGACCGAGCATGAGGGCGTTGAGGAGTTGGCGAAGAGCCGCACGGCGCGGTTGCTCAAGATCGGGCTGCCGGAGTTGATGCGGATGCGCAAATAACCCGGCTCACCAATATTCCAAATGTGGGAGCGAGCCTGCTCGCGAAGACGGAGTGTCATTCAGCACATCATTGTCTGATACGACGCTTTCGCGAGCAGGCTCGCTCCCACAGTGGGTTTGTGTTGAGGCGGGAGGACGGGGGTCAGGCAGAGATAATCCGGTTCTTGCCCTGCCGTTTGGCCTCATACATCGCCACATCCGCCCGGGCGAACAGGCTGTCGAGGCTTTCGTCTTCTCCGGTAAGGCTGGTCAGCCCCTGGCTCACGGTGATGCCGAACGTCTGGCCGTCATGGCTGAAGCTCAGACGCTGAATCTCCTGCTGCAGCCGCTCAGCCACCTGCATGGCCATGTCCGGCGCACAGCCCGGAAACACTGCCGCAAATTCTTCCCCGCCAATTCGCCCGAACAGATCGCCCCGGCGTAACGACCCGCGTCCGCACTCGGCAATCCGCTGCAGCACGTTATCGCCCTCCGGGTGGCCGTAGGTATCGTTGATCATTTTGAAGTCATCGATATCCAGCAGCAGAAAGGCCATTTGCGCGCCCTGTACACGCGCTTCTTCGAACTCGCGGTTGGCGCATTCGAAGAAGTGCCGGCGATTGCTGCTTTGCGTCAGTACGTCGGTGGTCGCCAAACGATGCAGTTCGGTTTCCATCTGCTTCTTGTCAGTGATGTCTTCGGCAATGCCGACGATGATTACCGGTTGACCGGGTTCGTCCTGACGGTTGATGAAGCACTTGTCGCTGAGCCAGCGCACCTGACCGTCGGCGGCAATGATGCGGTATTCGCGATCTTCCACCGCACCTTTGTGCAGCACTTCGGCAAGGCTGCGTTCGGCGTATTCCAGGTCGTCGGGGTAGATGCTGTCGCGCCATTGGTTGTAGTCGGCGAGCAGGAGGCCGGCGGAGCGACCGAAAATCCGTTCGTAGGCGGGGCTGACGTACAGCACCTGCCGGGTTTCCCAGTTGAAAGCCCAAAGCACGGCGTTGACGCTGACCAGCAAGGAGCTGAACAGCTGTTCGCGTTCGCTTAGCCGAGCGACTTCGCCTTGGGCGTGCATCAACGCCATGAGGGTTTGCGCGGCCTCGGGCCACTGCGGGAGGGATGAGTCTTTTTGATTGTTGTTGACCATCGGCACAGATCTCAAAGGACGTGCCGCAATTCGACAACGGCCACAGTACAGCCCGCCGGGATGGCGAAGTGTCTTTGAGATAGGCGATTTTTAGCGAAGTTCCCAGCGATGGCGGGGTTCCGCTGGGCGGTTAATGACGCCGCGTTTTGTTTGTCAAAACGCGGCGTCAGTTTCCGCGACTGCTGCGCAGCGGGCGGGAGCAAGCTCCCTCGCCACGATCAGACTGCTGCAGGACGCAGCGAGTAGGTTTTCAACTGATCCGCAAATTCGCGCAGGGACTGGATACCGCTGGCTTCTGCCTCGTGAATCCACTCTTTGATGGCGGCGAGCATGTCGTGGCCATTTGCGCTGGTCTTGACCCAGATCTGCTGCAGGGCGAGGCGTTTTTCGTAGATTACCTTCAGCGCCTGGCTGTGCTCGAGCATGGTCTGGATGCGCAAGTGATGACGGTCTTCCAGCAGGCTGGTTTCCCGCGATAGCAGACGTTTGGCGCGGTGGAATTGGTGACGCACCGAATGATCGACCTTGGCCAGCTCTTGCTTGACCAGCGGGCCGATCACCAATTTGCGGTACTGGGCCATGATCTGGAAGCGGTTGTTGAGGATGGCCATGGCGGTGTCCATGTCCAGATTGCCCTTGCCTTCGACGCGGTGGGCGATCGGCGCGACGCGCTGAACCTTGGCCAGACGCAGGAAGCAGAAGACTTTGATCCACGCCCAACCGAGGTCGAACTCCCACTTTTTCACCGACAGCTTGGCCGAGTTAGGGTAGGTGTGATGGTTGTTGTGCAGTTCTTCGCCGCCGATCAGGATGCCCCACGGCACCAGATTGGTCGCCGCGTCGCGGCATTCGAAGTTGCGGTAGCCGACGGCATGGCCCAGACCGTTGATCACGCCAGCGGCCCACACCGGGATCCACATCATCTGGATCGCCCAGATGGTGATGCCGATGGTACCGAACAGCAGCAGGTCGATAACGCCCATGATCGCCACGCCCAGCAGCGGGTAGCGGCTGTAGACGTTGCGTTCGATCCAGTCTTCGGGGCAGTTCTTGCCGTAGATGCGCAGGGTTTCCGGGTTCTGCGCTTCGGCGCGATACAGCTCGGCGCCGGTACGCAGCACGGTGGAAAGGCCTTTGATGACCGGGCTGTGCGGGTCGTCTTCGGTTTCGCATTTGGCGTGGTGTTTACGGTGGATGGCGGTCCACTCGCGGGTGTTCTGCGCCGTGGTCAGCCACAGCCAGAAACGGAAAAAGTGCTTCAGGCCAGCATTCAGCTCCAGCGAGCGATGGGCCGAGTAACGGTGCAGATAGACCGTGACGGCAACAATCGTCACGTGGGTCATCAGCAGGGTGACTGCGACCAGAGACCAGGCCGACAAGCCAAGAAAACCTTCGTACCACATAGGCTATAGGGCCCTCGATAAAGATAAAAACAGCCGTTGCATTATCACCAAGCACACAGATAAAACCAGTCGCCCTTTCAGATAAGAGTCGCTGAATGTTTCTTGACCTATAATTCCAACCTTTTTGTAGGGACATGGACAGCCGAATGCCTGCCACTTACCGCGATGCATTGCGTGCAGCGCTGCTCTATCTCGTGCTTGCCGCTGTCTGGCTGCAAGGTACTGATCATTTATTAAACAATTTCTTCGATAACGCCGTCGATCTTGCCCGATGGCAACTGATCAACGGTTACGTCTTTGCGGCGCTCAGCGCCGGACTGATTTTCCTGGCGCGGGCGCGATTGTGCGAGTTCCTCGGGATTGGCGCGCGTTTGCGCGAGCGCCACGCTGATCGCGAACGCCTGCGTCAGGCCGCGGCGGTATTCGATTGCACCCGCGAAGGCGTGTTGGTGACCAACCATCATGGCCTGATCGTGCACGTCAATCGCGCGTTCATGGAGATCACCGGTTATCAGCGTGAAGAAGTCATTGGGCAGCAACCGAGCCTGTTCAAATCCGGCCATCATCCGCCAGGTTTCTATCAGGCAATGTTTGCCACCCTTGAGTCGCAGGGCGAATGGAGCGGTGAAATCTGGAACCGCCGAAAAAGCGGCGAGATTTATCCACAGTGGCAGACCATTCGGGTCATTCACGATGACCAGGGAGGGCTCAGCCATTACGTCGCGGTGTTTTCCGACATCAGCGCGATCAAGGATTCCGAGCATGAACTCAAGCACCTCGCGCACCACGATCCGCTGACCGACCTGCCCAATCGTCTGCTGTTCAGCGACCGCGCCGAACAGGCGTTGGCCTCGGCGCAAAATCACAAGCGCGGCTGTGCATTGCTGATGCTGGATCTCGATCACTTCAAAATGATCAACGATAGCCTCGGGCATAACATCGGCGATCGCTTGCTCAAGGCAGTAGCGGCGCGCCTGCAAGAACTGTTTGGTCCCGGCATTACTCTGGCGCGCCTGGGCGGCGACGAGTTCGCGGTGTTGGCAGAGAGTTGTCCACAGCCGGTGCAGGCAGCAGCGCTGGCGCAACGGATTCTCGATGCACTGAAGGAGCCGTTCAGCATTGATGGCAATCAGTTGTTCATCAACGCCAGCCTCGGCATCAGCCTGTTCCCCAGTGACGCGTTGAGCGCCGAGCAACTGTTGCGTAATGCCGACGCGGCGTTGTTCAAGGCCAAGAGCAGCGGGCGCAACGGGTACGCCTTGTACACCGAAGAACTCACCGCCCACGCCCAGCAACGGGTGGAAATCGCTTTCGAACTGCGCCGGGCGTTGGAGCAACGGGAACTGCGGGTGTTCTACCAGCCTGTACATGACTTGAAGACCAGTCGCTTGATCGGTGTTGAAGCCTTGGTGCGTTGGCAGCATCCGCAGCGCGGTCTGGTGTCGCCGGCGGAATTCATCCCGATTGCCGAGCGCACCGGGCTGATTGCCGAAATCGACGCGTGGGTGATGCAGCAGGCGTGTCGGCAGATGTGTGAGTGGCAACAGGCCGGGGTGGTACTGTCGTTTGTCGCGGTCAATGTTTCGTCGCGGTTGTTCGCCCGGCGCGAGTTGTACCAGCAGGTGGCGCAGGTGCTGCACGACACCGGGCTGGATCCGGCTTATCTGGAGCTGGAAGTGACGGAAAGCGCGGTGATGGATGATCCGGAGGTGGCACTGGAGCAGATGCACCGTTTGCGGGAGTTGGGGATTCGTCTGGCCATCGATGATTTCGGTACCGGCTATTCGTCGCTGTTGCGGCTCAAGCGCTTGCCGGTGCAAAAGCTGAAGATCGATCAGGGCTTTGTCGCCGGGTTGCCGTGGGATGAGGATGACGCAGCGATTGTCCGGGTGATCATCGCGCTGGCCCGGAGCATGGGCATGCAGGTGCATGCCGAAGGTATCGAGCAGGTTGAGCAGGCGGCGTTTTTGCTGGAGCAGGAATGTGATCTGGGGCAGGGGTACTGGTTTGGGCGGCCGAGTCCGGCGCAGGAGATAGATTGGGTGAGGGCACCGGTGATTGGCTGAATTTGTTCCTTCATTTCGCGTGGGAATACCGCCCGGGGCGCTCCGCGTCCACAGCAAAATCGCGGCGCAGAGCGCCGCCGGCTGCATTCCCACGCGGAGCGTGGGAACGATCAGTTTTTCAGTTATATAAACATTCTTAAATAGTCTTTTTAAGAATATCCGCGCCTCTCTTATATTGCTCCCACGCCGAACGCAGTGCCGCCCACTGCCAGGCAAATCCCATTCAAAGGAGCAGCACCATGAGCGCATCCCTTCGCAGCGTTGACGGTCAGGACGAAAGCACCATCTTGCGTGAAATCCAGAGCGCCTTGCGCGATCTGCGTTTCGGCGCGGTGGAGATCACTGTGCACAACGCACAAGTCGTGCAGATCGAACGCAAAGAGAAATTCCGTTTGCAGCAACCGGGTAAACAACCGGGCTGAGTTGAAGATCAAAAGATCGCAGCCTGCGGCAGCTCCTACAGGGGGCTGTGCGTAGGAGCTGCCGAAGGCTGCGATCTTTAGCCGGCACACCGATTCCAGATATTCATAAGAAAAAGCCACCACCCAGAATTCCAGGAGCTTTCACCATGTCGTCGATTCGCCGTTACGCTTTGGCCGCCCTGGCCAGCGCTGTGTTTGCCGGTTCCGCGGTTGCCAAGGATTACGAACTGCTCAATGTGTCGTATGACCCGACGCGCGAGCTGTATCAGGACTACAACGCTGAATTCATCAAGTTCTGGCAGAAAGACCACGCTGGCGACACTGTGAAAATCCAGCAATCCCACGGCGGTTCGGGCAAGCAGGGCCGTGCGGTGATCGACGGTCTGCGCGCTGACGTCGTGACTCTGGCGCTGGCTGGCGACATCGACGAAATCGCCAAACTCGGCAAGACCCTGCCCGCCGACTGGCAGAAGCGTCTGCCGGAAGCGAGCACGCCGTACACCTCGACCATTGTGTTCCTGGTGCGCAAGGGCAACCCGAAAGGCATCAAGGACTGGGGCGATCTGGTCAAGAACGACGTCTCGGTGATCACCCCGAACCCGAAAACCTCCGGCGGCGCACGCTGGAACTTCCTCGCCGCATGGGCCTACGGCCTGAAAGCCAACGGCGGTGACGAGGCCAAAGCCAAAGAATATGTGCAGACCCTGTTCAAGCACGTGCCGATCCTCGACACCGGTGCACGCGGTTCGACCATTACCTTCGTCAACAACGGTCAGGGTGACGTGTTGCTGGCCTGGGAAAATGAAGCGTTCCTGGCGCTGAAAGAAGATGGCGGCGCTGACAAGTTCGACATCGTCGTGCCTTCGCTGTCGATCCTCGCCGAGCCGCCAGTAGCCGTGGTCGACAAGAACGCTGAGAAGAAGGGTAACGAGCAGATCGCCGAAGCCTACCTGAAGCACCTGTACAGCCCGGCCGGTCAGGAAATCGCCGCGAAGAACTTCTACCGTCCGCGTGACAAGGACGTAGCTGCCAAGTACGCCCAGCAGTTCCCGAAACTGGACCTGGTGACCATCGACAAGGACTTCGGCGGCTGGAAAACCGCGCAACCGAAGTTCTTCAACGACGGTGGCGTGTTCGACCAGATTTATCAGGCGCAGTAAGTTTTCATAGCCATAAACAAGCCCCGGATTTACCTTCGGGGCTTCGCGCGTTTTTTAACCAAGGACTTTTATGTCGCGTCGTATCTCCCCCGTCATACCCGGCTTCGGGCTGACGCTGGGCTACACCTTGGTGTACCTCAGCCTGATTGTGCTTATCCCGCTGGCGGCGATGTTCGTCCACGCCGCGCAACTCACCTGGGATCAGTTCTGGACGATCATTTCCGCACCACGGGTGCTGGCCGCGCTGAAGCTGAGCTTCGGCACCGCGCTGTGTGCGGCGATCATCAACGGCATCATCGGCACGCTGCTGGCCTGGGTGCTGGTGCGCTACACGTTCCCGGGGCGCAAGGTGATCGACGCGATGATCGATCTGCCGTTCGCCCTGCCGACCGCCGTGGCCGGTATCGCGTTGACTGCGCTTTACGCGCCGGCCGGTCTGGTCGGCCAATTCGCCGCTGACCTCGGTTTCAAAATCGCCTACACCCCGCTCGGTATCACTCTGGCGCTGACCTTCGTCACCCTGCCGTTCGTGGTGCGCACGGTGCAGCCGGTGCTGGCCGACATTCCCCGTGAAGTCGAGGAAGCCGCCGCGTGCCTCGGGGCGAAACCCTTGCAGGTGTTCCGCCACATCCTCGTACCTGCGCTGCTGCCAGCCTGGCTGACCGGTTTTGCCTTGGCCTTTGCCCGTGGTGTCGGCGAGTACGGTTCGGTGATTTTCATCGCCGGCAACATGCCGATGAAAACCGAGATTCTGCCGCTGCTGATCATGGTCAAACTCGACCAATACGATTACACCGGCGCTACCGCCATCGGCGTGCTGATGCTGGTGGTTTCCTTCGTCCTGTTGCTGCTGATCAACTTGCTGCAGCGGCGTATCGAAACCCCATAAGGAGGCGCGAACAATGTCCCAATCGTCTATTGCGGCCGCCTCTTCGGCCAACGCTGCACGCCGTGGCAGCGCCACTTCGCGCAGAATCCTGATCGGCCTTGGCTGGCTGGTCTTTTTCCTGTTTCTGCTGCTGCCGTTGTTCATCGTCGTATCGCAGGGCTTGAAGAATGGTCTCGGTGCTTTCTTCACCGCGATCTTTGAGCCGGATGCGCTTTCGGCGCTGAAACTCACCGTATTCGCCGTGCTGATTTCGGTGCCGTTGAACCTGGTGTTCGGCGTCAGCGCCGCGTGGTGCGTGAGCAAATACTCGTTCCGTGGCAAGAGCATGCTGGTGACCCTGATTGACTTGCCGTTCTCGGTATCGCCGGTAATCGCCGGTCTGGTCTACGTGCTGATGTTCGGTGCGCAGGGCCTGTTCGGGCCGTGGCTGCAGGATCACGACATCCAGATCGTCTTCGCCCTGCCGGGCATCGTGCTGGCGACGATTTTCGTCACCGTGCCGTTCGTGGCTCGTGAACTGATCCCGCTGATGCAGGAACAAGGCACGCAGGAAGAGGAAGCCGCGCGCCTGCTCGGCGCCAATGGCTGGCAGATGTTCTGGCATGTCACCGTGCCGAACATCAAGTGGGGCCTGATCTATGGCGTGGTGCTGTGTACCGCGCGGGCCATGGGTGAGTTCGGTGCGGTGTCGGTGGTTTCCGGGCACATTCGCGGGGTGACCAACACCTTGCCGCTGCACGTCGAGATCCTCTACAACGAATACAACCACGTGGCCGCGTTCGCCGTGGCGAGCCTGTTGCTGATCCTGGCGCTCTTCATCCTGCTGCTCAAGCAGTGGAGCGAAAACCGTATCAACCGCCTGCGCGCCAGCGCCGCGGAGGAATAATTCATGTCGATCGAAGTGCGTAACGTCAGCAAGAATTTCAATGCCTTCAAGGCGCTGGACAACATCAGCCTGGACATCCACAGCGGTGAGCTGGTCGCGCTGCTCGGCCCGTCGGGCTGCGGCAAGACTACCCTGCTGCGGATTATCGCCGGCCTGGAAACCCCGGATAACGGCAACATTGTGTTCCACGGCGAAGACGTCTCCGGCCACGACGTGCGTGATCGCAACGTCGGTTTCGTGTTCCAGCACTACGCCTTATTCCGCCACATGACCGTGTTCGACAACGTCGCGTTCGGTCTGCGCATGAAACCGAAAAACCAGCGCCCGAGCGAAAGCCAGATCGCGACCAAGGTTCACGAACTGCTGAACATGGTGCAGCTGGACTGGCTGTCGGATCGTTACCCGGAGCAGCTGTCCGGTGGTCAGCGTCAGCGTATCGCTTTGGCCCGTGCCTTGGCGGTGGAGCCGAAAGTGCTGTTGCTGGATGAGCCGTTCGGTGCGCTCGATGCCAAGGTGCGTAAAGAACTGCGCCGCTGGTTGGCGCGTCTGCACGAAGACATCAACCTGACCTCGGTATTCGTGACCCACGACCAGGAAGAGGCGATGGAGGTTGCTGACCGGATCGTAGTGATGAACAAAGGTGTGATCGAGCAGATCGGCTCACCGGGCGACGTCTACGAAAACCCGGCCAGCGATTTTGTTTATCACTTCCTTGGGGATTCGAACCGCTTGCTGTTGAGCGACGACAATCACGTGCTGTTCCGCCCGCATGAGGTGTCGTTGTCCAAGCATGAGCTGGAAGATCATCACGCGGCTGAAGTGCGCGATATCCGGCCATTGGGTGCGACCACGCGGGTGACGTTGAAGGTGGAAGGGCAGACGGATCTGATCGAGGCCGAAGTGGTGAAAGACCATGACAGCCTGATCGGGCTGGCCAAGGGCGAAACGCTGTTCTTCAAACCCAAGGTCTGGCAGAAAGTCGCCAGCCTTTAAGATTAAAAGATCGCAGCCTGCGGCAGCTCCTACAGGGGTTTCGGTTGGTCACACATTTGTGATCGACCAAACCCACTGTAGGAGCTGCCGCAGGCTGCGATCTTTCAAGCGGCCTAAGCCGCCGCTTTGCCGTTCGGATTGACCCGCACTACCCCCGCCCGCGCCTCAATCTGCTCTTTCAATTCATGCCGCATCCCCAGCATGAACGCCAACTCGGCCACGACAAACAACGGCCCGACGATCAGCCCCGACACATCATCGACAAACGCCGGTTTGCGCCCTTCATAGTGATGCCCGACAAACTGGATCACCCAGCCGACAACAAACATCGCCAGGCCGCTGCTCAGCCAGACCATGGTGCTCTGCTGCGCCAATACATGCCCGGCCCAGACCGACAGGCCCATCAGCACCGTCATTAATACCCCGAGCTTCACTTCCAGGCGCAGATAAAACCAAGCCGAGGCCAGCGCCACGACAACGGCTGGAGATATCCACAAGCCGCCCAGCGACCATTCCGGGCGTGACAACAAAACTGCCACGGCCACCACAATCAGCGGAATGCCGATAAAGTGGCTGGCGATATTGCGCGGATCACGGTGGTAGGCGGCGTATTGACTGAGATGGTCGACGAGGCTTTTCATTGTTGTTCCTCCGGTAGGGTTGATCGCATCATCCCTCGGGATCAGGGTTCGCTCTGTCAGGCAGGCGACAATCCAGGAGTGTTTATGCAAATACGTTCACGGCTGATGAGCGGCCAGTGGTTCAGTCATCTGCCGGCGTCCTTTCAGGATAGCCTGCTGGCGGCGGCCCGGGAGCGGCGGCTGACGGCAGGGCAGCGCTTGTTTCAGCGTGGTGATGCGCCGTGCGGCTTGTACGCGGTGCTCGATGGCGCCGTGCGCATCGGCGCGGTAAGCGAGCAGGGCAAGGAGGCGTTGTTGAGTCTGGTCGAGGCGCCGCACTGGTTCGGCGAAATCTGTCTGTTCGACGGCCAGCCGCGTACCCATGACGCTTATGCCGTTGGGCCGTGCACGTTGCTGAATATTCCGCAGGCGACGTTGCTGAAACTGCTCGACGAACATCCGGTGTATTGGCGACATCTGGCGTTGCTGATGAGCCACAAACTGCGCCTGGCCTTCATCAACCTCGAACAACTGAGCCTGCTGCCAGCGCCGGCACGTCTGGCTCATCGCTTGCTGATGATCGCCGAAGGCTACGGCGAACTCGACGCGCCACGCCGGGTGCTGCAACTGCCGCAGGAGCAATTGGCGTCGATGTTGTCGCTGTCGCGGCAGACCACCAACCAGATTCTCAAGGATTTGCAGGGGCAGCGGATTATCGGGCTCGGGTATGGCGAGATCGAAATCCTCGACCCCGCGCGATTGCGCGCCCTGGCCACGATCTGACAGTGCACCCCGGCCCCTGTGGGAGCTGGCTTGCCAGCGATAGCGGTGCATCAGCCGACATCGATGTCTGCTGCACGGACGCCATCGCTGGCAAGCCAGGCTCCCACAGGTTTTTTTGGTGTTCGTGATATCTGGAGCAAAGCACAGACCTGTAGGAGTGAGCGTGCTCGCGATAGCCATCTATCAGTTAGCCAATGGGTGACTGACATACCGCTATCGCGAGCATGCTCACTCCTACAGGGGATCTGTGTTGATTTTACGAACCGCGATAGGTCGAGAAACCATACGGGCTGAGCAGCAGCGGGATGTGGTAATGCTGATCGGTCTGCTTGACCTCGAAGATCACCGGGATTTCCGGGAAGAACGTGTCGTGCTTGACCTTCTTGAAGTACTCACCGGTCTTGAACACCACGCGGTATTCACCCGCTTCAAAAGGCTGTTTGGCCGGGAATAGTTCGGCGATGCGCCCTTGTTCATTGGTCGTGCCTTGAGCAAGAGGCTGCCAGTTCTCGCCGACGTGTTTTTCCAGGGTCACGTTAATGCCCGGCGACGGCAGGCCGTTTTCCAGGTTAAGTACATGCACGCTCAACGGGTTGCCAGCGGCGAGGGCCAGGCTTGAAAAAGCGCTCAGGCCGAGCGCGGCGAAGGTCATGCGCAAAGTGCTCATGGATGCATCTCCTTATTGGGAACGGGTAGTGGCCAGACCGGTTTTTTCGGCAGCCTTGATCGCACAGCTTTCGTCTTGCTCGCCGCCGCCGGAACCGGCCACGCCCATCGCCCCCACCAGTTCAGTGCCGAGGAACAGCGGGATCCCGCCGCCGAGCAACAGCAACTCATCGAGGGTGTTGAGGTTGGCGGTTTCCGGATTGCTGCGAGCACGTTCGGCGAACAACCGGGTGGCGGTTTTGGTCGACAGCGCGGTATATGCCTTGCGTTGGCTGGCGGCGGTGTTGTGCGGACCGACACCGTCGCCGCGCAGGGTCACCAACAGATTGCCGCCACGGTCGAGCACCGACACCGTGCCGGTGCAGTTGGCCATTGCCGTGTCGGCGAGCAGCCGTGCAGTTTTCAGGTCGAGATCAGCGTGACGCGGCAGTTCAGGACTGGCGGCAGCGACGCCACTGAGGCCGATCATCAGGCTGGCTACAAGGTATTTGACGGTCATGGACAGGCTCCAAAAGCGAAGGTCGACACCTTAATCGCCGGTCTTCGTCAGAACCTCGTCAGTCTGATTACAAGTTTGTAATGGGCAACGCCGCCGAAGGCGCCTAGCCTGTGTGTCTGAATAATCGAGGTGTGCCATGCGTTTGCTGGTCGTAGAAGATGAAGCCAAAACCGCGAATTTCCTCGCCAAGGGCTTGGGCGAGTCGGGTTTTGCCGTGGACGTGGCGCTCAATGGCCTCGATGGGCGCTACTTTATCGAGCAACAGGAATATGACCTGATCATCCTCGACGTGATGCTCCCCGGCCTCAATGGCTGGCAATTGCTGCAGCTGATCCGCCAGCGCGGCGCCACGCCGGTGTTGTTCCTGACCGCCAAGGACGCCATTGAAGATCGCGTGCGCGGCCTCGAGCTGGGCGCCGATGATTACCTGCTCAAGCCCTTCGCCTTCGCCGAACTGCTCGCGCGGGTGCGCACGTTGTTGCGGCGCGGGCCGATGCGCGAAGCCGAGTCGTACACCATCGCCGATCTGGAAATCGATGTGTTGCGCCGCCGGGTCAGTCGCGGCGGCCAGCGCATCGCCCTGACCAACAAGGAGTTCGCCTTGTTGCAATTGCTCGCCAGTCGTCAGGGCGAAGTGCTGTCGCGCACGCTGATCGCCTCGCAGGTGTGGAACCTGAATTTCGACAGCGACACCAACATGGTCGAGGTTGCAGTGCGCCGTTTGCGCTCCAAAGTCGATGATCCCTACATGCCGAAACTGATCCACACCGTGCGCGGTGTCGGTTATCAATTGGAAGCGCCTGACGATGCGCTCTAGGTCGATCGCCTGGCGCCTGGCGCTGGCGTTCGCATTGGTCTGCGCGTTGGTGCTGAGCGCGATTGGCGTGTTTCTCTACCGCTCGCTGGCCACGGAAATCGCCTGGCGTGATGACCTCGCGTTGCTTGGACGGCTGGAACAGGTGCGCGCCTTGCTCGCTGACAGCGACAGCCTGGGCGCCTTGCAGGCACGGCCGCGGTTGTATCAAAACATGCTCGGTAATCTCGACAGCCTGTTGCTGGTGCGCCGCGCCGACGGATCGAGCGTGATCGCGATCAATCCACGGCAACGAGAGTTGCCCGCGCTGAATGCGATCCCCCGCGAGCAAACGCCGCAGCGCCGCGACGTGCTGACGTGGCAAGCGCCGGATGGTGCCGAGCTGGCGCTGTTGTCCGGTGAAGCGCAAGGGCCGAACGGTGAGCCGCTGACCGTCATCGCCGGCAAGGTGCTGAGCGAACGCGAACAGATGCTCGCCAGTTACCGTTTACGCCTTTATCTGGCCGTCGGCGTCGGTGCGTTGCTCGCCTTTGCCTTGGGCTTGCTGTTGCTGCGCCGGGGTCTGCAACCGTTACGGCAGTTGAGCGCAGCGGTACGCGGCATCGATCTGCGCAGCCTCGACCAACGCTTGCCCGCCAACGGCACGCCCGCCGAACTGCTTGAACCGGTGCAGGCGCTCAACGGCATGCTCGCGCGGCTGGACGACAGCGTGCAGCGCCTGTCGCAGTTCTCCGCTGACCTCGCCCACGAGATTCGTACGCCGCTGCACACCTTGTTGGCGAGCAACGGGCAGGCGCTGAATCATCCGCGCAGCACCGAGGAGTATCAGGAAGTGCTGGCCTCGAACATGGAAGAGTTCGAACGGCTCAAGCGCATGGCGGAAAACCTGATGTTCCTGGCCCGCGCTGAGCAGGCCGAGCGCGCGCTCAATCTGCAAACGCTGGATTTACGCAGCGTTGGCGGTGAACTGTGTGATTACTTTGAGGCCTTGGCCGATGACCGCGAGTTGCGTCTGGACAATCAACTGCATGGCGAACTGCTTGCCGATCAGCAGTTGCTGCAACGGGCGCTGGGCAACTTGCTGGCGAATGCCGTGCGCCACGCTGACTCCGGAACCGTGATCAGCCTGCGTCGCCGCGATGAGGCGGGTTGGTGCTGGTTGCAGGTGCACAACCATGGCCCGGCCATTGCGTCGGAGCATCTGGGCAAACTGTTCGACCGTTTCTACCGTGTCGATCCTTCGCGCGCGGAGCCGGGGGATTCGGGTGGCTTGGGGTTGGCGATCGTGCAGTCGATCATGCAATTGCATGGTGGGCAGGTGCGGGTGAACAGTGATGCGGCGGGTACGGTGTTTGAGCTGGGTTTTGTGGTGAATTGAAGGACGTCTTCGCGAGCAGGCTCGCTCCCACATTTGGAATGCATTTCACATGTGGGAGCGAGCCTGCTCGCGAAGGCGCCGGATCTGACGACCCAACCCTGGGATCAGTCAGCGCAAACCATCGCGAAACTGCCCCGGCGTCAGCCCCGTCCAGCGCTTGAACGCGCGGCTGAAGCTGCTGGTATCAGCGAACCCGAGCAAATAACTGACCTCACTCAACGAGCACTGCGGATCGCGCAGGTGCAGCAGCGCCAGATTCTCCCGGCTCTCGTTGAGCAACGTATCAAAGCGACAACCTTCATCCGCCAGATGCCGCTGCAAACTGCGCAAGCTCAGGTGTAACGCCTGGGCAATCCTTTCAGCACTCGGCTCACCTTCTGGCAGTTGCTCTTCAATGGCATCGCGCACCTTGCGCTCCCAAGTCAGCGGTTGGAGCTGGGCCATCGTGCGTTTGAGCACCGCTTCATTGTGTTCGGCGAGTTCCGGGTTGGCGTCGTCGAGGTGGCTGTCAAAGTCGGCAAGGGCGAACTCCAGGCGATCCTCCGCACAACCAAAATGCACCGGGGCGCGGAAGACTTTGTGCCATTGGTGCGCATCGCTCGGCTCCGGGCGGCGCAGGTAAACGGCCAGCGGCGCGTAATCGCGACCAAGACGATTACGGCAGGTGCGCACGTAGATCGCGGTAAACGCATCGATGGCTTCGAAGGCCGGTGCCGGATTGCCTGACGGAATTTTCAGACGGAATTGGTAGCGATCATCGCTGCGGCTCAGTTCCAGTTCCAGCGCATCGCTGACCACCGGGTGATAGCGCACGATGCGTTCGAATACCTCGCGCAGGCTGCCGCTGGCGACCAGCGCATAACCGAGGGCATGGAACGTGGTAGGACTGACAAAGCGCGACACGCGCAGACCAATCGCCGGATCGCCGCTGACCTGCACGGCAATTTCCCACAAGCGTGTGGTGCCGGACAGCGGATAGCGCGCGTTGGGGTCGTCCATCAAATTCGGATCGAGCCCGGCCTGCTGGCACAGGGCAATGCTGTCCAGTCCCAGCGCATCGAGTTGCTTGCGCAAGGCACGGGTCCAGCTGGCGAGGGAGGTCGGTTCCTTCATGCTGATTGGCGCTTCCGGTCAACAGGTTGGCGTTCTCGGCTACCGCAATTGAAGCCTTGGCGAGGCACGATGCGAACATCATAAACCCGAGGATGGAAGCATGGACGGTACTTCTGCAAGTCCCCAGCGACACAATGCGGCCCAGCGATCAGCGCATATTCGCGAAGTGGTGCTGGCCAAAGGCGTCGAACTGCGCGAGCGCTACCCGATTCTCAAGCATCAGGATGCGCTTGGGGCGGGGATTCTGGCCTTTGCCCTGATCGGGATGATCGGCTCGGCGGCGCTGTACATCAGCGGCCACTTGGCGTGGTGGGTTTGCCTGCTGCTCAATGCGTTTTTTGCTTCGCTGACCCATGAACTGGAACACGACCTGATCCACAGCATGTATTTTCGCAAGCAGCGTGTGCCGCACAATTTGATGATGGGCCTGGTCTGGCTGGCGCGGCCGAGCACGATCAACCCGTGGATTCGCCGGCATCTGCACCTCAATCACCACAAGGTCTCCGGCACTGAAACCGACATGGAAGAACGCGCGATCACCAACGGCGAGCCGTGGGGGTTTGCGCGGTTGCTGATGGTTGGCGATAACGTCATGTCGGCGTTTATCCGCATGCTGCGGGCCAAGACCTGGGCGCACAAGTTCAGCATCATCAAGCGCACGTTGAAGGTGTATGCGCCGCTGGCGCTGGTGCATTGGGGCGCGTGGTATGTGTTTCTCGGTTTTCATGCGGCCAATGGCATTGCGTACCTGCTGGGGGCGCCGATTGAATGGTCTGCGACGACGTTGTCGGTGATGCAGGTGATCGATATCGCTGCTGTGGTGATTATCGGGCCGAACGTGTTGCGCACCTTTTGTCTGCACTTCATCAGCTCGAACATGCATTACTACGGCGATATTGAACTGGGTAATGTGCTCCAACAATGCCAGGTGCTGAATCCTTGGTGGCTGTGGCCGTTGCAGGCGTTCTGCTTCAACTTTGGCAGCAGTCACGGGATCCATCATTTTGTCGTGAAGGAGCCGTTTTACATCCGCCAGATGACCGTGCCGGTGGCGCATAAGGTGATGCGTGAGATGGGGGTTAGGTTTAATGATTTTGGGACGTTTGGGCGGGCGAACCGGTTTGTTCGTCGGGATGAAGTTGCGGTGGCTGGGGAGGCGGTGGAGGTCTGACAGAAGGCGCCCTCACCCTAGCCCTCTCCCGGAGGGAGAGGGGACTGATTGGGGGATATTGAAGAGTTACGCCGACCTGAATGTTTTTCTTCGAATCCATAATCGACCCAGTTTTTCAGGTCGGTGTTTGACGAAAGACACCTCGGTCGGCCCCCTCTCCCTCTGGGAGAGGGCTGGGGTGAGGGGCTTTTGATCTTCGCCTCAATCCGGTTGAAACGGCGACTCACTCAAAATCACCCCAGTCTCCTCGACATACTGCTGCCAATGCCCAATCAACGCGCTGAGCTTCTGCGGCTGACTCACCGCCAGATCATGAATCTCCCCCGGATCACTGCTCAAATCATACAGCTGCCAGGTCGCCGGCCCCACAGGACCGGGAATCCAAACCGCTTTCCATGATCCCTGCCGAATCGCCCGACGCCCGAACAATTCCCAACCCGTGACCGTGTGCTCGTCATGCACCTGCGCAGTCTCGCCGGACAAGAACCCCAGCCACGATTTGCCACGCAACGGCGCCACCGGTTTGCCGTGCCATAATTTGCCCGGATGACGCACGCCCGCCAGATCGAGAATGGTCGGGGTGATGTCCATCACCGTGCCGAAACCATGGCTGATCTGCCCTTTGATCGCCAATTGCGGATAGTGCAACAGCGCCGGCACGCGAATCCCGCCTTCAGTGGTAAACGCCTTGAACAACCGCGATGGCGCGGTCGCCACCTGCGCCCAGTTCGGCCCGTACCAGACGTAAGAGTTGGCCCGGCCAATGTTGTCGAGGCTGTTGTCGTAATGCTGGCTGAGATACGTCACCAGTTCCGGACCGAATTTGGGGAAGGCTTCAAGCAGCGCGCCTTCGGCACCGTTGTCAGACATGAACAGGATGAAGGTGTTGTCGAGCTGCCCTTGCTGGCGCAGGTAATCGACGACCCGACCGATGTTCCAGTCCATGCGTTCGACCATCGCCGCGTAGACCTCCATGGCCCGTGCGGAAATCTGTTTTTGCTCCTCGCTCAATGCGTCCCATTGTTGGGTCAACTGAATTAGCGGATGCGGCTCGACGTCCGGTTCGATCAGGCCGAGGGCTTTGAGTTTTTCCAGGCGCTCCAGACGCAGCACTTCAGGGCCGGCGTCATAGCGCCCACGGTATTTCTCGACGATCTCGGCGGGCGCCTGCAGCGGCCAGTGCGGTGCGGAGAACGGCAGGTAAGCGAAGAACGGCCGGGTCTGGTCACGCTCCTTGAGGTACTGCAGCAGCTTGTCGCCAAAGGCATCGGAGGAATAGAAGTCCTTCGGCAATTCGTCGAGAAACGTGTCGTCCTCGATGTACAGCGCCGGAGTGGATTTCAGCAGGCCGGGTGTTTGCTCATCGTAGGTTGGCTCGAAACCGTAATGGTTGGCCGCGCCCGGCAGCAGCGAAAACGAACGCTCGAAACCTCGCGCATGGGGCGCCAATTCAGCCTTCAAACCGAGGTGCCATTTGCCGCTCATCAATGTTTGATAACCGGCCTCGCGCAGCAACTCCGGCAGCGCCACCACCCGATCGTTGAGATAGCCTTCATAACCGGGTTTACCGATCAGTTCCGGCGTCAGCGTTTCGGCCATGGTGCCGATCCCGGCGATGTGGTGGTCGGTGCCGGTCAGCAGCATCGAGCGGGTCGGCGAGCAGGTCGGTGCGGTATGAAAATCGGTGAGGCGCAGGCCGTTGCTGGCCAGGGCATCGAGATGCGGCGTGGCGATTTCGCCGCCGAACGCGCCGATGTCGGAGAAGCCTAGATCGTCGGCCAGAATCACCAGAAAATTGGGACGTTGCGGCATCGCAAAACTCCTGTTCAGCAGGCAATGAACGTCAGCGGCAGATCGCGGATCTGCACCGGTACGCTCGGTTGGTAATGGTCATCACTGGTCAGCTCGTGCAGCAGCTCTTCACGCAACTGATGGAAGTCGAAACTGCTGCGCTGGCGCGGGTGCGGCAGGGCGATGTCGACCACCTGCTTGATGCGGCCCGGGCGCGGCTCCATCACCACCACGCGGTCGGCGAGGAAGATCGCTTCCTCGACGTCATGGGTGACGAGGATCGTGGTGATTTTTGCGCGCTCGCGAATCGCCAATAGCTCGTCCTGCATTTGCTGGCGGGTCAGCGCATCGAGCGCGCCGAAGGGTTCGTCGAGTAGCAGAATGCGCGGGCTGGCGACGAGGCCGCGAGCAATCGCCACACGCTGGGCCATGCCGCCGGAGAGCTGGTGCGGATAGGCGCGAGTGAAGTCGCGCAGTCCGACCAGATCGATGAAATCGTTGATCCGCTGTTGCTTCTGCGCCGCGCTCAGCGGCTCATTGACCAGACCCAGGCCGATGTTGTCAGCGACGGTCAGCCACGGGAATAAACGGTGTTCCTGAAAGACGATGCCGCGCTCTCCACCGATGCCGCTGACGGCTTTGCCATCCACGGTAATCTGCCCGCGAAACTGCGTATCAAGGCCTACCAACAAGCGCAGCAAGGTTGATTTGCCACAGCCGCTGGAGCCGACAATGGCGACGAATTCTCCCTCGGCAATGTCCAGGTTGAATTCGCGAATCGCCTCCAGTTCGAAACCGTCGACGTCGAAGGATTTGCCTACGTGATTGAAGCTGACAATCGGTGCGTTCATGCGTGTCTCCAGCGGGTCGCGCGAATTTCCAGGCGTTGGCCAATGAGGTTGAGCAGGGCGCCGGTGAGACCGACGAAAAGCATGCCGGCCATGATCAGGTCCATGCGCAGCAATTGTTGTGCGCCGATCATCTGGCTGCCGATGCCGCCGTTCGACGGCATGAAGTATTCGGCGCCAATGGTGCCGAGCCAGGCGTAGATCAGGCTCAGTCTGAGGCCTGCGAAAATCCCCGGCGCGGCGCCCGGCAGCACGAGTCGACGCAGGCGTTGGCCGAGGCTCAGGCGCAGCACTTGGGCGGCTTCGTTGAGTTGTGGCGAGAGGTTGGCGACGCTGCGTTGCGTGGCGATAAACAGCGGGAAGAACGCGGCAAGGGCGACGAACACCCACTTGGCCAATTCGCCAAGACCGAACCATGCGGTAAGCAGCGGCACCCAGGCGAAAATGGCGATCTGGCGGAGCGCTGCGAGGGTCGGACCGAGCAGGCGTTCGCTGGTGCGCGACAAGCCCAGCAGCAAGCCGAGGGCGAAACCGAGTCCGCCACCCAACAGCAAACCGCCGAGTGTGCGACCGAGGCTGAGCGCCATGCCGCTGATCAACGTGCCATCGAGCAGACCGTCCCATGCCGTGCTCAAAACGGCCAGCGGGCTGACCAGAATGTTGGCATCGACCCACTGCAGTTCGTTTGCCAATTGCCACAGCGCCAACAAGCCCAGCGGCAGCAGCCATGGTTGCAGCCGCTGCCAGCCTTCATAACGCGGGCCGCGGCGAATTTCAGCAGTGGCCGGGTGCGGCCAGTGCACCAGTTTCTTGTCCAGCAGACCGATACCGCGATCCATCGCCACGCCGATCAATCCGATGACGACGATGCAGACGAACACGATGTCGAGCATGAACAGTTGTCGCGCCCAGACCATCAGGTAGCCGATGCCTTCACTGGAGGCCAGCAGTTCGACGGCCAGTAATGAGGTCCACCCTGCGGCCAGTGCCAGACGCACGCCAGCCATGAACGCGGGGAGGGCGGCGGGCAACACCAGGCGACGGATCATCAGGTGTGGCGGCAAACGTAAAACAGCGGCGGCTTCGCGCAGTTTTGGTTGTGCATCTCTTACGCCGACCAGTGTGTGCAAGGTCACCGGCACCACGATCGCTTTGATCAGCACCACCAGTTTCAGCACTTCGCCGATGCCGAAAAACACCATGAACAGCGGGATCCATGCCAGCGTCGGTATTTGCGAAAGTCCGGCGAAGGTGGGGAAGATCAAACGTTCAAGACGACGACTGAATCCCAGCGCTGCACCGAGCAATGCCCCCGCAGAAACCCCCGCGAGCAGGCCCCAGAACAAACGTTGCAGACTGATCCACAAATGGCTCCACAACTCGCCCTGCGACAACTCGACAGCGCTGTTCCATACCAGCGACGGCGCGGGCAGGATCTGTTCGCTCATCCATTCATTACGCGCGGCCAGCCACCATAGGGCGAACAGGCTGAGGGGCAGCAGCCACGGCAACAGGCGTTGGTTCAGGCTGGGCCAGGTACGGCGGCTTTTCAGCGGCGGCGCGGGGAGTGGGAGACTGAGCAAGGATTGGCGGGCCATGGATGACCTCCGTTGTCGGGTTGGCTCAAGATCAAGATCAAAAGATCGCAGCCTTCGGCAGCTCCTACGGGGGAATGCGTCCTTGAATTGACCCCTGTAGGAGCTGCCGAAGGCTGCGATCTCTTGCGGTATTAACTAAGAGCGAATGGTTATAAATAATCTTTAATAAGTTGTTTTTAGAGATAAGCAGCGCCATTTAAGGCTTCCAGCCCACACGCATCCAATGCATTCGAAGAATATTTTCGATGCTGTTAATGCATACGCCGCTGCAAGCCCCGTTAATGCTTGCTTAGCGTTAAAAGCTATAAAAATGTGCATTTATAGTATTTAAGCGTAGGTAGTCATTCGGCCTACTTTCGGCTCCTCAACGCCCGTCGTGATCAAGGAGCTGCACCCATGAACCTTCCCTTCAAACGTGTTTTCGGTCTGTTTGCTGTTCCTGCTCTGGCGGGCCTGCTGGCGTTTACCGCGCATGCCGACGATCTCAAGGAAATCAGGATCGCCGTGCCTGACCTGAGCGCCGGCACTCAGCACAGCGGTGGGGGCGTGGTTGATGTGTTGCGCGATCAGCAGATTTTTGAAAAAGCCTTCGCCGATCAGGGCATCAAGATCCAGTGGAATTTCTTCAAAGGTGCCGGGCCGGTGATCAACGAGGCGTTTGCCAACGGTCAGGTTGATCTGGCGTATCTGGGCGATCTGGCGGCAATCATCGGCAAGTCCAATGGCCTCGATACTCGCTTGCTCAGCGCCAGTGCCCGTGGCGTGAAGCAGTATCTGGGCGTGGTGCCGGGCTCGGGAATCAAGACCCTGCAGGATTTGAAAGGCAAGCGCGTGGCGATCTTCCGGGGCACTGCGACGCAACTGTCATTCGATGCAGCGCTGGCCAGTCAGGGTCTGAGCGAGAAGGATCTGAAAGTGATCAATCTGGATTTCAATGCAGCGGTCGCGGCGTTGGCAGCCAAGCAGATCGATGCGTCATGGGGCAGCTCCGGGTTGAGCGCATTGCAGGCTAAGGGGCTGGCCGAGTTGCCGTTGAACACCAAGGATCTCGGTGGCGCAGGCAGCGTGCAGTCGGTACTGGTCGGCACGGGCAAGTTTGTCGACGCTCACCCGGAAGCGGTGGCCAAGTTGCTCAAGGCGCAGCAACAGGCCGTGGAGTGGCTGACGCAGGACAGCAACAAGGCCGCTTATGTGCAACTGGTCTCGGGTTTGGCCAGTTATCCGCCGGTGATACTGACGCAGGATCTGCAGGATCAGAAATTGAGCGAAGTGTTCCCGTCGACGCTGGATCCGGTGTTCCTTGGCAGCCTGCAGGACAAAGTGGATCTGGCGGCGCAGCAGAAGCTGATTCGCAAGCCGTTCAAGGTCAACGACTGGGTGGCGCCTGAGTTGGCAGCGGCCAAGCTCTAACGTACACCGATCGTTCCCACGCTCTGCGTGGGAACGCATCAATGGACGCTCTGCGTCCACTTTGGGACGCGGAGCGTCCCGGGCTGCATTCCCACGCAGAGCGTGGGAACGATCCCCTTAAACGGCGACGCTGACTTCCTGCCGATCCACCGCCACCAACGTCTCGATCATCGCCCGCGCCGCTGGCGACAAGCGAAACCCGGTACGACTGACAATCCCGCAGCGCGCATTCATGCTCTCCAGGTTCTGCGGCAAATTGCGCCAGTGCAGCAACGCCAGCGAACCCTTGGCAATGTCCTCGACAAACGCCTCTTCCGTGCCGACGCCAATCGCATTGGATTGCAGCACCACCTTCACCAGCGCCGGAAAGTGCTCGGTCTCGATAGTCGGTGAAAAATCGATGCGTCCACTGAGGTTCGCCAGCAGTTTGCGAATGCCCGGCGGGATCAGCGTGGTCGCCAACGGGTAGTCGAACATGTCGTTGGTTGACAGGCTTTCCTTGGCCAGCAACGGATGCCCCGGCCGGCAGAAAAACACCCCGCGTTTGGGTGTCAGCGCCTGGGTCTGGAAGTTCGGATCGGATTCGAAATGACGGATGTCGGCGATGAAGAATTCGATCTCTTCACGGCTCAGTGCGCGGCTGAGTTTTTCCCAGTTATCCACCTGAAAACAGGTGCGCACTTTCGGGTGCGCATTGATGAATTGCGCCACCGCATCCGGCACCAGTTTCACCGCTGGCGCCGGGCCGCAACCGAAGTGCACCTCGCCGGCGTCGAGCTTGGTCATCTGCGTCACTTCGGCGCTGAGCAGCGCCGCGCCTTGCACCAGGCTCAGGGCGTGTTGCAGCACCACTTGGCCCTCGGGTGTAGGGCGCAAATCCTTGTTGCCGCGATCCACCAGCACGCAGCCGAATTCCTGCTCCAGCCCCTGAATACTGCGACTGAACGCCGGCTGTGTGATGCCCATCGCGTCCGCCGCACGGACAAAACTGCGGTGTTCGTTGAGGGCGATGAAGTAACGCAACTGGCGAAGATCCATATGCTTTTCCGGCATCCTAAAAATAGCTCGAAGGCATTTGCGACGAGGGTTGCTAGAGGTTTTAAATGCAAGCTCTTATTCCGTCAACGAAGCATGTGAATATCTATTAGATGTAAATGGAATATAGATAGAGCGTTGTTTCGCTGCCGTCCAACCGTAAGCAGTCGATGAGGGTCTACCCATGAGCAATGCCGCACTCGCAGTTAAACCCGCTGTCCACACGCTGGAAATCCACCCGGTTGCCGGTCGTATCGGCGCCGAGATCCGTGGCGTGCATTTGTCCGGTGAACTGGACGCCGCCACCGTCGAATCCATTCAACAAGCGTTGGTGCAATACAAAGTCGTGTTCTTCCGCGAGCAGACTCAACTCGACGATCAGCGTCAGGAAGCCTTCGCCCATCTGCTCGGCGAGCCTGTCGCGCACCCCACCGTGCCATCGCGTGAAGGCACGCGTTATCTGCTCGAACTGGACGGCGCTGAAGGCCAGCGCGCCAACTCCTGGCACACCGACGTGACCTTCGTCGACGCCTACCCGAAAGCCTCGATCCTGCGCTCGGTCGTCGCGCCGGCCTTCGGTGGCGACACGCTGTGGGCCAACACCGCGACGGCGTACAACGGCTTGCCGACCGAGCTGCGTGAACTGGCCGACAAACTGGTCGCCGTGCACAGCAATGAATACGACTACGCCAGCGCCAAGCCGGACGTCTCGGCGGAGAAGCTTGAGCGCTATCGCAAGGTCTTCACCTCCACCGTTTACGAGACTGAGCACCCGGTGGTCCGCGTGCATCCGATCAGCGGCGAGAAGAGCTTGCTGCTGGGGCATTTCGTCAAACGCATCAAGGGTTATTCGCAGGCGGATTCGGCGCATCTGTTCGGGCTGTTGCAGAGTCATGTGATCCGTCAGGAAAACACCGTGCGCTGGCGCTGGAAGGCCGGTGATGTGGCGATCTGGGATAACCGCTCGACGCAGCATTATGCGATTGATGATTACGGCACTCAGGATCGGGTGGTGCGTCGGGTGACGTTGAAGGGTGAAGTGCCGGTGGGGGTTAGCGGGCAGCGCAGCCAGACCATCAAGGGTCGCGATTGAAGATCAAGAGCCCCTCATCGGAACGCCGCCCGCCCAGCCCTCTCCCAGAGGGAGAGGGAGTCGACCGAGTTGTCTCCCGCTATGCATCGACCTGAAAGATCTTTATCGATTATGGATTCGGTGAAGCGCGATCAGGTCGGTGTATCTCTGCAATATTTCCCGCTCAGTCTCCTTTCCCTCTGGGAGAGGGAGTCGACCGAGTTGTCTCGCGTTAGAACCGACCTGAAAGACCTTATCGATTATGGATTCGGTGAAGCACGATCAGGTCGGTGTATCTCTGCAATATTTCCCGCTCAGTCCCCTCTCCCTCTGGGAGAGGGTTAGGGTGAGGGGCTCTTCCCACTACCAAACACCAATCTGAACAACCTTCTCGGTCTCCGGCTCACCATAACGAAACCGTTGCCCACGCAAATCAATCTCCTGATGACTGATGGTCGTGCGCCGCTTCAACCCGCGCACCCACTCAAACAAATACCCCGCATGTTCCTCGCGCACCGCCGCATACGCCGGGTCATCCCCCAGGTCACGCAACTCCTGCGGATCATTGAGCAGATCAAACAACTGCGGTCGAAAGCCGTCGTACGCCAGGTATTTCCAGCGCTCGCTGCGCACCATGGTCATCCGGCAACGATCAATCGGCTGACCCAAACGCTCACGCGCCGGCGCCTGGAAGGCGTAGTCGTATTCGCTGATTGCATAGCGGCGCCAGCCCGGGTTTTCACCGTGCAGTAGCGGGATCAACGAACGCCCTTCAAGCCGATGCTCTGCCCCCGGCAACCCCAATGCCTGAAGAAACGTCGGCAAGGCATCAATGGTTTCCGCCAGTCGATCATCGACTGTCCCGCGCGTCGTATCCGCCGCCACACGAGGGTCACGAACGATCAACGGCACCCCCACCGCCTGCTCCAGCAAAAACTCCTTCTCACCGAGCCAGTGATCGCCCAGAAAGTCGCCGTGATCGCTGGTGAACACGATCAACGTGTCATCCCAACGGCCATTGCTCTGCAGAAAATCGAACAGTCGTCCGAGTTGATCATCCACCTGCTTGATCAGGCCCATGTACGTAGGGATTACAGTCAATCGTACTGATTCACGGGAGAAGTTGAGGCTTTCCTCATGTTGGCGAAAGGCAGTGTATACGGGGTGTTTGCTGGCTTCGGAGGGCGTCGCGCGGACCGCTTCGAGAATCGATTTCGTACTGTACAAGGCGTGGTACGGCGCCGGTACGATGTATGGCCAGTGAGGTTTGATATAGGAAAGGTGTAAACACCACGATTTCTCGCCTTGCTCGGTGATGAAGTCGATGGCTCGATTTGTAGTGTAGACAGTCTCTGAGTGTTGCTCGGGAATTCGTGCTGGCAAATTCGCATGACGCATTTTCCAGCCGCTGAGGATTTCGCCGTTTTCGCCTTCGGCGGCATTGGCCCAGTCGTGCCAGGGGTTTTTGCCGTCGAAGCCGTGTTCACGCAGGTAATGGGTGTAGGGCGCGGATTCGCGTTTGTCGTCGAACAACGGATCGTCGGGATAGATGCCGTCGTGGCGCATGTAGGGTTCGAAACCGACTTCGTTGAGGATTTCGGCTTGCTCGCTCTCGGGGTTGATCGCCAGACGCTGCAAGGCATCGACATTCGCCGTCGCGTGGGTCTTGCCGACCAGCGCGGTACGAATGCCGTGAGGGCGCAGATAGTCGCCGATGGTCAGTTCTTCCAAAGGCAACGGCACGGCGTTCCACGCCACTTGATGGCTGCTGACATAACGTCCGGTGTAGGCCGACATCCGCGACGGCCCGCAGATCGTGCCTTGGGTGTAGGCGCGGCTGAAACGCACGCCGGCAGCGGCGAGGCGATCGATATTCGGTGTGTGCAGGTGCGGATGGCCGTAGCAGGACAGGTAATCGCGGCGCAGTTGGTCGCACATGATGTACAGCACGTTGCGCACGGGGTTTGGCGGGGTGGGCATGGGGTTCACCGGTCAATGGGACAGGCGAGGTATTTCGCTAGGCGTGAGGGTGTTCGGCAAGTGCATTTGGGGAATGGGTTTTATGCAGGAAATGCATCGTTGCCTGCACTGCCGCCATCGCTGGCAAGCCAGCTCCCACAGGTATTGGGAGTGTTCAAATGGTTTGTGCTCGGCGCGAATCATGTGGGAGCTGGCTTGCCAGCGATAGCGGTGGATCAAACGGCGAGATTCTGCAGCGAGCAAACCTCCTCATCCTGCTGATCTATCGCCTTGATCTGCTCAATCATCGCTTCCGCCAACGGCGACAACCGATACCCCGCCCGGCTGACAATCCCGTAACGGGTGTACAACTCCTCAAGATCATCGGCCAACCCTTCAATGCGCAAACACACCAGCTCTCCCTTGGCTTGATGCAGCGCATCGGAATATGCCCCGACAATCCCGATCGCATCCGAACGCAGCACCACACTGAGCAAACTGGAGCTGTTTTCACACTCCACATTCGGCGTGAAATCCGGCCGCCCACTGAGATCAACGATGACCTTGCGCAAGTTCGGCGGACGAATGCTCACCGCCAGCGGATAGCTCATCAATTGCTCGGCGCTGACCTTATCGAAACCCGCCAGCGGATGCCCCGCACGGCAACAGAAATGCCATTTACGCGGCCGCAACCGGTGCGTCAGATAATCCGGATCCGCCTCGAAGTAGCGTGTGTCCGCGACAAAGAACTCGAACTCCTCGCTCATCAGTCGCTTGCTCAAACTCTGCCAGTCATCGACCTGAAACTGCACCCTCGCTTTCGGGTAGCGCCCGATAAAACTGCCGATGGCGCGAGGGATCAAACCCGCCGCTGGCGCCGGCCCACAACCGAAGCGTAATTCCCCCGCCTCCAGCCCATTGAACTGACTGATCTCGTTGGCCATCTGCTGCGCGCCACTGACCAGTCGCCGTGCGTGCTCCAGCAACACCTGGCCCTGTTTGGTCGGCGGTAATTCCTTGCGCCCACGATCGACCAACTGACAGCCAACGCTGTGTTCGAGTGCCTGAATGCTGCGGCTGAACGCCGACTGCGACAGGTTCACCGCCTGCGCGCCGGCGACGAAGCTGCGTTGTTCAGCCAAGGCGATGAAGTGACGAAGTTGACGCAAGTCGATATGCATTTTTCACATAAAAAATATCCGGGAAATGCATTGGATATGCATTAGGTCGACTCCTTATAAAGGCAATCTCTTATGCAGTAAATATTTGTAAATCCATAAATAAATAACTGAAAAGAATATGCAGCGCTGAAGATGTCTGTGTGTTTTTTGACCAGGAGCCGCGCCATGAGTCCGTTGAACCTTGCGTCACCCTTAACGCCACGACGGCTCAAACGCCTGCCTCTGGCCCTGTTGCTGGCAGGGAGCGCGAGCTGGACTCACGGCTACGCCGCCGATGCGGAAACCCCGGCGCCAGTGCCGGCCGGCAAGCCTGCCGCCAACAGTTCGCAACTGGAAACCGTGACCGTCACCACCCGCCGTCGCGAGGAAAGTTCGCAGGACGTACCGACGCCAATGAGCGTGGTCAGCGGGCAGAATCTGGAGACGCAGCGGGTTTACCGGATTCAGGATTTGCAGCAATTGGTGCCCAGCGTCAACGTCGCCTACATGCACGCACGCCAGTCCAGCGTGTCGATCCGTGGCTTGGGTAATAACCCGGCCAGCGATGGCCTGGAAGGCAGCGTCGGCCTGTACATCGACAACGTCTATCTGGGCCGCCCGGGGATGGCGGTGTTTGACTTGATGGACATCGAACAGCTCGAAGTCTTGCGTGGGCCGCAGGGCACGCTGTTCGGCAAAAACACCACCGCCGGGGTGATCAACATCAGCACCCGCGCGCCAACCTTCACCCCTGAGCGCAGCATCGAAACCTCGGTCGGCGAGGACGGTTATTTCCAGACCAAGGGCACCATTTCCGGGCCGCTCAACGATCAACTGGCCGGGCGTTTTTCGGCCTACCGCACGCGCAGTGACGGCGACATCAAAAACGAATACGACGGCCATGATTTGAATGGCGGCTCGCGCGATGGTTTCCGCGCCCAACTGCTGTTCAAGCCCAATGAAGATTTCAACCTGCGCTGGATCGGTGACTACAACGAAGAGGACTCCAGCGCGGGCACCCGCGTGCTGTACAACACCGGGCCGACCATCAATGGTGTCAACCTTTACCAGGCGCGCGCCAACGCGGCTGGCGCAACATTGGTCAACGGCTCGCACCGCAAGGTCAATCTGGACAACGACCAGCATGTCACCGTGCATCAGGGCGGCACCTCGGTGGAGGCTAACTGGTTGCTGCCGAGCGACTTCACGCTGACCTCGATCAGCTCCTATCGCTTCTGGAATTTCACCCCGCGCAACGACGACGGCCTCAACGTGCCGGCGAGTTACAACGCCGGCGTGTCGGTGGAAGACAAACAATATTCGCAGGAATTTCGCCTGGCCTCGCCCAAGGGTGAGTTCTTCGATTACGTGGTCGGCGCTTACTACTTCGGCTCGGATCTGGACAATAAATCCTTCGCCTATTACGGACCGCAAGCGGATATATGGAATGGTACGGCGCCCGGTGCGCTGGCCAACGTCACCAGTGTCGGCAACGGCCATATCAAGACCGACAGTTTTGCGCTGTTCGCCCAAGGCACCTGGCACCTCACCGAGCGACTGGACTTCACCGCCGGGGTGCGTGGCACGTATGAGGAGAAATCTGCCTGGGTCACGCGCGATGCGCCGGTGGGTGGTGCAACGGTGACGGGTGCTGCGGCAACGGCCAGGCGCGGTCGTGCCGGCGCTTACGATTCCGGCGACTTGAATCAGTACAGCTCCAGTCCCTCCGGGCTGCTCAATCTCAGCTACCGGATCACCGACGATGTGCTCGGCTACGCCACGTTATCCCACGGCGAGAAATCCGGCGGGGTTAACCTCGCCGTCGGTTCCGCTCCGGTGGCCGGCGCCGATTCGCTGCTGATCGGCACCGAACGCGCGAACAACGCCGAACTCGGCTTCAAGAGCACGCTGTGGGATCACCGTCTGCAACTCAACGCCAACGTCTTCTGGACGCAGGTCAACGCTTACCAGACCAACGCCTACGACGCGGAAAATCGCGTGCAGTACCTGACCAACGCCGGTTCCGTGCGTTCGCGCGGGGTCGAGTTCGAAAGCACGGTGATCCCGCTGCGCGGCCTGACCCTGAACATCAATGGCTCCTACAACGACGTCAGCTACCTCTCGTACAAAGATGCCCCGTGCCCGCCGGAAGTCAGCCAGGCGCCGGGCGCTCCAGCGTCTTGCGACCTCAGCGGCCATCAAGTGGTCGGCGCTTCGAAGTGGATCGGCAACGCCAACGGCGAATACAAATGGAATCTGGATAACGGCTTCGAACCTTACGTCACCGCGAGCTATGCATTCCGTTCAAAAGCCGTCGGTACAGTCGAGGATTCCGACTACGGGCAGATCCCGAGTTACGCCGTGGTCAATTTTTCCACCGGTCTGCGCGGCGACTTCAACCAAGGCCAGTGGGACGTGTCGCTTTGGTTGAAAAACGCCTTCGACAAAACCTACTACACGACCCTGTGGACGGGCGGCAACGGCGGCTATGAAGGCCTGCTCGGCACACCGCGCACCCTCGGCGTCACCGGTCGCTACGACTTCTGATTCGTCACTCAAGGAGCTGCATCATGTTGCGTATCAAAACGGCTTTGCCGGTGTTGCTGTCCGGCGCAGTGCTCAGTGCCGGCGCCTTCGCCGCACCAAGTGTTTACCCGACCGGCGTGACCCGTTATGACCCGAACAAGGCCTTCAATCAGTACGTGATTTTCAGCGGCGCGGACAAACAGACGCACCTGATCGACATGAACGGCAACGAGGTGAAAACCTGGCCACAGGCAGGCTTTCCGTCGGCGATCATCGATCCAGAACTGGTTGGCGGTGAGCGCGGCCATGTGCTGCTGCAATTGAGTGAAAAGGATCCCGGCAAACTCGGTTCGGCCGGCAACGGGCTGGGCAATCAGAGCATCGGTGAGCTGGACTGGAACGGTAAAGTTGTCTGGCAGTGGGGCGACAAGGCGCCCGGTGGCGCCGCGCAACAGCACCATGATCAGCGCCGTTTGAGCAACGGCAACACCGTGGTGCTGGCGAACAAGGTGCACAAGGTAAAAGGCTTCAAAGTGCCCGAGGTGATCGACGATGCGATCTATGAAGTCAGCCCCGAAGGCGCGGTGAAATGGCAGTGGCTGGCCTCGGAGCATCTCAATGAGTTCGGCTTCACCGCCGAGCAGTTGAAGCTGGTGCGCGCCAGTGAAAATCCGGACTACCTGCACATCAACAACCTCAGCCTGGTCGGGCCGAACAAGTGGTTCGATGCCGGTGACAAACGCTTCAATCCGGACAACCTGCTGATCGATTCACGCAACGCCAACTTCATCGCGATCATCGACAAGAGCAGCGGCAAAGTGGTCTGGCGTCTTGGCCCGAATCTGCCACTGATCAACCCGAAAACCGCGCAGAAATTGCCGCGTCCGGTGGATCAGTTTGTCGGTCAGCATGATGCGCACATCATTCCGGCAGGATTGCCTGGCGCCGGTAACTTGCTGGTGTTCGATAACCAGGGATCGGCGGGTTATCCGAACGTCACCCTCGGGCTGATTTCCGGCTCGCGGGTATTGGAAATCGACCCGGTGAAAAGCGAGATCGTCTGGCAGTACAGCGCTGCCAATTCGAAGCAACCGGGTTGGGCGTTTTACAGCTCGTTTATCAGCAGCGCGCGGCGTTTGCCCAACGGCAATACGTTAATCGATGAAGGCATGAACGGGCGGTTTTTCCAAGTGACGGCCAACGGTGAGAACGTCTGGGAATACGTCAGCCCCTATCTCGGCAAGGCGCCGGGCAGCGACGCGATCAGCAACTGGGTGTATCGGGCACTGCCTGTGAGTTATGACTGGGTGCCAACGGGTACGCCACGCTCCGAGACGGCAGTTAATGCCCCGGTTGTCGGTGTGCAGCAAACCAATGCCAGCCGTTAGTTGAATTGGAATTAATGCTCGATCGAACGGCGATAAGTTATGAGCGGGTTGAATAGTGCTTATTGCAATTTCGTTAGTAACTCGCGTGGACAGGAGTTGAATCTGCAACCATCCTGACTGTCGTGAGTTTCCAGGAGGAAACTTGCTCTCATCGGAAGACACTTATCCCAACGATAAAGGAAATCGAATCATGTCGAGCATTAATGGCACTTATGTGAACGCTAACGCTGGCGCCAAACTGACGATTACCGATGGCAACGATTCCAACGGTACATTCAGTGGCACGTTCAGCCAGGGCGGCGTTAACTATGACGTCAGCTACGGGCATTACCATTTCCAGAACAGCACCGGACAACCTACCACCATCACATTTGTCGGTCTGAATGGTAATAGCGGATTTCAAGCGTGGTCATTGTTTTCTCCTGATCACAATTATGCAAAAGTTCGCGCGGCCGGTTCCCGTACTAATTTTGACGGTGAAGTAGTGACCCTGGCAGGGGAATTCGTCAAACAATAATCCGCGCGCAATTGATAAAGGCCGACGCACGAAAGTGCGCCGGCTTTTTTTATTGTTCCGGCAAAAGAACAATCAACTATCTACTTGGTATTAGTTGTCCAGCAAAACCGGGTCAACCGAATTTGATGCGTTGCATGAATACTTTCGATGCCTCAAAAGCATGCGCTTTTTCACGCATCGCTGCAGCCCGCGTGGCGCGTGGCTTTGGCAGAATTGATCAATTCTTATATTCCATAAAGACCTATGCATAACGTTAAAGATTACTTTCGGAGATAAGCGTCAAGCCCAATGATTCACCCATCGATCCACCGTGGGGGATTCAACAAACGGTTGATCGGCAGTTTTTGTAGAGAACGCAAAAAGACCGCAGGGAGTGAATCAATGGGCAATGTCCAGACCGCCGCCAGCGCAGAGGAATTGCTGTGGCGTCAGACGCCGGGTGGCGAATTGGTCGATCTCGGCCGGCCGCATCGTGTGCCGCTGGGGCAGTTGCGGTTGCAGCGTGCGCCCAACGGCATTCTGAGTCGGCGCGAAACAATTCTGCTCGGCGTGCTCGCGCTGGTGGTGCATGGCGCGGTGATCTACTGGATCAGCCAGAAACCGACGCCAGTGCTGCCAATCGTGCCGCCGGAAATTCCGCCGATGACCATCGAGTTCTCGCGCCCGGCACCGCCAGCGCCACCGGTTGTCGAGCCGCCACCACCTGCGCCTGTGGTTGAGCCACCGCCGCCGGTGGAGGACGAACTGGCCGTGAAACCACCGCCGCCAAAACCCGTTCCGAAACCGAAACCGGTGGTTAAACAGGCACCCAAACCAGCGCCGAAAGCGGTCGAGCAGCCACCCGCGCCGCCACAACCGGCCGCTCCGGTTGCAGCGCCAGCACCACCTGCTCCCCCCGCGCCGGCACCGGTAACCCCGGCCTCAGCCAACGCCGCGTACCTGAAAAACCCGGCACCGGAATATCCGTCGCTGGCTCAGCGTCGCGGTTGGGAAGGCACGGTGTTGCTGCGCGTGCATGTGTTGGCCAGCGGCAAACCGGGTGAGATCCAGATAGCAAAAAGCAGCGGCCGGCAGCAGCTCGACGATGCGGCGCTGAACGCCGTGAAGCGTTGGAGTTTTGTCCCGGCCAAGCAGGGTGATGTGGCCCAGGACGGCTGGGTCAGCGTGCCCATCGATTTCAAGATTCATTAAACCGAAACCAAATTCGCGCGAAACGTTTACACGAGGAATACATCATGACGTTACTGGCATCTCCACTGGAATCCATCGAAAGCGCGGTGATCTGGCTGCTGGTGGTTTTTTCCGTCGCCACCTGGGGGCTGGCATTGCTCAAGGCTGTGCAGTTCGGACGTCTGAAGGCACAAGACCGGCGTTTTCATAAACGCTTCTGGGCGGCGTCGAGTCTCGATTCCGCTGCTGAATTGAGCGAAACCCAACCCGGCGCCGCCGCACGAGTAGCGCAGGCCGGTTACGCAGCGATTCAAGTGGGCGAGGCGCCACAGGCCAATGATTTGAGCCAGGCGATCAACCATCAGGATCGACTGGAGCGCGCCTTGCGTCAGCAAATTGTCCGCGAACGGCGTTCGCTGGAAACAGGCTTGGCAGTGGTCGCCAGTATTGGCAGCACATCGCCGTTCATTGGTTTGTTCGGCACGGTGTGGGGAATCATGGAAGCGTTGAAAGGCATCAGTGCGGCCGGTTCGGCGAGCCTGGAAACGGTGGCCGGGCCGATCGGTGCGGCACTGGTCGCCACGGGTGTGGGGATCGCCGTCGCGGTGCCAGCGGTGCTGGTTTACAACTACTTTTTGCGTCGGTTGAAACTGACGGCGGCGGATCTGGATGACTTCGCCCACGACTTCTACAGCCTGGCGCAGAAGAGTGCGTTCCGCGTGTTGATCCATCCGACCGCGCACAAGGTCGCAACGCCGGGTAACGCGGCAAAAGTGAAGGAGGCGTCCTGACATGGCTTTCTCCACGCAAGACAGTGATGAGGTGCTCAGCGAGATCAACGTGACGCCGCTGGTGGACGTAATGCTGGTGCTGCTGGTGGTGTTTATCGTCACCGCGCCGCTGCTGACCAACGCGATCCCGATCAACCTGCCGAAGACCGAAGCGGTGGCGCCGGTCGAGCAGAAGGATCCGCTGGTGGTGAGCATCGATGGCGCCGGCAAGCTGTTTATCAACAAGGATGAGATTCAGCCGGACTTGCTGGAATTCAACCTCAAGTCAGCCAAGGCCAAGGACCCGGAAGTGCGCGTGCAGTTGCAGGCCGATGACGGGGTGAACTACGGCGAAGTGGCGCGGGCGATGGCTTCGATTGAACGAGCGGGGATTACCAAGTTGTCGGTGATTACTGCGCGGTAACAGATTCAACGTTTTTCCGGGGCCGTCTCCTTGGCAGGGTGCGGCCCTTTTTTTATTTCTGGCATTAGAAGCGAAGCCCTCACCCTAGCCCTCTCCCAGAGGGAGAGGGGACTGATTGCGTTGTTTGGCCGCTATACACCGACATGAAAAATCCAGTCGAACTCCGGATTTGAAAGGCCAGGAGATCGGCTCCCTTTCCCCCTCGCCCCCATGGGGGAGAGGGCTGGGGTGAGGGGGAAAAGATTTAATGCCATGCACACATCGCATATTCAATTCAGGTCTTAATAAATAGCTTCTTATTCCTTAACGAATATAAATCCCCTCCCTATACTCGTTCAGGAACAGACACGACGCAGGAGAGCTCCCCATGCGCAACGAATCAATCCGCTACCTGATTGTGCCGGGCTGGCAAGGATCGCCAGAAGATCATTGGCAAAGCCACTGGCAACACAGCCTGCCGAACAGCGCGCGGGTCGAGCAGGCCGATTGGCTGACGCCGCGTCGTGAAGACTGGGTGGCGGCACTGGCCGAGGCGATTGCTGCCGACAGCACGCCGGTCATCCTTATCGCCCACAGCCTCGGCTGCATCACCGTTGCCCACTGGGCGGCCACGGCGCCGTTGCAATACCTGCGTCAGGTCCGCGGCGCCTTGCTGGTTGCGCCGGCCGATGTCGAGCGCCCGGCCTGCGCGCCGGCGCTGCGCAACTTCGCACCGATTCCGACCGATCTGCTGCCATTTCCGAGCCAGGTCGTCAGCTCCGACAACGACGCCGCCGTCAGCGCGCCGCGCGCTCTGGAGCTGGCGCGCAACTGGGGCGCCGAGGCGGGGATTCTCGCCGGTGCCGGGCACATCAACGTCAAGTCCGGGCATCAGCGTTGGGAGCAGGGTTTTGCTTATCTCTATCGCCTGCAAAACCGCATGGAACACCACGCTCGCCGTCGCGCCTGATTTTTTATCTTTCAACGCCCCCGTCTCCCGGCGGTTTTGGGCGGGAGTCTGCCATGAGTTTCGAAACCTTCGGTCAGCCGTTGCTGACCTTTCCCGATGCAGAAAAAAGCCCCCTGAGCATTCGCGCCAAGGCGCTGGTGTTCGTCGATCCGCGCTCGCGTCAATTGCGCGAAGAGCTCGAGCAATTGGCACCGCGTTCGACCTCGGTACTGATCCGTGGCGAGACCGGTACCGGTAAAGAATTGCTCGCTCGGCACATCCATCGCGCCAGCGACCGTAGCGGTCTGTTCGTTTCGGTCAATTGCGGGGCGATCAGCCCGACCTACGCCGATGCCGAGCTGTTCGGCTACGCCGCCGGCAGTTACAGCGGCTCTGCCAGCAGCCGTGCCGGATGGTTTGGTTCGGCCAACGGCGGCACCTTGTATCTGGATGAAATCGGCGACTTGCCGCTGCCGATTCAAATCAAATTGCTTGCCGCGCTGGAGAACCACGAAGTCACCCGTGTCGGTGCGCCTCAGCCAAGTCCCGTGGATGTGCGTCTGGTGGCCGCGACCAGCATCGATCTGGCGCAAGCGGTGGACGCCGGCAAATTTCATGAGCGCCTCTATCACTACTTGAGCGAAGGGCAACTGGAGCTGCCCGCCTTACGCGCGCGCATCGGCGACATTCTTTCGCTGGCCGAGTATTTCCTTGGCATCTATAGCCAGCGTCTGGACTTGCCGGTGCCATTGATCAGCGAAGCGGCGCAGCATGTGCTCGAACAACACAGCTGGCCGGGCAACACTCGCGAGCTGGAAAACGTCATTCACTTTGCCTTGCTGGTGAGCACCGGCGACGAGATTCTCCCAGAGCACCTGAATCTGCCCGAGGTGTCTGGGCCGCAGCTTCAGATCGAACGGCTGGTGGCACAAATCAACATCGGCGGCAGTGTCGATGAGCGTAAGGTATTGAAAGATTTGCTGATTCGGTTAAGTGAGGGTTTGTAACCGTTTTGTTCAACATGAACAAAATGGAATATGAAGCTGAATAAACGTTATTGTCCGGGAATAAAAAATCCCGGTATTGTCCGACCCACGCCAGCGATATCACTTCACTGGCACACGTATTAATGCCGTCGTCGATGACGACCGTGATTTTCGATAAGGACACTGCATGAAAAAGGTTCTGTTGTTTACCGCATTGGCGGCTGCTCTGACTGCTTCCCTGGCCAATGCCGGCGAGAAACTGGTGGTTGCGGCGACCCCGGTGCCGCACGCTGAAATCCTTGAGCTGATCAAACCGACCCTGGCCAAAGAAGGCGTGGATCTGGAAATCAAAGTGTTCACCGACTACGTTCAGCCGAACGTACAGGTTGGCGAGAAGCGTCTGGACGCCAACTACTTCCAGACCCTGCCGTATCTGAACAGCTTCAACCTGGGCAAATACAAGGACGACAAGTCCAAGTACCTGGTGACCGTGCAGGGCGTGCACGTTGAACCGTTCGGCGGCTACTCGAGCAAATACAAGACCCTGGCTGAATTGCCGGACGGCGCGACCATCGCCATCCCGAACGAAGGCAGCAACAGCGGCCGTGCCCTGATCCTGCTGCAGAAGGCAGGCCTGATCGAGCTGAAAGACCCGAAAAACGCTCTGGCAACGCCAAAAGACATCGCCAAGAACCCGCACAACTTCAAGTTCAAGGAACTGGAATCGGCGCTGCTGCCACGCGTTCTGAAAGAAGTTGATCTGGACATGATCAACACCAACTACGCGCTGGAAGCCAAGTTGAACCCGCAGAAAGATGCGCTGGTGATTGAAGGCGCTGACTCGCCGTACGTGAACTTCCTGGTGGCCCGTGAGGACAACAAGAACAGCGACGCGATCCAGAAACTGGCCAAAGCCCTGACCAGCCCGGAAGTCAAAGCGTTCATCGAGAAGAAGTACAACGGCGCGGTACTGCCGGCGTTCTGATCTGACGCTTGAGTGAACCCCTTCAAGGTATGAAAACGCCGATGGCCAGCGAGGGTCATCGGCGTTTTTGTGTGTGCGCTTGAAAAGCCCCTCACCCTAACCCTCCCGAAACGTCGGACCGCCCAAAGGGAGAGGGGACTGATCGGGGGATGCTGTAGAGGTACGCCGACGTGAAAGATTTCTGCCGAATCCATAATCGACTTGATCTTTCAGGTCGATGTAAATCGCCATACACCTCGGTCGGCTCCCTCTCCATCCGGGGGAGGGCTGGGGTGAGGGGACTGATCGGGGGATGCTGTAGAAGTACGCCGACGTGAAAGATTTCTGCTGAATCCATAATCGACTCGATCTTTCAGGTCGATGTATGACGCAAGACACCTCGGTCAGCTCCCTCTCCCTCCGGGAGAGGGCTGGGGTGAGGGGCTTTTGATTTACGCTGTGGCCTTCAACGCCCGCCTCAACGCCACCAACAATTTCAAAATCTCCTGCGGATCCAGTCGCTGCGGCACTTTTACGTCCATGTTTTCTTCCTTGTTATGGGTTTGGCCGAGGGAGTCTGGCCAAAAGCTGTTCATCCTTGGAGGGCTTTCGTGAAAAAAAGATCCGTCCTACAGCGCAAAGGAAAATAGCCTTCTTATTCCTTCCCGGCAAACCCACAAGATAGTTTTTTGGGTGATATCAATATGCTTTAACGGTATTTAAATTCTTGTTTTTATACCTATAAAGTCGGTGCTTGCCGGACAGCCACCCGCTGCCCATGGACTGCACCACCGTCGCTTACCGAGCGGCGTTCAGGACGTTTCATGACCTTCGATTACGCATTTATCCTCAGCACCCTGCCGGCGTTTCTCAAAGCCGTGGGCGTGACGCTGCAGGTCGGTTTTATCGCCATTGGCACCTCGCTGCTGGTGGCGCTGCTCAACGCGACGATTCTGGTGTTCCGCACGCCGTACCTGCGAAAACTGGTCGTGCTGTATGTGGAACTGGCGCGCAACACGCCGCTGTTGATCCAGTTGTTTTTCGTCTACTTCGCCTTGCCGGCCGTGGGGATCCAGGTTTCCGGTTTCACCGCCGCGATCATCACCATGACCTTCCTCGGCGGCGCTTACCTCACCGAAGTACTGCGTGCCGGCGTCGATGCGGTGCCGCAGGCGCAACTGGAGTCGGGGCGCTCCATCGGTCTGTCCCATGGCCAGTTGCTGCGCTACGTGATCCTGCCGCAAGCGGGGATTCTCAGCCTGCCGTCGCTGTTCGCCAATTTCATTTTCCTGCTCAAGGAAACCACTGTGGTTTCGGCGGTGGCGGTGCCGGAAATTCTCTACACCACCAAGAGCTACATTGCGCTCTATTACAAAACCTACGAAATGCTCGCCGTGCTGACGCTGATCTGCGTGCTGTTGTTCTTGCCGCTGTCGTTGCTGCTCAGCCGTCTGGAAAGGAGGCTCCAGCATGGCCAGTTCGGGTCTTGAGCTGCTCTGGGTGTCGTTGCCGCAATTGGCCAAAGGCGCCGGACAAACCTTGTCGATATCTTTTCTGAGCATCGCCATCAGCACTGTCGGCGGCGTGCTTTACGGCGTGTTGCGCACGCTCAACGTGACATGGCTGAACGCGATTTTGCGGGTGTATCTGGAACTGTTCCGGGCGATCCCGGTGCTGGTCTGGTTGTATCTGTTGTTCTTCGGTCTGCCGATTTTCTTCGGCCTGAGTATTCCCAGCTTTTGGTGCGCGGTGCTGGTGCTGTCGCTGTGGGGCGCTAGCGAGGTCGGCGAGGTGGCGCGCGGCGCATTGCATTCTCTGCCGCGCGGGCAGCGTGAAGCGGGCCTGTCGATTGGCCTGAACGCGGCGCAACTCTACGGCTACGTGCTGCTGCCGCAAGCGCTGAAACGCATGACGCCGCCGACCATCAACGTCTACACGCGGATCATCAAGACCAGCTCGCTGGCGGTGTTGATTGGAGTAGTAGATGTGATCAAGGTTGGTCAGCAGATCATCGAGCGCACTTACGAATCGGTGCTGATTTACGGCGCGCTGTTCCTGTTTTTCTTTTTCATCTGCTACCCGCTGTCAGCCGCTTCGCGCGTGCTGGAGCGACGCTGGACGCAAGCATGAGCGCATTGATCGAGTTTCACGGTTTCAACAAATTCTATGGCGAGCAGCAGGTGCTCAACGGCATCGACCTGCAGGTGCAGAGTGGCGAAGTGATCGTCATCCTCGGCCCCAGCGGTTGTGGCAAAAGCACCTTGCTGCGTTGCCTCAATGGCCTGGAAGAGGCGCACAGCGGCAGCCTGAAATTCCTCGGCCGTGAGCTGCTCGGCAAGTCCACTGACTGGCGTGAAATCCGTCAGCAGATCGGCATGGTCTTCCAGAGTTATCACCTGTTCCCGCACATGAGCGTGCTCGACAACCTGCTGCTCGGCCCGCTCAAGGTGCAGAAGCGTCAGCGCCGCGAAGCCCAGCAACAAGCTGAGTCGCTGCTCGAACGCGTTGGCCTGGCGGACAAGCGCGACGCCTTCCCGCGTCAGCTCTCCGGCGGCCAGCAACAACGCATCGCTATCGTCCGCTCGTTGTGCATGAACCCACGGGTGATGCTCTTCGACGAAGTCACCGCCGCCCTTGATCCGGAGATGGTCAAGGAAGTTTTGCAGGTGATTCAGGGCCTCGCCCGCGAGGGCATGACCCTGTTGATCGTCACTCATGAAATGGCCTTCGCCCGCGCGGTGGCCGACCGCATCGTGTTCATGGATGCCGGGCGCATCCTTGAACAGAACCCGCCCGAGATTTTCTTTACGAACCCGCAAACCGCACGCGCGCAGCAGTTTCTGGAGAAGTTCTCCTTCGTGGCAACACTGCCAAAAACGAATCCGACAAAGGAACTGGAACTGTTATGAAAACTGCCGCTTTTTTACTGCCGCTGCTCAGCTTCGCCTTGCTTGCCGGTTGCAGCAAAACCGAAGAACCGCCGAAGCCGAAAGTCGCCAGCGAAAGCACCGCGCCCGCTGGTTATCTGGACAAGATCAAGGCCCGCGACAAATTGATCGTTGGCGTCTTTACCGATAAGCCGCCATTCGGATTTGTCGATGAGGCTGGGCGTTATGTTGGCTTCGATACCGACATCGGCCGGCGTTTCGCCAAGGATCTGCTCGGCGATGAAAACAAGGTCGAGTTCGTTGCCGTTGAACCCGCGAGCCGCATTCCGTTCCTGCAAAGCGACAAGGTCGACCTGATCCTCGCCAACATGACCGTGACCCCGGAGCGCAAGGAAGCGGTGGAATTCACTAACCCGAACCTCAAGGTTGCGGTGCAGGCGCTGGTGCCGCAAAGCAGCGCGGTGAAAAACCTTGATGACCTGGCGACCCGCACCACCATCGTCACCACTGGCACCACTGCGGATATCTGGCTGACCAAGAATCACCCGGACTGGAAACTGCTGAAGTTCGAGAAAAACTCCGAATCGCTGCAAGCCTTGGCCAATGGCCGTGGCGATGCCTATGCGCAGGACAACCTGGTGCTGTTCAGCTGGGCCAAGCAGAACCCGGGCTATCGCGTGCTGGATGAAAAACTCGGTGCGGAAGCGCCGATTGCGCCGGCGGTGAAGAAGGGCAATATCGAGCTGCGTGACTGGGTGAATACCGAGCTGGCCAGGCTGGGTGAGGAGAAGTATCTGCTCAAGCTGTACGACCAATATGTGCGTAAAGAGCTGAGCGATGACACCAAGCCTGAGAGCGTGATTGTCGAGGGTGGCAAGTGGCAGGGGTGATTGCCTGTTGAGTCGGTGGTGAGGCTCAAGGGCAATCCCTCACCCCAGCCCTCTCCCGGAGGGAGAGGGGGCCGACCGAGGTGTCTTGCATCAGACATCGACCTGAAAAACAGAGTCGATTATGGATTCACAAAGCATTTTCAGGTCGGCGTAATTCCCGAACATCCGCGGTCAGGCCCCTCTCCCCGTAGAGAGGGAGCCGATCTCTGGGCTTTTCAAAACCTGAGTTCAACTCGAGACTTTCATGTCGGCGTAACTCGAAAGAACAACTCGGTCAGTCCCCTCTCCCCCCGGGAGAGGGCTAGGGTGAGGGGCTTTTGCCTGAATCACTCAATCCGGCCAGTTCCACGCCGGCTCATCCAGCACCCGCTGCCCGACAATCCCGGTCTGCCCCAGTGTCTTCTCCAGAACAATGCAGTTGCATTCCGGGTCTTCCTGCAACGCCGAAATCAACCGCCGCGCATGCGACACCACCCACACCTGACACTGCTCAGAGGCACGGATAATCAACCGCGCCAACGCTGGCAACAGATCCGGGTGCAAACTGGTTTCCGGTTCGTTCAGTACCATCAGCGACGGCGGTCTCGGCGTCAGCAATGCCGCCACTAAAAGCAGATAGCGCAATGTCCCGTCCGACAGCTCCGCCGCCGACAATGGCCGCAACAAACCTTCCTGATAAAACTCGATGGCAAACCGTCCACCGGCCTGCGCTTCGATATGCACCCGTGCACCAGGAAATGCATCGGTAATCGCCGCACGCATGGCGTCGCCGTCACCAATCTCGATGATGGTCTGCAACGCCGCCGCCAGATCACGGCCGTCGTGATGCAGCACTGGCGTGCGCGTACCCAGTTGCGGCTGGCGCACCGGTGCATCGGCATCGCTGCGAAAGTGATCGTAAAAGCGCCAGCGGCGAATGAACTCGCGCATCTGAAACACTTCCGGCGAGCTGCGCAGGCTGCCGACCTGATCGAAGAGGCTGTCGAAGTTCGGCGTGTGTTGCGCCAGTACATCCCATTGGCGCTCGGCGCGTGCGCGGATCATCGGCCCGTCACGATCCACCAACAGGCTAGCCGGACGGTAAAGGGCGCCGGCCCAGATGCATTCGCGCTTGATCTGCGGGTCGAGGCTGAAGCGCGAGGGGATCGGCCGCGAATGTTCGGGCAACATGAAGTGCCCGTTAGAGTCGGGCAAGCCGAGGCTGATCGAATAACTGAAATCTTCTCCGGCGAACCCCAGGCGCAATCGTTTAACGCCTTGGCGTACCGTCGACTGGATCGGCACTTCGCCGTTACGCATGCGCCGGCTGATGGTTTCCGGCCCGGCCCAGAAGGTCGACTCCAGTCCGCCTTCACGGGCCAGCGCATTGACTACGCCACCCTGAGCGGTTTCCGCCAGCAGGCGCAAGGCCCGGTAGAGGTTGGACTTGCCGCTGCCGTTGGGGCCGGTGATCAGGTTCAAGCGCCCCAGTGGGATCACCAATTTGTTGATCGAACGGTAATTGGCCACCGCGAGAGTATTGAGCATGGAATTCCTTCTCTTCAGGCGCCTATTGTAGGAGCTGCCGAAGGTTGCGATCTTTTGATGTTGTTTTTAAAAGATCAAGAGATCGCAGCCTACGGCAGCTCCTAGAGGAAATATGGGGGACGAACGGGCGAACGTTGAACCCTGTTCTAAGCTCACAGTCGTATCGTCACTTGCACGTTCGTACACAGGAAGGAGTCTGCATGGCGAGTCCCGGTTTGAAAACAGCGGTCATGCTGAGTCTGTTCACCTTGGTGACCGCATGCGGCGAGAAAAAAGCCCCTGAGGAATACCTGCCACGGGTCTTTGTACAAGAGGTCAAACCCACGGATTACGCGGCTTCGGTGACATTGACCGGTGACGTGCAGGCGCGCGTGCAGACCGAATTGTCGTTCCGCGTCGGCGGCAAGATCATCCAGCGCATGGTCGACGTCGGCGACCGGGTCACCGCCAAACAGGTGCTGGCCAAACTCGATCCCAAGGATTTGCAGACCAACGTCGACTCCGCCCAGGCTCAGGTAGTCGCCGAACAAGCCCGGGTGAAACAGAGTGCCGCGGCGTTCGTACGCCAGCAAAAACTCCTGCCCAAGGGCTACACCAGCCAGAGCGAATACGATTCCGCCCAAGCCGCGTTGCGCAGCAGCCAGAGCGCCTTGAGCGCGGCGCAGGCGCAATTGGCCAACGCTAAGGATCAACTCAGTTACACCGCGCTGATCGCCGATGCGCCGGGCGTGATCACCGAGCGCCAGGCCGAAGTCGGCCAAGTGGTCCAGGCTACCGCGCCGATTTTCAGCCTGGCTCGCGATGGTGATCGCGATGCGGTGTTCAACGTGTATGAATCACTGCTCGCCGAGCGTCCCACGGACAACAAGATCACCGTCAGCCTGCTCGACAACCCCGAGATCAAAACCACCGGTATCGTTCGCGAAGTCACCCCGGCGGTATCGGCGCAATCCGGCACCGTGCAAGTCAAAGTCACCCTCGACAAACTGCCGCCGGGCATGCAGCTCGGCTCGGTGGTCAGCGCCACCGCGAAAGGTTCGGGCAAATCGGCAGTCGAGCTGCCGTGGTCAGCATTGACGAAAAACATCAGCGATACCGCGGTGTGGATGGTCGACGACAAGGGCGAAGCGCAATTGCACAACGTTACGGTAGGCCGTTACCTGACCGGCAAAGTCATCATCAGCGAAGGCCTCAAGGGTGGCGAGAAAGTCATCGTCGCCGGTGGGCAGTTGTTGCACCCGGGGATGAAAGTCGAGATCGCCGAAAACACCTACAAGGATCTGCAACCGGGAGCACAGCCATGAAGCGTCTGTGGCTGTTACCCATGGCTGTGTTGTTGGCCGCGTGCTCGAAGAAAGAGCCGCCGCCCGAACCGGTACGTCCGGTGCTGTCGGTCAAGGTCGAAGCGTTGAGCGAGGAAAACCTCGGGCGTTTCGCCGGCAGCATTCAGGCGCGCTACGAGAGCAACACCGGTTTTCGCGTCGGTGGACGCATTGCCAGCCGCAACGTCGATGTCGGTACCGAAGTGGAGAAGGGCACGCTGCTCGCCACCCTCGATCCGTCTGATCAGCAGAACCAATTGCGTTCGGCCCAGGGCGACCTGGCAAAAGTCCAGGCGCAACTGATCAACGCGCAAGCCAACGCGCGCCGTCAGCAGGCGCTGTTTGATCGCGGCGTCGGTGCACAGGCGCAACTGGACATTGCCACCACCGACCTGAAAACCACGCAAGCCTCGCTGGATCAGGCACGCGCGGCAGTCAACCAAAGCAAGGACCAACTCGGCTACACAGAATTGCGTTCCGACCATAAAGCCGTCGTCACGGCGTGGAACGCCGAGGCCGGGCAGGTGGTCACGGCTGGCCAGCAAGTGGTGACGCTGGCACAACCGGACATCAAGGAAGCAGTGATTGATCTGCCGGATACATTGGTCGATCAGATTCCCGGCGACGTTGTGTTCTCGGTGGCCGCGCAGCTCGATCCGAGCATCAACACCACCGCGGTCATCCGCGAGATCGAACCACAGGCCCAGAGTGCTACGCGCACCCGACGGGCACGCCTGACCCTGGCCGATACGCCGGACGGCTTTCGCCTCGGCACGGCGATCAGCGTGACCCTCAGTTCGGCAATCAAACCGCGCATCGAATTGCCTGTCACCGCACTCCAGGAGGTCGATGGCAAATCGCGCATCTGGGTGATCGACACGCAAAACAAAACCGTCAGCCCCCGCGACGTAACGGTGGTCAGCCGCAGCGACAGCAGCGTGGTGCTCGCGGGAGGGGTGAAGAACGGCGAGCGCGTGGTCAGCGCCGGCGTCAACAGTCTCAAACCCGGGCAACCCGTGAAACTTGACGAGGACAGTCAATGAAAGGCTCTTTCAACCTCTCCGAATGGGCCCTCAAGCATCAGTCTTTCGTCTGGTATCTGATGTTCGTCGCGTTGCTGATGGGCGTGTTCTCGTACTTCAATCTGGGGCGCGAAGAAGACCCGTCATTCACCATCAAGACCATGGTGATCCAGACCAAATGGCCGGGCGCGACCCAAGAGGAAACCCTCAAGCAGGTCACCGACCGCATCGAGAAAAAACTCGAAGAACTCGACTCTCTCGATTACGTGAAAAGCTACACGCGCCCCGGCGAATCGACGGTGTACGTGTACCTGCGCGACACCACCAGTGCCAAGGACATCCCGGAAATCTGGTATCAGGTGCGCAAGAAGATCGACGACATTCGCGGGCAGTTTCCCCAAGGGATTCAAGGGCCGGGATTCAACGATGAATTCGGTGATGTATTCGGCTCGGTGTATGCGTTCACCGCCGATGGCCTGACCATGCGCCAGCTGCGCGATTACGTGGAGCAGGCGCGGGCCGAGATCCGCAATGTGCCGGGGCTGGGCAAGATAGAAATGGTCGGCCAGCAGGACGAAGTGATTTACCTGAACTTCTCCACGCGCAAACTCGCGGCGCTGGGCATCGATCAGCGTCAGGTGGTGGACAGTCTGCAATCCCAAAACGCGGTAACCCCGGCGGGCGTGATCGAGGCCGGTCCCGAGCGGATTTCCGTGCGCACTTCGGGGCAGTTCGCCTCGGAGAAAGATCTGGCCGAGGTCAACCTCAAGCTCAATGATCGTTTCTATCGTCTGGCCGACATCGCCGACATCAGCCGAGGTTACGTTGACCCGGCCACCCCGGAATTCCGTTTCGACGGCAAACCGGCCATCGGCCTCGCCATCGCGATGCAGAAGGGCGGCAACGTTCAGGAGTTCGGCAAGGCCCTGCACAAGCGCATCGATGAATTGACGGCGGACTTGCCGGTGGGCGTCGGCGTGCACACGGTGTCCGATCAGGCTGTGGTGGTGGAAGAGGCCGTCGGCGGCTTTACCAGCGCATTGTTCGAAGCCGTGATTATCGTCTTGGTGGTGAGCTTCATCAGTCTCGGCGTGCGTGCCGGTCTGGTGGTGGCGTGCTCGATTCCGCTGGTGCTGGCGATGGTCTTTGTGTTCATGGAATACAGCGGCATCACCATGCAGCGGATTTCCCTCGGTGCCCTGATCATCGCCCTCGGCCTGCTGGTGGACGATGCGATGATCACCGTGGAGATGATGGTCACGCGTCTGGAAATGGGCGAGACCCGCGAGCAAGCCGCGACGTTCGCTTACACCTCGACGGCGTTCCCGATGCTCACCGGCACGCTGGTGACCGTCGCGGGTTTCGTGCCGATTGGCCTCAATGCCAGCTCCGCCGGTGAGTACACCTTCACCCTGTTCGCGGTGATCGCCGTGGCGATGCTGGTGTCCTGGGTGGTGGCGGTGTTCTTCGCTCCGGTGATCGGCGTGCACATTCTCAGCGCCAACGTGAAACCCCATGAAGCCGAACCCGGCCGCATCGGTCGCGCGTTCAATGGCGGGCTGTTGTGGGCGATGCGCAATCGCTGGTGGGCGATCGGCATTACCGTGCTGCTGTTTGCCCTGTCGATTTTTTGCATGCGTTTTGTGCAGAACCAGTTCTTCCCGGCGTCGGACCGTCCGGAAATTCTCGTCGACCTCAACCTGCCGCAAAACGCCTCGATCGACGAAACCCGCAAAGCCGTCGACAAGCTCGAAGCGACGCTCAAGGGTGATCCGGACATCGTGCGCTGGAGTACTTACATCGGTCAGGGCGCGATCCGTTTCTACCTGCCCCTCGACCAGCAATTGCAGAACCCGTACTACGCGCAACTGGTGATCGTCAGCAAGGATTTCGAGGCCCGTGAGGCGTTGAGCCAACGCCTGCGTGAGCGCTTGCACAAGGACTTCGTCGGCATCGGCAGTTACGTGCAGGCGCTGGAAATGGGCCCGCCGGTGGGGCGTCCGATCCAGTACCGGATCAGCGGCAAGGACATCGATCAGGTGCGCAAGCACGCCATCGACCTGGCCACCGAACTGGACAAGAACTCGCACATTGGTGAAATCATTTACGACTGGAACGAGCCGGGCAAAGTCCTGCGCATCGACATTGCCCAGGACAAGGCACGCCAGCTCGGACTGTCGTCCGAAGACGTGGCGAAGCTGATGAACAGCATCGTCAGCGGCTCGCCATTGACTCAGGTCGATGACGATATCTACCTGATCAATGTGGTCGGGCGCGCGGTGGATTCCGAGCGTGGCACCCCGGAAACCCTGCAAAACCTGCAGATCGTCACCCCGAGCGGCACGTCGATTCCGCTGCTGGCGTTCGCCACCGTGCGTTATGAACTGGAGCAGCCGCTGGTGTGGCGTCGCGACCGCTTGCCGACCATCACCATCAAGGCCTCGGTGCGCGACGAGATCCAGCCGACCGATCTGGTGAAAATCCTCAAACCGTCGATTGATGCTTTCGCTGACAAATTGCCAGTGGGCTACAAAGTCGCCACCGGCGGTACGGTCGAGGAAAGTGGCAAGGCCCAGGGGCCGATTGCCAAGGTTCTGCCATTGATGCTGTTTTTGATGGCGACGTTCCTGATGATCCAGTTGCACAGCGTGCAGAAGATGTTCCTCGTCGCGAGTGTCGCGCCGCTGGGGCTGATCGGCGTGGTGCTGGCGCTGGTGCCGACGGGGACGCCGATGGGTTTCGTGGCGATTCTGGGGATTCTGGCGCTGATCGGCATCATCATCCGCAACTCGGTGATTCTGGTGACGCAGATCGATGAGTTCGAGAAGAAGGGCTATGCGCCGTGGGATGCGGTGGTCGAGGCGACTGAGCATCGACGCCGACCGATCCTGCTGACCGCCGCTGCGGCAAGCATGGGCATGATCCCGATTGCCCGGGAAGTGTTCTGGGGGCCGATGGCGTACGCGATGATCGGCGGGATTGTGGTGGCGACGTTGCTGACGTTGCTGTTCCTGCCGGCGCTGTATGTGGCCTGGTACAAGATCCGCGAGCCGAAGAAGGATTGAGTCAACAGCTGTCCCTCACCCTAACCCTCTCCCGGGGGGAGAGGGGACTGACCGAGGTGTCTGACGCTATCCATCGACCTGAAAAATCGAGTCGATTATGGATTCAGCGAAGTTGGGTCAAGTCGGCGTACTCCCTCAATATCCCCCAATCGGCTCCCTCTCCCTCCGGGAGAGGGTTGGGCGGGCGGCGTTCCGATGAGGGGCTTTTCCTGACTCAACTCAGTCCTTGCGCCAGACACTCGCCAACCAAGGCTGCTGCTCACGCGGCAGCCCCGCCGGCCGGTAGTAATGCTCAAGCTCGACAAACCCCGCCGCCGTCAACAACCCTTGCCACGCCGCCAGATCGTGATACGAGCCATAGCGCGGCCCGTTCCAGCCCTCACGGTTATCCCCGCGCGGATTCGAGCTGAAGAGCACACCACCGGGCTTCAGCGCGCCATGCAATTGCTTGAGCACCCGTGGCAACTCCTGCAGCGGCACATGAAACAACACCGCATTGGCGAAGATGCCGTCGAAGCGTTCGGCCGGCAGATCCAGCTTCAGAAAGTCCTGCTGCAGCACCTCGCAACCACTGTCCTCACGGGCCATTCGCGCAAACTCTGGCGAACCGTCGAGACCGACGGCGATGTGGCCCATGCGCGTGAACGTCTGCAAATCCCGGCCCGGACCGCAGCCGAAATCCAGAATCGTGAACGGCGCTACACCTTGAATATGCCGTAGCAACGCATCGATGTTCTGGCTGACATCGTGGTCACGGGTGCCTTCACGGAAGTCTTCGGCCACCGAGTTGTAGTGGCCGAGGGTGGTGGCGGTGATCTGTTCGAGATCGTCGGAGGTCTGCTTCATGGTGGGGATACACGGGCAATTGGGATTTGCCGAATATACGCCATCGAGTTCGGGGCTGCTGCGCAGCCATTCGCGAGCAGGCTCGCTCCCACAGGGGAACACATTCCAAATGTGGGAGCGAGCCTGCTCGCGAAAGCGGTTTCAAGGGCGTGGCATGAATCCGGATGAGTTCAGCGCTTGTTCAACCCCCGCGCCAAGCGATCCCCACCCAACTGAATCACCGCGACCAACGCCACCAGCAACACAATCACCGTCAGCATGATCTGGCTGTCAAAGCGCTGATAGCCGTAGCGATAGGCGATATCGCCCAACCCGCCAGCCCCAATCGCCCCGGCCATCGCCGAAGAGTTGATCATCGTCACCAGCGTAATCGTGAAACCGCCGACAATCCCCGGCAGCGCCTCAGGCAACAACACATGCCAGACAATGTGCCAGCGCCGGCACCCCATCGCCTGCGCCGCTTCAATCAAACCATGATCAACCTCACGCAGACTCACTTCGGCAATCCGCGCAAAGAATGGCGTAGCGGCAATCGTCAGTGGCACCACGGCAGCCCAGACACCGTACGTAGTGCCGACAATCAAGCGGGTAAACGGAATCAGCGCGACCATCAGAATCAGAAACGGGATCGAGCGAAACAGGTTAACGAAGGCACCCAACGCACGGTTCAACACCGGTGCTTCGTAGATCCCGCCCTTGTCGCTGGTGACCAGAATCACCGCCATGGGAATCCCAACCAGCAACGCGATCAGCGACGACACGCCGACCATCAGGAACGTGTCGATAAACCCCTGCAGCAAGCGATCAAACCACATAACCCACTACCTCCACTCGTTGCGCCCACGGTGCGGCGCGCTCGCGTAATTGTTCGGCGCTGAACGCTGAACCGCTGATGGCCAACAACAGTTGCCCGAGCGCATGTCCCTGAATCCGCTCAACGCCGCCCTGAAGCAACTTCACCCGGCCGCCGAGCGCTGTGAAAAGCGCGGCCAGATCCGGTTCATCACTGGCGCTGCCGGTGAACTGCAGACGCAACACCACAGCAGCGTCGGAGGCGGTGGGCTGCGTTTGCAAACGACTCTGCAATTCTTCCGGCAACGCGTGTTGCAGCGGCGCCAGCAAGGTTTGGCTGACTTCGTGCTGCGGATTACCGAACACTTCCCAGACCGGGCCTTGCTCGACAACCCGCCCGTGTTCAAGCACGACAACGCGGTCGCAGATTTCGCGGATCACTGCCATCTCGTGCGTGATCAGGACGATGGTCAGGCCCAGGCGTTTATTGATTTCACGCAGCAGGCCGAGGATCGACTGGGTGGTCTCGGGGTCGAGCGCCGAAGTGGCTTCGTCGCAGAGCAGAATGTCCGGGTCATGCACCAACGCGCGGGCGATGCCGACACGCTGTTTCTGCCCACCGGAAAGCTGCGCCGGATAAGCCTTGTGCTTTTCCTGCAGGCCAACCAGTTCGAGCAGTTCGCGAACCTTCTTCTCGCGTTGTTCTTTCGGCACGCCGGCGACTTTCAGCGGCAGTTCGACGTTCTGCCAAACGGTCTTGGCCGACATCAGATTGAAGTGCTGAAAGATCATGCCGATGCGCCTGCGTAGCGCGACGAGACGGTCTTCATCGAACTCGCCGATGTCGACCTGATCGATCAAAACCCGCCCAGACGTCGGCTGCTCCAGACGATTGATCGTGCGGATCAGCGACGACTTGCCGGCACCGCTGCGGCCGATGATGCCGAACACTTCACCGCGCTGAATCGCCAGATCGATGCCCTGTAATGCCGCGATCGGGCCTTGCCGGCCGTTGTAGGTTTTGCCCAGGCCGATAAAACGTACGTGGGCGCGATTCAACTCAGGGTGCAGCTCGGTTTTTTCGGCGTTGTGTGGCTCTGGAATTTCCAGTCGCCGTTGGATCGCGGCCGTCATGCTCAGCTTTCCCAACCGGCTTGATACAGCTTGCCATGAGCCTTATCCAGCGCAGCGCGAACGGCTGGCGAGTGCTGGTAGATGTCGACGAATTTGATCAGACGCGGATCGGTTTTGCTCTTCGGCTGGATGACGAACTGAATCACGTATTCCTTGTGGTCGAGACCGTCGAACAGCAACGCGGAACCTGCATCGAAGGTCTTCGCCAGACGAATGTAGGCCGGGTAGCCCTGGACCAGGTCAGCGTCGTCATAGGCGCGCACCAATTGCACGGCTTCGACTTGCAGAATCTTGATTTTTTTCGGATTAGCGACAATGTCGTCTTCGGTGGCCTTGTAACCAACGCCCGGTTTCAGGGTGATCAAGCCAGCCTTGGCCAGCAGCTGCAAACCGCGACCGCTGTTGATCGGGTCGTTAGCGATGGCGACGCTGGCGCCTTCTGGCAGCTCATCGAAGCTTTTGTATTTTTTCGAGTAGAGGCCGACGTTGTTGATGATCCCCGGCGCGAACGGCACCAGATCAAAACCCGACGCGGCTTTGGCGTTTTCGAGGAACGGGATGTGCTGGAAGTAGTTCACGTCGATGTCGCCGGCGGCGAGGCTGACGTTCGGTGCGATCCAGTCAGTGAACTCCACCAGTTCGACTTTAAGGCCTTGTTTGGAGGCTTCTTCGACAGCGGCTTCCAGCGGGATGGCGAAGGCGGCGGTGGTGCCGATTTTCAACGGGGCGTCGGCGGCGAAAACGGCCGAGCTGAACAGACCGAGGGCCAGGGCCAGTGCTTTGACTGGGTGGGACAGGGTTTTCTTGGTCATGATGAGTTTTCCAGTCAGTGCATAGATTTGTGGTGTCTGGTCGGGCTTCTTCGCGAGCAGGCTCGCTCCCACAGGGAAATGCATTCCGAATGTGGGAGCGAGCCTGCTCGCGAAGCTTTTAGCGGCGGTACGAAGATCCAGTGTGTTGCTCGGGCAACTGCGCCGCGCCGTGAAACAGCTTCTCGCGCAAGCTGCCGCTGTCATACGCGGTCTTGTACGACCCACGCTGCTGCAGTTCCGGAATCACCAGCTCGATAAAATCGACATAGCTTTCCGGCGTAACAATCCGGGTCAGGTTGAAACCGTCCAGACCGGTCTCGGCGATCCACGACTCCAGCTCATCCGCCACTTGCTCAGGCGAACCGACCACGGTGATGTAGCGACCACCGAGGGCGTGCTGGTCGAGCAATTTGCGCCGGGTCCAGTCGTTGTTCTGCAGGTTTTTCGTGGCCGACTGAATGGCGTTGCTCTTCACGTACTGGATCGGTTCGTCGATTTCGTACTGGGAAAAGTCGATGCCGGTCGACGCGGAAAAATGCGCTACGCCGGCTTCGGCGCTGGCGTAGCTCAGGTATTCGGCGTGCTTGGCCCACGCGGCTTCCTCAGTCGCCCCGACAATCACGTTGAGGCCCATGAACACCTTGATGTCCTCAGGGTTGCGACCCGCTTCCACGGCACTGGCGCGGACCTTGTCGACTTGAACCTTGGTCGACGGTTTGTTCTGGCCGCTGATGAAGACGCACTCGGCGTGACGACCGGCGAAGAGCAAACCGCGATCGGAACTGCCGGCCTGAAACAGCACTGGCGTGCGCTGCGGAGACGGCTCGCAGAGGTGATAACCCTCGACTTGATAGAACTCGCCCTTGTGCTCGACCTTGTGTACTTTTTCCGGTTGCGCGTAGATCCGCTGCTCGCGGTCATTGAGCACCGCGCCGTTTTCCCAACTGCCTTCCCAGAGCTTGTAGAGCACTTCCAGATATTCGTCGGCCTGATCGTAACGACGGTCATGCTCGACTTGTTCGCTGAGGCCCATGGCTTTGGCGGCGCTGTCGAGGTAACCGGTGACGATGTTCCAGCCGACACGACCACGACTCAAATGATCGAGCGTCGACATACGTCGGGCGAATAGATATGGCGGTTCGTAGGTGAGATTCGCGGTCAGGCCGAAGCCGAGGTTTTTGGTCACGGCGGCCATCGCCGAGACCAACAACAACGGATCGTTGACCGGCAACTGGATCGACTCTTTCAGCGTGACGTCGACCGAGTTCTGATAGACGTCATACACGCCGACGATGTCGGCGATGAACAAACCGTCGAAGAGCCCGCGTTCGAGCAGTTGCGCCAGTTCGGTCCAGTATTCAATGGTGTTGTAGCGCGTCGAGGTGTCGCGCGGATGCGTCCACAGACCGTGGTTGATGTGTCCGATGCAGTTCATGTTGAACGCGTTGAGCAGGATCTTCTTTTTCGCCGCGCTCATCAGATCGTTCCTCGCAATGGAGGGTTTTCATCGTTGAGGTAGTAGTTGCCCACCGCGTGATATTTCCAGCGCACCGGGTCGTGCAAGGTGTGCACGCGGGCGTTGCGCCAGTGGCGGTCGAGGCCGTGTTCAATCAGGGTCGCCTGGCTGCCGGCCAGCTCGAACAACGTGCTGCCGGCGGCGAGGGAGATTTCCGTGCTGATCGCCCGTGCTTCGGCGACAGCAATCGACGCGGCGGCGACGGTCTCGGCGTTGGTCTCGGTTTGCGCGGCGTCGAGGAGTTCGCCGGCCCGTTCGAGCAAGGCTTCGGTGGCGTGCAGGCGAATGCTCAAGTGGCCGAAGCTTTTCAGTGTCAGTGGATCTTCGGTGGCTTTGTCGTTACCGGAATCGATCCACGGGCGCGTCTTGCTTCGCACGAAATGCAACGCATCCTCGTAAGCGGCGCGGGCGATGCCGGTGTCGATGGCGGCGTGAAGGATCTGCGCCAACGGGCCGACAGTGGTCGGGCGTTCGAAGGCACTTTGAAACGGCAGCACGTCTTCGGCGGCAACGTACACGTCTTCGAACACCACCGAACCGCTGCCGGTGGTGCGCTGACCGAAGCCGCTCCAGTCGTCGATCACCGTCAGGCCTTTGCTGTCACGCGGGACAAAGGCCAGTTGCTGCACGCCGGTTTCATCGACAACCGAAGTCGGAATACGCTGCGCGTAAATCGCACCGGTCGAATAAAACTTGCGGCCGTTGATGCGATACCCATCACCGTCGCGCTTGAGGCTGGTGACGCGGTCGTGGGCGGTTTTGGTGCCCAGTTCTGCCAAGGCATTGCCGAACCGTTGGCCGGCGAGCACTTCGGCGTACAGCCGTTGTTTCTGCGCGTGGCTGCCGTTCACACGGAGCACTTCCAGTGCGTAGAAATGGTTCTGCGGAATCTGCCCGAGCGAACCGTCAGCCTGAGCGATCAGGGCAATGACTTTGGCCAAAGTTACGTTGGACACGCCAGCGCCGCCGTATTCCTTTGGCACACTGATGCCCCACAGGCCCGAGCGGGAAAACACGTCGAGTTCCGGCAGTGGCAAGCGACGTTCACGGTCGCGCAGGGCGCTGTCGCGTTTGAAATCTTCGGCCAGGTCGCTGGCGACGATCAGGGCTTGCTCATCGCTGGTGATGACCGCGACGGGATGGGAAAAAGTCATGTGTTTCTCCAGAGATCTGGTCAAAAGTGTTCTGGTCGTTAAATCCAGGAGTGACGAGCAGGCAACGTGCCGTTCAGGCGATAGGCGCCGACCGCGTGATATTTCCAGCGCACCGGGTCGTGCAAGGTGTGCACGCGGGCGTTGCGCCAGTGGCGGTCGAGATTGAATTCGGCGAGGGTCGCGCGGCTGCCGGCCAGTTCGAAAAGTTTTTCGCTGGCGAGTAGAGAAATCTCGGTGGTCAGCACTTTCGCTTCGGCCACGGCAATTGAGGCGCGTGCGGCGGATTCGGCGGTGAGCGGCGCGGCGTGCACTTGATCGAGCACTTTGCCGGCCTTGCGCAGCAGCGCTTCGGCCGCGTGCAATTCGATTTTCAGTTTGCCGATGTCGGCGATCACGTAGAGGTCATCACTGGCGCGTTCGACCTTGGCATCAATCCATGGCCGTGCACGGGTTTTGACGAACTCGATGGCGTCGTCGATAGCGCCACGGGCAATTCCGGCGTCGATGGCGGCCTGAATCAGCTGCGACACCGCGCCCTGAGTATTCGGGACCTCGTTGATCTTCCAGTTATCGACCACCAGGCTCGACTCGACGCGCACGTTGTTCAGCACAATCGTGCCGCTGGCGGTGGTGCGCTGACCGAAGCCCGACCAGTCATCAACGATGCGCAGGCCCGGCGTGCCGCGACGAACGAAGGCCAGCACTTGCTTGCAGTCATCGTTGAGTGCCTTGACCGCAACCCAGTGCGCAAACAGCGCGCCGGTGGAATAGAACTTCTGGCCGTTGATCACGTAATCGTCGCCGTCGGCGGTGATCCGCGCTTTCAGTTCCAGGGTGTTTTTGGTGCCGCGCTCAGGGCCGGCGTTACCGATGCGCCAGCCTTCCAGAACACTTTGGAACAGCTGCTTTTTCTGCTCCTCGGTCGCGCTGCCGAGCACCAGATTGATGATGCCGAACTGGTTCTGCGGGATCTGCCCCAACGCCGGGTCGGCGGCGGAAATGATCGCGAACACCTCGGCCAGAGTGACGAATGAAACCTGCGGGCCACCGTATTCGCGCGGGATGGCGATGCTGCCTAATCCGCTGCGGGTGAACTGTTCGATTTCCGACCACGGCAGCTTGCGCTGACGGTCGCGTTTGGCCGCCTGCACGCGGGCGACTTGCGCCAGTTCATGGGCAGCCTTGATGGCTTGGGCGTCGTTGCGCAAGACCTGCGCAGGCAACAATAACGGGGCGATGTCCAGATCCGACTGGACGTTTGCGTCTGCCAGACTGGACATCAGTGCCGCTCCTTGGCTGCACGCAATGCCCTGGCGATCTGCACTGGGGTGATTGTGTTCCGGACCATACTACCTACCTCACATCTTATGAAAAACGCCGCAAAGTGCGGCGAACGAAAGAATGTCCGGTGGTCCGGTCCATATACCCTAAGCGTGTATAAATATTAAATAAACTAACTTTTAGGAATATGTATAGAAGAGGTGATGGTCGGGTTGGTTAAGAATTTCGAGTGAGGGGGCTCAACCCCCATCACCAGCAAAGCGCATCAGGTCTTGCTCGATTCGGCCGCCTTGAGTTCCTGCCTCAGAGGGACTTTCAGATAAGGATTCACACAGCCGATCTTCAAGGTACGTGGCGGCGCCCAGCGTGAGTTGTTTCCGACCCGGTCAAGGATGCAATACGTCACGTCCAGGCGCAGATCCTCGCCAGCTTCGACAATCACCGACGGCGGGACCCAGACCTGAATCGGCAAGCCGATATCCGCGGCAGTGACCGGTGCCAGATCCATGCGCACATCACCCCAGCGCAAGGTGATGGCGTCATCCTCGGCCATGTTCAGGTACGGCTCGATAGTCAGCGGCACGCCGCGTTTGATCTGGTTCGGATTCACGCCCTGGCGGCGAATGACGTCGGGGATGGTCACGGGGGCCAGTTGCTGGTTTTCATCTGCGCTCAGCGTCGAGGGTTGTCCACCGGGGCAGTCCAGTTTGACCTGCACGCGCGTCGCTGCCGACAGCGCCGGACCCTGACCGACCTGCATCACCCGGTAGTGAATGCGCGCGGTGCCGCTGGCGATGAAACTCTCCGGCACCCGCAGGCGGACCGCTGTGCCGACGTCATCGGCCGTCAGCACCCTGGAGGCGACATAGCATTTGTTCCAGAACAGCTCGATCAGGTCTCCGCTGTCCATATCGGGGTAGGGCGAGACCTCGACCAGAAAATGTGCGGCGGCGCTTAGATTGATGCCGGTTTTTTGCGCAGGCGCCAGGATCGGCGCTGCCAGTTCGGGGGTATGCGAAGTGCGGGTCATCGATTTCTCTCCTTGAAGCCTTGCAGCGAAGTCCGTTTCTGGAAGAACAAAAGGCGTGAATAAACTGGCAATAAAACTTTGAACTTTTATTCAAGTTGAATACGGGTTGATTGAACTAAGTGGTGCCAGTTGTCGACTAGATAAGAGCGTGCGGGATGGGGTGTCAATAGACGATATTAGTTAATCCGGGAATTACGAGTTAATCAGAAGTTTCCTACGCTGCTGTGGTCATCTGCCTAGGCGCTCAGGCGAAATGAGCCACGGAACTCAGGGCTTTTTGGCGGGTTTTGCGCATGTTTATTCGAGCTTTGTCATGTCGGGTTGAGCGCGATTGAGGCGGGCATTATCTGTTGCAGAACATATATATGTACCGCTGCGGATATGTTTTGTCAGGATAGGGTGTTAATGAGGCGGGATTTTAACAAAAGTAACTTCCATCCATGGAAGTTGTCGGTATCGCAATGAAAGTTCTCAGGCGTGATTCAAGAACTTGCTGAGAAACTGTTGAGTGCGTTGTTCTTTCGGGTTGGCAAACAACGCTTTGGCTTCACCTTGCTCGACGATCACGCCTTTGTCGAAAAACACCACACGGTTGGCCACGTCGCGAGCAAAACCCATTTCGTGAGTAACGATGACCATGGTGCGTTTTTCTTCGGCGAGGCCACGAATGGTCGCCAGCACTTCGCCGACCAGTTCCGGGTCGAGGGCCGAGGTCGGTTCGTCGAACAGGATCACTTCCGGTTCCATGGCCAGCGCCCGGGCAATCGCCACGCGCTGTTGCTGTCCACCGGAGAGACGACGCGGATAAGCGTCTTCTTTGCCGGCGAGTCCGACCTTGGCCAGCAACTTCTTGCCCAGAGCAACTGCCTCGTCGCGCGGCATCTTCTTGACCACGATCGGGCCTTCGATGACGTTCTCCAAAGCGGTGCGATGGGGGAACAGGTTGAAGTTCTGGAACACGAAACCCACGTGCTGGCGCAGGTTGCGCACCAGACCTTGCTGCTGGTTCAGCGGGCGACTGGTATCGATTTCGATATCGCCAACCTTGATCCGGCCGCTGGTGGGTTGTTCAAGGAAATTCAGGCAGCGCAGGAACGTCGTTTTCCCCGAACCGCTGGGGCCGATGATCGCGACCACCTCACCTTCCTTGACCTCGAGGTCGATGCCGTTGAGCACGACTTGACCCTTGAATTGCTTGGTCAGTTTTTCCACGACAATCATGGGGTCAGGACTCCTGGTCGTGCCGATTGACCCGCTCTTCCAACTTGTTCTGGAAGTGCGAAAGCACTGTGGCCAGAATCCAGTAGATCAGTGCGGCGGCAAGATACATGGTGAAGACTTCGAAAGTCCGGGCGGTAATCAACTGCGCCTGACGGAACAGTTCCGGTACTTGAATGGTGGCTGCCAGAGCGGTGTCTTTGACCAGTGAAATGAAGCTGTTGCCCAGCGGCGGCAATGCCGTGCGCATCGCTTGCGGCAGGATGGCCCGGCGCAAGGTCTGCGCGCGGGTCATGCCAATGCTCGCAGCCGCTTCCCACTGACCACGCTCGATCGAGCCGATCGCGGCGCGGAGGATTTCACAGGCGTAAGCAGCCATGTTCAGCGAGAAGCCGATCAGCGCCGCTGGCAGCGGATCCAGTTCGAGGCCCAATTGCGGCAAGCCGTAATAGATCACGAACAGTTGCACCAGCAACGGTGTGCCGCGAAAGAACGACACGTAGATGCGCGCCAGCCAGCTTACCGATTTGAAGCGCGACAGGCGCATCAGCGCCAGGCCGAAGCCCAGCAGCAGGCCGAAGAACATCCCGCCGAGGCTGAGGACTACCGTGTAGTACGCGCCCTTGAGCAGGAAGGGCGCGGAATCCAGCGCGAGTTGGAAAGCCTCTTCCATTACTTGGTGACGTCAGCGTTGAAGTACTTCTCGGACAGCTTCTTCAGCGTGCCGTCGGCGCGCAGCTCGTCGAGAGCTTTGTTCACGGCTGCCAGCAGTTCAGGTTCGCCTTTGCGCAGGGCAACACCGGCTTCCTGACGCGAGAAGGCTTCACCGGCGGCGACGGTTTTCGGCGCTTTCTTGGCGTATTCCAGGGCGGCCAGACGGTCGATCAGGATGGCGTCGGTGCGGCCGTTGTTCAGGTCGGCGAACTTGGTCGGATCATCGTCGTAGGTACGCACGTCAGCGCCTGGCACGTTGGCGCGGACCCATTGTTCGTAGTTGGTGCCCAGGCCTACACCGACTTTCTTGCCGGACAGGTCGGCGGCGGTCTTGATGTTCAGCGCGGCTTCTTTGCTCTTCAGCACCAGCGCCTGAATCCCGGAAACGGTGTACGGCTCGGAGAAGTCATACTTCTTCTTGCGCTCTTCGGAGATGGTCACCTGGTTGACGACAACGTCCAGACGCTTGGATTCCAGCGCAGCGAGGATACCGTCCCACTTGGTTGGCTGAACCTTGGCTTTGACACCAAGCTTTTGCGCCAGCGCTTCGGAGAGTTCGACTTCGAAACCGGACAGTTTGCCGTCGGCATCGACGAAGCTGAACGGTGGATAAGTGCCTTCCAGGCCGACGTTGATAACGCCTTTGTCCTTGATCTGTTGCAGCTGCTCACCGGCCACTGCCTGGCTGATCAGACCGGCGCTTAGCGCCAGGCCCAGCGAACCCACCAGCAGATTGCGACGTAGTGCGGAAAAATTCATGACGAGCCCCTGTGTTTTCTTATGGAAGACGCTAAAGGAAAGTTGGCGAATTGGTGATTCGGACGACAGCGCTATCCTGCCTTAAAGCAGCTTATGCGTCTCTCGCGAAATTCGCCTGCGGCGAGACTATAAGGCGTCTGCGTTAGACTTGAAAATACTTAATATTGAAAATGATATTCTTTATTGGAATATGCGGCATCTGTGGAAAAAGATCGCAGCCTGCGGCAGTTCCTACAGGTAATCCCGTGTAGGAGCTGCCGCAGGCTGCGATCTTTTGATCTTGCTCTTACAAAAAATCCCTATAGGCAAATAACGCCGGCGCGCCGCCGGTGTGCAAGAAAATGATCGGCCCCTCATCAAAACGCTGACGCCCGATCCCGTCCAGCAATCCCGCCATCGCCTTGCCGGTATAAACCGGATCCAGCAACACCGCTTCCTGACTCGCCAGCAACTTCACTGCCGCCAACGTCCCGGCATTCGGCTCGCCATAACGCGGGCCGAAATATTCGTCCCACAGCTCAACCTTGAAACTGGTCGGCAGCTCGACACCGAGCAGGTCCGCCGTGCGTTCCGCCAGGCCTTGTACCTTCGGCCGCTGATCTTCATCACTGCGCGAAACGGTCACGCCAATCACCGGCAATTGCGGCAACACTTCGCTCAACGCCAATGCCAGACCGCTGTGCGTTCCGGCACTGCCCGAGGCCAACACTACAGCGGCGAAATTCAGGCCGGTGTCCTTGATCTGCTCGGCTAGCTCCAGACCGGCGCGCACATAACCCAACGCACCGAGCGCATTGGAACCACCGATTGGCACCAGATACGGCTTCTTGCCGTTGCTGCGCAGGCGGGCGGCGAGGGCGGTCAGTTGTTCGTCGGCGTTGTCGAGGTTGTCGACCAGCTCGACCTTGGTGTCGAACAGATCCAGCAGCAGGCGGTTGCCGTTGCCGGTGTAGTTGCTGTCGTCAGTGCCCAGCGGATTTTCCAGCAGCGCCACGCAACCCAGGCCCAATTTGGCGGCCAGTGCGGCGGTCTGGCGGACGTGGTTCGATTGCAAGGCGCCGGCGGTGATCAGCGTGTCGGCGCCTTGCGCGAGGGCGTCGGCAGCGAGGTATTCGAGTTTGCGCAGTTTGTTGCCGCCCATGGCCAGCGGCGTCAGGTCATCGCGTTTGATGTACACCTCGCGACCGAGCCAGGTGGACAAGCGTTCGAGTTTTTCCAGTGGCGTCGGGTGGCCGAGCAGGTCGAGACGGTTAAAGCGGTCCAGCTGTTGTTTGATCATGAGTCCGTACTGGCGGAGGAAGATGAAAGGACTATAGGCACGCGCTTTTGCTGGGGCAACCGTGGATCGCTTATAGCCAAATGAACTGAGGCCAGCACTATCGGTTCTTAATTCGCTCTCGTGAGCATGCCGTAAAGTAGTCGCCGTTGACGCGGCCAGACAGTCCGGCCGCCCGTGAGGAGTCTTTACCGTGAGCGAGCGTTCCAGCCATTGGCAATTGCAGACCATCGTCAGCCAACTGCGCAGCGCGCGGGATCAGTGGCGGGCACAGAACGGCCGGGCGTCCGGCGAGCAGGGCGGTCGCGAGTTGCCGTCCCGCGCAGCGATGGCGGAGATTCTTGAAGCATTGTGTGGCGCGCTGTTCCCGATGCGTCTGGGCCCGGTGGATCTGCGCGAAGAGAGCGAAGATTTCTACGTCGGCCACACCCTCGATGTCGCCCTGAATGCCTTGTTGGCGCAGACCCGCCTGGAGCTGCGCTACGTCGCCCGCCATAGCGCGCAGGCCGACACGGAAGTCGAGGCCCGCGCGATTCAGATCGTGCAGGATTTCGCCCTCGCACTGCCGGGCCTGCGCACACTGCTCGACACCGATGTGCTGGCGGCCTATCACGGTGATCCGGCGGCGCGCAGCGTTGATGAAGTGCTGCTGTGCTATCCGGGGATTCTCGCGGTGATTCACCATCGCCTCGCGCACCATTTGTATCGCGCCGGGCTGCCGTTGCTGGCACGGATCAGTGCGGAAATCGCCCATTCGGCGACGGGCATCGATATTCACCCAGGGGCGCAGATCGGCCGTAGCTTCTTTATCGATCACGGTACCGGTGTGGTGATTGGTGAGACCGCGATCATTGGCGAGCGCGTGCGGATTTATCAGGCCGTGACGTTGGGCGCCAAGCGCTTCCCGGCGGATGAGGACGGGCAGTTGCAGAAAGGTCATCCGCGTCATCCGATCGTTGAAGATGACGTGGTGATTTATGCCGGGGCGACGATTCTCGGGCGGATCACCATTGGCAAGGGTTCGACCATTGGCGGCAATGTGTGGCTGACGCGCAGCGTGCCGGCGGGGTGCAATCTGACCCAGGCGAATTTGCAGCATGATGACGGGACGCAGAAGTAAAGGCGATCAAAAGCAAACCCTCACCCCAGCCCTCTCCCAAAGGGAGAGGGGGCCGACCGAGGTGTTTTGGGTTATCCATCGACCTGAAACACCGGGGCGATTCTGGATTCGGTACAGCAGGATCACGTCGGCGTAGTTCTCAAATATCCCCCAATCAGTCCCCTCTCCCTTTGGGAGAGGGTTAGGGTGAGGGGATGTTGAACGAATCCCCCCAAACCCACGTCATACCCATCCTTGAGCTAGCGTAGGAAAACTACCGCCTAGCCGTACGATTAGTCCTTACCACCCCATCCATGTTTAACTTGAACGTTCATTCAAGTTAAACCGGTGGTTCGCTGCCCGCTCACAACAGGAGGCTTGCCTTTGCTGAGTCCGATCATTTCAGCCACGTTTCAACCCCTCGAGGTGCACGTTTCATGAGTGCATCGTCTACCCCCGCCAGCGGTCTGGTGCGCATGAATCCGCCGGTGTTCTACTTCGCCGCGACGGTCATTCTGCTGTTTGGTCTCGTTGTTATCGCCATGCCGGAGCAGGCCGGCGCCTGGCTGCTGGAAGCGCAAAACTGGGCGGCCAATACGGTCGGCTGGTACTACATGCTCGCGATGACCCTGTATCTGGTCTTCGTGGTGGTCACCGCCTTATCTGGCTACGGCAAGATAAAACTCGGTGCCGACCACGACGAGCCCGAATTCAGTTATCTGTCCTGGGCCGGCATGCTGTTCGCCGCCGGGATCAGCATCACGCTGTTCTTCTTCTGCGTCTCTGAACCGCTGACCCATATGCTGCAGCCGCCGCAAGGCGAGGCGGGCACGGCGGATGCGGCGCGTCAGGCGATGCAGATTCTGTTTCTGCACTGGGGCCTGCATGGTTGGGGCGTATTCGCCTTCGTCGGCATGGCGCTGGCGTATTTCGCCTACCGCCACAATCTGCCACTGGCCCTGCGTTCGGCGCTGTATCCGCTGATTGGCAAACGCATCAACGGCCCGATCGGTTACGCAGTGGATGGCTTCGGCATCATCGCCACGGTGTTCGGTCTGGGCGCCGACATGGGTTTTGGTGTGCTGCACCTCAACTCGGGCCTCGACTACCTGTTCGGCATCGCGCACACCCAGTGGATTCAGGTCGGCCTGATCACGCTGATGATGGGCGCGGCGATCATCGTGGCGGTCTCCGGCGTTGATAAAGGCGTGCGGGTGATGTCCGACATCAACATGCTGCTGGCCTGTGCCCTGCTGCTGTTCGTGTTGTTTGCCGGGCCAACCCAGCATCTGCTCAACACCCTGATCCAGAACTTGGGCGACTACCTCGGCGCCTTGCCGATGAAGAGTTTCGACCTCTACGCCTACGACAAACCGAGCGACTGGCTCGGTGGCTGGACGGTGTTCTACTGGGCCTGGTGGATTGCATGGTCGCCGTTCGTGGGCTTGTTCATCGCACGGATTTCCCGTGGCCGCACCATCCGTGAATTCGTTTTCGGCGTGCTGCTGATTCCGCTCGGTTTCACCCTCGCGTGGATGTCGATCTTCGGCAACAGCGCGATCGATCAGGTCCTCAACCACGGCATGAGCGCGCTGGGCATGTCGGCCATCGACAACCCGTCGATGAGCATTTACCTGCTGCTGGAAACCTATCCGTGGAGCAAAACCGTCATCGCCGTGACGGTGTTTATCAGCTTTGTGTTCTTCGTCACGTCTGCCGATTCCGGCACCGTGGTGCTCTCGACGCTCTCGGCCAAGGGCGGCAACCCGGACGAAGACGGGCCGAAATGGCTGCGGGTGTTCTGGGGCGCGATGACCGCGCTGATCACCAGTGCGCTGCTGTTCTCCGGCAGCATCGATGCGCTGAAGTCAGCGGTGGTGCTGACGTCGTTGCCGTTCTCGCTGATCTTGCTGCTGATGATGTGGGGCCTGCACAAGGCGTTCTATCTGGAGTCGCAGAAACAGATCGCGCAGTTGCATTCGCTGGCACCGGTCTCCGGTTCACGGCGCGGCACCGGTGGCTGGCGACAGCGTCTGAGCCAGGCTGTGCACTTCCCGTCGCGTGACGAGGTGTACCGCTTCATGGACACCACGGTGCGCCCGGCGATTGAAGAAGTGACGGCGGTGTTTGTCGAGAAAGGCCTGAATGTGGTCACGCAGCCGGATCCGGCGAATGACAGCGTCAGTCTGGAAATCGGCCATGGTGATGCGCATCCGTTCATCTATCAGGTGCAGATGCGCGGCTACTTCACGCCGTCGTTCGCGCGTGGCGGCATGGGTTCCAAGCAACTCAACAACCGCCGCTACTACCGCGCCGAAGTGCACTTGAGCGAGGGCAGTCAGGACTACGATCTTGTCGGCTACACCAAAGAGCAGATCATCAACGACATCCTCGACCAGTACGAACGCCACATGCAGTTCCTGCATCTGGTGCGTTGATCGGCGGTTGGGCGCCGGGTCTGCTCAGGACTCGGCGCTCAGCACCATGAACAACACCATCGCCGCCACCGGTACCCCGAACACCGCACTGCCTATGGCTATTTCCGAACCCACGGACTGGCCGGCATGCACCACCCCCACCGCACCATTGATCACCGTTAACGCCAGCCACAGCGCGGCGAAGCCGTAGGCCATGGTCTGGCGGCTGAAGCCGATGCGCTCGCCGATGTAGAGCATCAGCGCGAGCAGGATCAGGCCGAAGAAAATGATGATGGCGGTGTGCATGGCGGGTTCTGCCTGGTGGAGGTGCATTGCCTGAAGGATCGCTTTCGCGAGCAGGCTCGCTCCCACAATGGATCCCGGCTGGACATAAATTTCATGTACACAGGAAATCCTTGTGGGAGCGAGCCTGCTCGCGAAGGGGTCACCTCGGTGTTCTTTAGAGCATAGCCAGTCCCGCCACATCTCTATTGGACATATTTTGCGACCCTTACAGAGAGTTTGGCCGGCGACGTGTTTTTCTTGCTGGCCCAAGCCTGCCGTTGATCTGCCCCATAACCGAGCGATTGTTCAGTGAGCTAATATTTATCTGAGTGTGTATCGTGTGTATCAAAGGCTCCTGCGCCCTCTAGAGTAAATGGCTCTAGCTGTCGAACAGGGCAAAGGAAATGCGCAGTCGGGAAATGATCAGGATGATCGAAGACGATGGTTGGTATCTCGTGGCGGTGAAAGGCAGCCACCACCAATACAAGCATCCGCACAAGCCAGGAAGGGTGACGATCAAGCACCCTGATTCGGATCTGCCCAAGGGCACGATCAACAGCATTTTGAAACAGGCGGGCTTGAAATGAGGCCCGTTATTGGAAACGAAGGCCGTTTTATGGGCCTGTCAGAGGAAGGACTCACTCATATGAAATTCCCGGTCGTTCTGCACAAGGATGCCGACTCAGACTACGGAGTGATCATCCCGGATGTCCCGGGTTGTTTCTCCGCAGGCACTACGGTCGCTGAGGCGTTTGAAAATACTCAGGAGGCATTGGCGCTTCACTATGAGGGGTTGGTCGCCGACAGCGCGCCGTTACCGCAAGTGCGGGACATTGATGCTCATCTCGATAACCCGGATTACGCGGGAGGGATCTGGGGCGTGGTCGATTTTGATATCACCCCGTATTTCGGCAAGTCAGTGCGTTTTAACGCCACGCTGCCGGAGCAGTTGCTTGAGCGTATTGACCAGACAGTCCGCCGTGACCAGCGCTATCGATCCCGTTCCGGATTTCTCGCGGCGGCCGCCTTGCGCGAACTGTCGGTATAGCGAAGTCAGGTACTTTCCCGTTCGATGACTTGGCACTGCAGCAGGTTCAGCCGCTGCACCTCGTCGCTCGGCAACACGCCAAGGCTTTCCAGCACGCGTGTTGCAGCCAGTACGCCGATCTCCAGTGCCGGTGGTTTGATCGTGCTCAGGCTTGGTAGCAGCATCTCGGCGAACGGGTAATCGCCGAAGCCAAGAACGGCGCAGTCTTCGGGGATTTTCAAACCGGCGCGTTGCCCGGCGAGCAGCCCGCCAGCGGCGAGGTTGTCGTTGGCGAAGATGATCGCGTCGGGGCGCGGTGTGGTGTTCATCAGGGCGTCCATCGCCTGTTTGCCGGCCTCGAATGGTGCGCGGTCAGCGTCGGGAGCGAAGATCCAGGGTTTCAGGCCGGATTCTTTTAAAGTCGCCGCGTAACCGTCGCGGCGCTCCAGTGCGCTGAAGTCCCCCGGCGCGCTGTTCTGCACGAAGGCGATACGTCGGTAGCCTTTTCCCAGCAGATGTTTTGCCGCCGTCACGCCCACTTCAAAATGCGAAAAACCGATCTGCATCGGCTCACGATCCGGTTGGTAATCCCACGTCTCGATCACCGGCACATCGGCCTCGGCGATCATCTTTTCCGTGCCGGCACTGTGAAAGTGACTGGTGAGCACCAGCGCCGCGGGCGACCAGCCAAGAAACGCGCGCACGGCGTTTTCTTCCTGCTCGGTGCTGAAGTAACTCGACGCCAGCAACAGCTGATAACCGTGACGGCTGAGCGTGTCGCTGAAGCCTTGAATGGTATTGGCGAAGATCGGCCCGGAAATGTTCGGGATCACCATCCCGACGATTTTCCCCCGTGCCGAGGCCAGCCCGCCGGCCACCAGATTCGGCACGTAACCCAACTCCGCCACCACCGCCGCAATCCGTTCGCGGCGCTCGGGCGAAACCTGCTCCGGCTGGTTGAAGTAGCGCGACACGGTAATCGCCGAAACCCCAGCCTCACGTGCCACGGCATTGAGGGTCACACGGCCGGCGCCACGGCGTTTGCGGGGCTTTTCTTCGCTCAAGGCTCGATCCTTATTAAAAACCAAATCGCATATAAAAGTAATTTTTCAGTATTGGACGCTCTATGTGCGGCTTGCCAATACTGTCGATGGTAGCGCTAACAAAGCGCGCTGTCTGCTACTCGCTCGAGCGAATGCCCAAGACACCGATTCAGGCGCTGTCGTCGCAGAACGGCAGCGGTTAAGGGCCAATTTCGAGCGGGCAAACATGCACAACATTCCTGGGGCGACACACAAACTGGCGCAGTCGATTCGCGCCGCCGGCTGGTTATTCACGGGGTTGGCGGCGCTGCCGTTGCCCAACGTATTCGCTGCCGAGAGCAGTGATCAGGAGCCGACACTCAAATCCGTGACCGTCACTGCCACGCGCCGCGAAGAGTCGCTGCAAAAAGTGCCGGTCGCGGTGTCCGTCATCGATGGCGAACAGCTTGAGCGCGACAACCGCAACGGCGTGGCCAGTATCGTGCAGCAAGTGCCGTCGCTGAATTTCCGTACCGGCGCTTCGAACAAGGACACCTCGTTGTTCGTGCGCGGCGTCGGCACGATTTCCACCTCGCCGGGCGTCGAGCCGACCGTGGCGACGGTGATCGATGGCGTGGTGTATGCGCGGCCGGGTCAGTCCACGCTCGACCTGCTGGATCTGGAACGCGTCGAAGTATTGCGCGGCCCGCAAGGCACGTTGTTTGGCAAAAACGCATCGGCCGGCGTGCTCAACATCACCAGCAAGGCGCCGACCGCCGAAACCCACGGCTACATCGATCAGTCGTACTACAGCGGCAATGAAAGTCGCACCCGATTTGGTATCGGCGGCAGCCTGATTCCGGACACACTGAAGGGCTCGATCAGCACGCTGTTCGGCACCTACGACGGCAATGTCGACAACAAACACAACGGTCAGGAGGTCAACGGCTACAACCATCGCGGCGTGCGCGGCAAACTCGAATTCACCCCGAATGACGACGTCACCTTCACCCTGATCGCCGACTACATGCAGTCCCACGACGACGGTCCCAATGGCGTTGTCAGCAAGTCGCTGACCCCGGCCTTCACCAACGCGCTGAGTCCGGTCAATGCAAGCAGCCACAACCGCGACATCAACACCGACACCCGCTCACACGTTGAGGACACCAACAAAGGTCTGTCCGGCCAACTCGATTGGCAACTGGGCGATTACACCCTGACGTCGATCACCGCATGGCGCGGCTGGGACAACACCCAATATCAGGACGGCGACCGTCTCGGCACAGTGACCGCAGCGTTTCCCGGCACGGCGGACAAGGGCGATCTGGCTTTCGATCAATACTCGCAAGAGCTGCGTCTGGCTTCGCCGAAGGGTGAATTTCTCGAGTACGTCGGCGGCCTGTTCTACATGCACGGCAAGGACGACGAGACCTATCAGCGCACGCTGACCACCACCACGCGCACCGATCGCGGCGTCGCTGATTACAGCACCACCAGCGACAGCTACGCAGCGTTCGGCGAGGCCACCCTGAACTTCACGTCCGACTTTCGCGGCATCGCTGGCCTGCGCTACACCCACGATGATCTCGAATACGATCACCGCCGCGTTTCGACTTCAGCAACCACCGTCAGCGGCATTCAACCGGCGACCAGCAGCTCAGGCTCGGTCGACGAAGACGGCTGGTCCGGCCGCCTCGGCGTGCAGTACGACCTGAGCGATGCAGTCACCACTTACCTGACCTACTCGCGCGGCTACAAAGGCCCGGCCTACAACGTGTTCTTCAACATGCAGCCGCGCGACACCGAAGCGCTGAAACCGGAGACCTCCAACACTTGGGAAGCGGGGATCAAAGCGACGAGCTGGAACAATCGCCTGACCACCAACCTTGCGGTATTTCACAGCGAGTACGACAACTATCAGGCGAACTTCTTCGACACCGTCGCCGGCCAGGTTGTGACACGTTTGATCAACGCCGGCAGCGTCAGCACCGAAGGCGTCGAACTCGACTACGCCTTGCAAGCCACCCAGCAACTGAAACTGTCCGGCGCACTGGCCTACACCCGCGCACGGATCGACGAATTCGCCTGCCCGGCGGGCGCGGCGGCGTCGTGCAACGTCAACGGCAAACCGCTGCCGTTCAGCCCGGACTGGAAAAGCTACGTGCGCGCCGACTACAGCATCCCGCTGGATAACGGCCTGGATATCGAACTCGGCACCGACTACAGCTGGCAGAGCGAAGTGCAGTACGACATCAGCCAGAACGCCGACACCAAGCAGGGTGCCTACGGCCTGTGGAACGCCAGCGTCGCTCTGGCCGATTACAGCAATGGCTGGCGCGTGGCGCTGCTGGGCAAGAACCTCACCGACAAGTCCTATTCACCGTTGCTCGCCAGCGGCGGTAACTACATCTACCGCGCCGTGCCACGGGATGACGAGCGCTACTTCGGCGTGCAACTGCGCAAGGATTTCTGAGATGAGCAGACAGTTGAAACTCGGCGCATTCCTTATGGCCACCGGGCACCACGTCGCGGCGTGGCGTCATCCTGATGTGCCGGCGAATGCCGGCCTGGATTTCACCCATTACAAGCGGCTGGCGCAAATTGCCGAGGCAGCGAAATTCGATGCGTTGTTTGTCGCTGACAGCGTCGCCGCGCCGACCCAGGACATCGCCAGTCGCATGGCGCGCTCTGATCACTTTGAGCCGTTGACGTTGCTCTCGGCGCTGAGTGCGGTGACCGAGCACATCGGCCTGATTGCGACGGCAACCACCAGCTACAACGAGCCGTATCACGTGGCGCGCAAATTCGCTTCGCTCGATCACCTTTCCGGTGGGCGTGCGGGGTGGAATCTGGTGACCTCGGACAACGCCGCCGAGGCGCTGAATTTCGGTCGTGATGAACATATTGGTCATGCCGAACGCTATAGCCGCGCCCGCGAGTTTCACCAGGTGGTGACCGGGCTTTGGGATAGCTGGGAAGATGATGCGTTTGCGCGCGACAAGGCCAGTGGGGCGTATTACGACCCTGCGAAGTTGCACGTTCTGGATCATGTTGGTGAGCACTTTCGCGTCAAAGGCCCGCTGAACGTTGCGCGTTCGCCGCAGGGGCAACCGGTGATCGTGCAGGCCGGCTCTTCCGAGACTGGACGTGAATTGGCGGCGCAGACCGCTGAGGTGGTGTTCACCGCGCAGACCTCTCTGGCCAACGCCCAGGCGTTTTACGCCGATCTCAAAGGCCGTCTGCCCAAGTACGGTCGCAGCGCTGACTCGCTGAAAATCATGCCCGGGGTTTTTGTCGTGGTCGGCGGCACCGAAGCCGAAGCGCAGGAAAAATGTGAAACGTTTCAGCAATTAGTCGAACCCGAGGTTGGCGTCGCCTTGCTTGGGCGTATGCTGGGCAACTTCGATTTGTCGAAGTACCCGCTGGACGGGCCGCTACCAGAGTTGCCGCTGACGCAAAGCGGTCAGCAGAGCCGGCAGAGATTGCTCACGGAACTGGCCGGGCGCGAGAAGCTGACCCTCGCCGAACTCGGTCGCAAGATTGCGGGCGGGCGCGGGCATTACAGCCTGGTCGGTACGCCTGAGCAGATCGCTGATCGCTTGCAGGAATGGTTTGAACAAGGCGCGGCGGATGGCTTCAACGTGCTGGTGCCGCACCTGCCGGGCGGGCTCGAAGACTTCGCCAATGGCGTGGTGCCGGAACTGCAACGGCGTGGGTTGTTCAGAACTGAGTATGAAGGTCGGACGTTGCGCCAGAACCTTGGTCTCGCTCGACCCGGCAATAGATTTTTGTAGCGCCCAATCGCTAGCCTGCTAGCGATGAAGTCGACACCCCATTCAAGACAGACAAGAGAGGATTCGATGACTTACACCGCTGCCGAAAACCGCTACGACTCCATCCCTTACCGCCGCGTCGGCCGCAGCGGTCTGGTGCTGCCGGCGCTGTCGTTGGGCCTGTGGCACAACTTCGGCGACAGTACGCCGATCGACACCCAGCGCGCCTTGCTGCGCACCGCGTTCGATCTGGGCATCAACCACTTCGACCTGGCCAACAACTACGGCCCGCCGTACGGCAGCGCCGAGATCAATTTCGGTCGCCTGCTGCGCGAAGACTTCAAGCAATACCGCGATGAGCTGATCATCTCCAGCAAGGCCGGTTGGGACATGTGGCCCGGCCCTTACGGCCAGGGCGGTGGCTCGCGCAAATACGTGCTGGCCAGCCTCGACCAGAGCCTGCAGCGCCTCGGTCTCGACTATGTGGATATCTTCTATTCGCACCGCTTTGACCCGGACACCCCACTGGAAGAAACCGCCAGCGCCCTCGCCACTGCCGTGCAGCAGGGCAAGGCGTTGTACATCGGTATCTCGTCGTACTCGGGAGTGAAAACCCGCGAGATCGCGGCGCTGTTGAAAGAGTGGAAAGTGCCGCTGTTGATTCATCAACCGGCGTACAACCTGCTCAATCGCTGGGTGGAAAAAGACCTGCTCGATACCACCGATGAACTCGGCACCGGCGTGATCGCGTTTACCCCGTTGGCGCAAGGTCTGCTCACCGACAAATACCTCAACGGCGTGCCGGCGGATGCGCGGGTCAATCGTCCGGGCGGTGGTTCGCTGCAGGCTTCGCACTTGTCCGATGCCAACATTGCTCACGTGCGGGCGCTGAATGAAATTGCCAAGCGTCGTGGTCAGAGTCTGGCGCAACTGGCGCTGGCGTGGACGCTGCGCGATCCGCGGGTGACTTCGGCGTTGATTGGTGCGAGCCGGCCGGAGCAGATTATCGAGAACGTCGGGGCGTTGAAGAATTTGAGCTTCAGTGCTGAAGAGCTGGCGGAGATTGACCGGTTTGCCCAAGAGGGCGGGATCAATCTTTGGGCGAAGCCTTCGACGGCGGAGTGATGAAGATTGGGTTGGGTCAGCAAGATCCAACCCCCTCACCCCAGCCCTCTCCCCCAGGGGGGCGAGGGGGAAAGGGAGCCGATCTTCATGCTTTTCAAAACTTGAATTCAACCCGACATTTCAGGTCGATGTAGCTCGTACAAACACCTCGGTCAGTACCCTCTCCCTCCGGGAGAGGGTT
>NZ_JAMDGW010000003.1:0-5103 GCF_028656995.1 Pseudomonas sp. TNT2022 ID642 | reverse complement strand
GGCGCGTGGCCGGTCAATGCATCGTTCGGCGCGGTGGTGGTCGCGGTGCCGGTGGTCTGGCCAACCCCAATGGTGATGGTCTGACCGTTGGCCAGGGTCACGACCACAGGCGAACCGGTGACTGGCGCGCCGACGGTAGCAGTGTAGGTAACGGTGCCGCCCTCAGCCGCCGACTCGGTCGCGGTGAGTTTGACGGCGGTGGTATCGATGGTGTCGGTGACTTCGGTCACGGCCGGAACAGTGCTCGGCACCAGATTTTCGAAGTTGCCACCGGTAGCGGTGGAGATCGTCGCTTCGACTTTGCCGGCATCTTTGTAAACGTCATCCGCTGGCGCAGCGACGGTCACGGTGCCGGTGGTTTTGCCGGCCTCGATGGTGATCACGGCGCCGTTGCTCAGCGTCACGGTCACTGGCGAGCCAGCAGCGTTGGTCAATGTGGCGGTGTAGATGATCGAGCCGCCCTCAGCCACGGAACCGGTCGCGCTGAGCGACAGGTTGGTGGTGTCGACGGTGTCGGTCACGGTGGTGCTGACCGGTGTTTTGTCCGCCACCAGATTTTCGTAGTTGCCGCCGGTTACGTCGGTGATCGCGTTGGTGATCGGCGCGTGGCCGGTCAGCGCATCGTTCGGTGCGGTGAAGGTCACGGTGCCGGTGGTTTTACCGACTTCGATGGTGATGTTCTGACCATTGGCCAGGGTCACGGTGACCGGCGAACCGGTTACCGGAGCGCCAACAGTGGCGGTGTAAGTAACCGTGCCGCCTTCAGCCACGGAAGTGTCGGCTGTCAATTTGACGGTCGAGGTGTCGATGGTATCGGTGACTTCGGTTACGGCCGGCACAGTGCTCGGCACCAGGTTTTCGAAGTTGCCGCCAGTTGCGGTGGAGATCGTCGCTTCGACTTTGCCCGCGTCTTTGTAGACGTCGTCTGCTGGTGCAGGAACAGTCACGGTCCCGGTGGTTTTACCAGTTTCGATGGTGATTACCGCGCCATTCGACAGGGTCACGGTGACCGGGCTGCCAGCTGCATTGGTCAGGGTCGCGGTGTAGGTGATCTGGCCGCCTTCAGCCACGGTGCCGGTCGCCGTCAGCGACAGGTTGGTGGTGTCGACGGTGTCGGTGACATTGGTCGAAACCGGCGTTTTGTCAGCCACCAGATTTTCGAAGTTGCCGCCGCTCACCTCAGTGATCGCATTGGTGATCGGCGCGTGGCCGGTCAATGCATCGTTCGGCGCGGTGGTGGTCGCGGTGCCGGTGGTCTGGCCAACCCCAATGGTGATGGTCTGACCGTTGGCCAGGGTCACAACCACAGGCGAACCGGTGACTGGCGCGCCGACGGTAGCAGTGTAGGTAACGGTACCGCCCTCAGCCGCCGACTCGGTCGCGGTGAGTTTGACGCTGGTGGTATCGATGGTGTCGGTAACGTTGGTCACCGCTGGCACGGTGCTAGGCACCAGGTTCTCGAAGTTACCGCCGGTTGCATCCTTGATCGTCACTTCGACTTTGCCAGCGTCTTTGTAGACGTCATCGGCAGGCGCTGGAACGGTTACGGTGCCGGTGGTTTTGCCGGCTTCGATAGTGATCACCGAACCGTTCGACAGGGTCACGGTCACCGGGGTGCCGGCCGGGTTGGTCAGGGTCGCGGTGTAAACGATCGAACCGCCTTCAGCCACCGAATCGGTCGCGGTCAGGTTCAGGTTGGTGGTGTCGGTGGTGTCCGAAACCGCGGTGTCGGCGGACTTGCCGTCGACCGCGAGTTTTTCGTAGTTGCCACCGGTAGCGCCGTCGATGGTTACGCTCAGCGAGCTGCCACCAGCCAGTGGGCTGTTCGGTGCAACGAAGTTCACCGTGCCGGTGGTTTCACCGACGGCGATGGTGATGGTCTGGCCGTTGGACAGGTTCACGACAACCGGCGAGCCAGTGACTGGCGCGGTCACGGTCGCGGTGTAGACCACGGTTTCGCCTTCAGCGACGTTGGCGGTGGCGGTCAGCGACACGGTGGAGGTGTCGATGGTGTCGTTAACGGTGGTGACGGCTGGCGCTGTGCTGGTGACCAGGTTTTCGAAGTCGCCACCGGTCGCGCCCTTGATGGTCGCTTCAACGGTACCGGCATCTTTGTAGACGTCATCTTTCGGCGCGTCGACGGTGACGGTGCCGGTGGTTTTGCCGGCGTCGATGGTGATCACGGCACCGTTCGACAGAGTCACGTTGACCGGCGAACCAGCGGCGTTGGTCAGGGTCGCGGTGTAGGTGATCTGGCCGCCTTCGTTGACCGAACCGGTGGCGGTTAGCGACAGGTTGGTGGTGTCGACAGTGTCGGTGACGGTGGTGCTGACCGGGGTTTTGTCGGCCACGAGGTTTTCGTAATTGCCGCCGGAAACGTCGGTGATCGCGTTGGTCAGCGGAGCGTGGCCAGTCAGCGCATCGTTTGGCGCGGTAGTGGTCACGGTCCCGGTGGTTTTACCCACTTCGATGGTGATGTTCTGACCGTTGGCCAGGGTCACCACAACTGGCGAGCCAGTGACTGGCGCACCGACCGTGGCGGTGTAGGTGACGGTGCCACCTTCAGCCGCCGACTCGGTGGCGGTCAGTTTGACCGTCGAGGTGTCGATGGTGTCAGAGACGTCGGTTACGGCTGGCGTGGTGCTCGGCACCAGGTTCTCGAAGTTGCCGCCGGTGGCGTCCTTGATCGTGACTTCGACTTTGCCGGCGTCTTTATAGACGTCATCGGCGGGCGCAGGAACGGTCACGGTGCCGGTGGTTTTGCCGGCCTCGATGGTGATCACCGAACCGTTGCTCAGGGTCACGGTCACTGGCGTGCCGGCCGGATTGGTCAGGGTTGCGGTGTAAACGATCGAACCACCTTCAGCCACGGTGTCGGTCGCAGTCAGCGACAGGTTGGTGGTATCGACAGTGTCAGTAACAGTGGTCGAAACCGGAGTCTTGTCGGCAACCAGATTCTCGTAGTTACCGCCGCTTACGTCAGTGATCGCATTGGTCAGCGGGGTGTGGCCGTTCAACGCATCGTTCGGCGCAGTGGTGGTCACAGTGCCGGTGGTTTTACCCACTTCGATGGTGATGTTCTGACCGTTGGCCAGGGTCACCACAACTGGCGAGCCAGTGACTGGCGCACCGACCGTGGCGGTGTAGGTGACGGTGCCACCTTCAGCCGCCGACTCGGTGGCGGTCAGTTTGACCGTCGAAGTGTCGATGGTGTCAGAGACGTCGGTTACGGCTGGCGTGGTGCTCGGCACCAGGTTCTCGAAGTTGCCGCCGGTGGCGTCCTTGATCGTGACTTCGACTTTGCCGGCGTCTTTATAGACGTCATCGGCGGGCGCAGGAACGGTCACGGTGCCGGTGGTTTTGCCGGCCTCGATGGTGATCACCGAACCGTTGCTCAGGGTCACGGTCACTGGCGTGCCGGCCGGATTGGTCAGGGTTGCGGTGTAAACGATCGAACCGCCTTCAGCCACGGTACCAGTCGCGGTCAGCGACAGGTTGGTGGTGTCGACGGTGTCAGTGACGGTGGTCGAAACCGGGGTTTTGTCGGCAACGAGGTTCTCGTAATTGCCGCCGCTCACGTCAGTGATCGCATTGGTCAGCGGGGTGTGGCCGTTCAACGCATCGTTCGGCGCGGTGGTGGTCACGGTGCCGGTGGTTTTGCCGATTTCGATGGTGATGTTTTGGCCGTTGGCCAAGGTCACGACGACAGGCGAGCCGGTGACTGGTGCGCCGACGGTGGCGGTGTAAGTGACGGTGCCACCTTCAGCAGCTGACTCGGTGGCGGTCAGTTTGATGGTGCTGGTGTCGATGGTGTCGGTGACTTCGGTCACGACCGGAACAGTGCTCGGCACCAGGTTCTCGAAGTTGCCGCCGGTAGCGTCCTTGATGGTGACTTCGACTTTGCCGGCGTCTTTGTAGACGTCATCGGCCGGTGCAGCGACGGTGACGGTGCCGGTGGTCTTGCCCGCTTCAATGGTGATCACCGAGCCGTTGCTCAGGGTCACGGTCACCGGCGTACCGGCCGGATTGGTCAGCGTCGCGGTGTAGATGATCGAACCGCCCTCGGCGACCGAGTTGGTGGCGCTGAGCGACAGGTCAGTGGTGTCGACGGTGTCAGTGACCGTGGTCGAAACCGGAGTCTTGTCGGCCACGAGGTTTTCGTAGTTGCCGCCGCTCACGTCAGTGATCGCATTGGTCAGCGGGGTGTGGCCGTTCAACGCATCGTTCGGCGCGGTGGTGGTCACGGTGCCGGTGGTTTTGCCGATTTCGATGGTGATGTTCTGGCCGTTGGCCAAGGTCACGGTGACCGGCGAACCGGTAACTGGAGCGCCGACAGTGGCGGTGTAAGTGACGGTGCCGCCTTCGGCCACGGAGGTATCGGCCGTCAGTTTGACGGTCGAGGTGTCTATGGTGTCGGTGACTTCGGTCACAGCCGGAACAGTGCTCGGCACGAGGTTTTCGAAGTTGCCACCGGTGGCAGTCGAAATCGTCGCTTCAACTTTGCCCGCGTCTTTGTAAACGTCATCGGCCGGAGCTGGAACGGTCACAGTGCCTGTGGTTTTGCCTGCTTCGATGGTGATTACCGCGCCGTTCGACAAAGTCACGGTAACTGGCGAGCCAGCCGCGTTGGTCAGGGTTGCGGTGTAAACAATCGAACCACCTTCGGCCACAGTGCCGGTCGCAGTCAGCGACAGGTTAGTGGTGTCGACAGTGTCGGTGACATTGGTCGAAACCGGCGTTTTGTCAGCCACCAGATTTTCGTAATTGCCGCCGCTGACCTCAGTGATCGCATTGGTGATCGGCGCGTGGCCGGTCAATGCGTCGTTTGGCGCCGTGGTGGTCGCGGTGCCGGTGGTCTGGCCGACGCCGATGGTGATCGTCTGACCGTTTGTCAGGGTGACGACAACCGGCGAGCCGGTGACTGGAGCGCCGACAGTGGCGGTGTAAGTGACGGTGCCGCCTTCGGCCACGGAGGTATCGGCCGTTAGTTTGACGGTCGAGGTGTCGATGGTGTCGGTGACTTCGGTCACGGCCGGAACAGTGCTCGGCACCAGATTTTTGAAGGTGCCACCGGGGGCGGGGGGGGTGGGCGCTTTGACCTTT
>NZ_JAMDGW010000002.1:0-137203 GCF_028656995.1 Pseudomonas sp. TNT2022 ID642 | reverse complement strand
CCTTTCGGCTTCGATGAACTGAAGCAACCTACTATCGAAACCTACATAACTCTTTGAATCTCAAGGAGTTTTCCGTTTCGACTGCGCCGGAAGTGGGGCGAATTATAGACATCTGAAATCTGCCGTCAACCGTTAATTGCGCTTTTCTATCGATCAGTTGAAAAAGCCCCCTTCTATATAGACGTAACTCAAGCGAATGCGCAGTATATTGCCCAACACCAACAATATTGCCTTGCTCTTACCTTGGACGATGCCACGTAATGAATGACCAGCCACGATCTCTTGCCTCAATGCTGTTCCCGGTTGGCCTGCTATTAATAGCCATGGCGTCGATCCAGTCCGGCGCCTCTCTGGCCAAAAGCATGTTCCCCATCATTGGCGCTCAGGGAACCACCACGCTGCGCCTGATCTTCGCCAGTGTAATCATGCTGCTAATCCTGCGCCCCTGGCGAGCCAGGTTAACTGCCAGATCACTGCGAACGGTCATCGTCTATGGCATGGCGTTGGGCGGTATGAACTTCCTCTTCTATATGTCATTGCGCACGGTTCCCCTGGGAATCGCCGTTGCCCTTGAATTTACCGGGCCACTGGCGGTAGCCATCTATGCGTCACGCCGTGCCATCGATTTTCTCTGGATTGCTCTGGCCGCCGCTGGCCTGCTTCTGCTGATTCCAACAGGCGCAACCAGCGCCGGAATCGATCTGGTGGGCGCCGGCTATGCATTGGGAGCGGGTGTCTGCTGGGCGCTATACATCCTGTTCGGTCAGAAGGCCGGTGCCGATAACGGTGTGACGACCGCAGCATTGGGGGTAATGATCGCCGCGCTGTTCGTGGCCCCTATCGGTATCGTGCATGCAGGTGCAGCCCTGCTGACTCCTTCTCTGATCCCGATTGCCATTGGTGTCGCCATTCTGTCCACCGCCCTCCCCTATACACTGGAGATGGTAGCCCTCACTCGCCTGCCGGCACGTACTTTCGGCACATTGATGAGTATCGAACCAGCCTTCGGAGCGTTATCGGGCCTTCTGTTTCTGCATGAATTCCTCACGCTGTCACAATGGATGGCGATCCTGTGCATTATTCTGGCGTCCGTCGGCGCCACTATGACCATGGGTAGTGCTGCGAAACCCGCCATCGCGGCTGATTGAAAGAGGTTTTTACGAAGGTCTGGCAATTGCTGCGCATTTAGGCCATGTTTAGACCCGTAACCCAATGCCAGACATGGATTTTTTCGGACAGGGATTTCAAAACGCTTAAAGCGCAAGCGAACACAGGCAAACCCGAGCGTCAGACTCGTGGCCTATAAGGACGGTAATGAAACGAATTTTGATACTGATCGCCATACTTGCAGTTGCGGGCTGTGCGGCGACGTCGGAAACTCAGGTAAAACGCGGAAAGAAGGGGCTGCACATCAACTGTTCGGGGCTATCGTCCTCCTGGGACAAGTGCTACGCCAGCGCCGCCAACGCGTGTTTGCCAAAAGGTTACAAGGTCATCGCCAAATCCGGTGACGCCGTGGAAGAACCCGGCGATTATCCGTTCGGTCTCAACCCTGCGGGTTACACCAGTCGCAGCATGATCGTCATCTGTAAGTAGCTCAGCGCTGCCCGGCAATCTGCCGGCCAATCTCTTCATGGCTGGACTTCAGCACCGCTTGCTGAACGTCCGGCGTAGCCAGCATACGTGCCACCACCAATGCTCCGACGCATTGCGACAGCACCGACCACGCCAGGGTCTCGCTCTCGAGTATCTGCGCCCAACGCTCATGGAGCCGGCAGATCCATAACTGCGCCTGCTCGCGCACCTGGACATCCGATCGGGCGATTTCTGCGCCCAATGCCGGCAACGCGCAACCGGCCTCAGGCTGTTCGACGTGGGCCATGCTCAGATAGTGCTTGAGACAACGTTCCAGTCGCTCACGATCCTGCGCGCCCTCGCCCCCCAGTCGTTCAAGGCTTTGCCCCAACTCTCGCTCGACGATGGCAGTGAACAACGCATCTTTGGACGAGAAGTGGCTGTAGAACGCCGCACCACTCAACCCTATAGCCTTCATCAGACCATCGACGCCTACCGTGGAAAAACCCGACCGCTTTGCTGAAAGCGCGCTGCTCTGCAAGAGCTTTTCCCGGGTTTCCAGTTTGTGACTGGCGGAGTAACGCATGTATTTGCCCTCGAATCGACTGCCTTGACGTTGCCTGGATCCTAGCATAACGTTCGTTCACTTAACGATCGTTTAATAAAGGGATTCACCCATGAACAACAAGAAGGTCGTATTGGTTGTCGGCGCAGGCGATGCCACGGGCGGAGCGATTGCCAAGCGTTTTGCCAGTGAGGGATTCGTCGCCTGCGTTACCCGGCGCAGCGCCGACAAATTGCAACCGCTGGTGGACGCGATCAAGGCTGAAGGCGGCGAAGCCCATGGTTTTGCCTGCGATGCGCGCAAGGAAGAAGACGTCATCGCCCTGATCGAAGACATCGAAACCCGCCTCGGTCCGATCGAAGCCTTTGTGTTCAATATCGGCGCCAACGTGCCGTGCAGCATTCTTGAAGAAACCGCGCGCAAGTATTTCAAGATTTGGGAAATGGCCTGCTTCTCAGGTTTCCTCAATGCTCGTGAAGTAGCCAAACGCATGGTCACTCGCCAGCGCGGCACGATTCTCTTCACCGGAGCCACCGCCGGACTTCGCGGCTCATCCGGATTCGCCGCATTCGCCGGCGCCAAGCACGGCATCCGCGCACTGGCGCAAAGCATGGCGCGGGAACTGGGGCCGATGAATATCCATGTCGCCCACGTAGTAGTCGACGGTGCAATCGACACCGATTTCATCCGCAACAGCTTCCCCGAGAAATACGCCACCAAGGATCAGGATGGCATCCTCAACCCCGAGCACATTGCCGAGAATTACTGGTATCTGCACAGTCAGCCACGGGATGCCTGGACGTTCGAGCTGGATCTGCGCCCCTGGAACGAACGCTGGTAAGCCCACGCCATAACAATAACTAGCGAGACACGAAAATGACCAAAACCGTGGAGTTCTATTTCGACCTCGGCAGCCCTGCCACCTATCTGGCCTACACCCAGTTACCGAAGATTTGCGCCGAGACCAACAGTGAGCTGATCTACATTCCGATGTTGCTCGGTGGCGTCTTCAAGGCAACCGGCAACGCATCGCCGGCGATGATTCCGGCGAAGGGTCGGTATATGTTTGAGGATCTGGATCGCTACGCGAAACGCTACGGGGTGCCGCTGAGATTCAATCCGCATTTCCCGATCAACACACTGATGTTGATGCGTGCCGTCACTGGCATCCAGTTGCGGCAGCCAGAACGCTTTCAGGCGTTTATCGATTGTCTGTTCACGGCGCTGTGGGTTGAAGGACGCAGTCTGGACGAACCGGAGACGGTTGCCGCTGTGCTGAGTGAACACGGCTTCAATCCGCTTGAAGTGCTGGCACTGACTAACGACGAGTCCGTCAAAGCCGTACTCAAGGACAACACCGAGACCGCGGTTAAACGCGGCGTGTTCGGCGCGCCAAGCATGTTCATCGGCAATCAGCTGTTCTTCGGCCAGGATCGGCTCGACTTTGTTGAAGAGGCTTTGCGCCAAATCTAGGCGATCATTCAGGCGCTGGTAACAGCGCCTGAATTCCACCTGATCAGATGGCGGCAGTGCGGCTGTTCAGCCATTCCAGCGCGGCACCTTCAAGCAACGGGCTAAGGCGCTCACGCACTTGCGCGTGATAGTCGTTGAACCACTGCTTCTCTTCTTCCGTCAGCAGCGCTGGCAGCAGGCAACGCGTGTCGATCGGGCACAGCGTCAAGGTTTCGAATTTGAGGAACTCACCGAATTCGCTGCTACCCGCCTCGCGATTCATCGCCAGGTTCTCGATACGTACGCCCCAACGGCCCGGACGATAGGTGCCCGGCTCGATGGAAGTAATCATCCCCGGCTGCATGGCCGTCTGCGGTGCAGGCGCGGCCTGATAGGCGATCACCTGCGGACCTTCATGGACATTGAGGAAATAGCCAACGCCATGACCGGTACCGTGACCGTAATCGACGCTTTCGGCCCAGATCGGCGCACGGGCAATGGCATCGAGCAGCGGCGAGAGAATGCCTTTCGGGAACTGTGCGCGCGACAGCGCGATCACGCCCTTCAACACGCGCGTGCAATCGCGCTTCTGCTCTTCGCTCGGCGTACCAACCGGCACCATTCGCGTGATGTCCGTGGTGCCGCCCAGGTATTGACCGCCCGAGTCGATCAGCAACAAGCCGTCGCCCTCGATCACCGCGTGCTCTTCTTCGGTGGCGTGGTAATGCGGCATGGCGCCGTTGGCGTTGAACGCGGCGATGGTGTTGAAACTCAGCGAGACATAATCCGGACGACGCTCACGGGCAGCGGTGAGTTTTTCGTCGATGGTCAGTTCGGTAATGCGCTCGCGACCCCAAGCCGATTCCAGCCAGGCGAAGAACTCGCACAGCGCCGCGCCGTCCTGCTCCATGGCTTTGCGAATATGTTCGGCGTCGGCTTCACTTTTCTGCGACTTGGCCAACGTGGTCGGGTTCAGGCCTTCGACCAGCTTCACCGTGCTGTCGAGGTTATCCAGCAAGCCGCTGGTAACGCGCGCCGGGTCGACCAGCAGGCTCGCGCCACTCGGCACGGCACGCAGGGCATCAGCGACTTCGCTGTAATCACGCAGCGTTACACCATCCGTCTCGAGCACCGCGCGCAACTCCGCGTCAACCTTGCTCAGCGCCACGAACAACGTCGCTTGCTGTTGATTGATCAAGGCGAAGGAAACAAACACCGGGTTGAACGACACGTCGCCGCCGCGCAGGTTGAACAGCCAGGCGATGTCGTCGAGGGTGGCGATGAAATGCCAGTCAGCCCCGCGCTCTTGCAAGGTTTCGCGCAGTTTGGCGAGTTTCTCGCCACGGCTGACGGTCGCTTGCGGCGGCAGATGCTGATAGATCGGTGCATTCGGCAGGCTCGGGCGATCGCTCCAGACTTCCTGCAGCAAATCGATGTCAGTGCGCAGACGTGCACCGCGTGCTTCCAGTTTGCTGCTCAGCGTACGCGCCGACGCCACCGCCATCACCGCACCGTCAACCGCGACCACACCACCTTCCGGTGTCTGCTCGGCAAGCCAGTCCAGCGGGCTCGGTTGACCCGGTTGCAACTTGACCAGCTCGATGCCGCTGCCGTTGAGTTCCTTGGTCGCCTGTTCCCAGTAACGACTGTCGGCCCAGACGCCGGCGAAATCAGCGGTGACAATCAACGTCCCGACCGAACCATGGAAGCCCGACAACCACTGCCGGCCCTGCCAGTAACCCGGTAGATATTCCGACAAATGCGGGTCGGCGGACGGCACCAACAGTGCGTGAATGCCTTCGCGGCGCATCAGTTCGCGGGTGTGCGCCAGGCGCTGGGGCACCGATCCTTCGGTCGAGGTCTGGGTACTCATCATGTCTCCTGCTAATCACTTCATCGTTATTGTTCGTAGCCGTGAGGTCGGCTCGTTTAAAGCCCTGTCGCCCAGAATGCCGGAGCACTGGCGCAGGCGGTCTTGATCAGTTGAACAGCCTTGTCGATATCTTCGGCGGTGGTGAAGCGGCCGAGGCTCAGGCGAATGGTGCGACCGGCCAGATGCGCATCATGCCCCAGCGCCAACAGCACGTGAGATGGCGTGTTACTGGCGGAGTTGCAGGCCGAGGTCGCGGAAAACGCGATCGAATGACTCAACGCCGCGCTGTTGAATTCGCCTTCGCTGAAGGTCAGGCTCAAGGTGTGCGGAATACGTTGAGTGGCGCAGCCGTTCAAGCGTACGCCCGGCAAACTCAGCAGTTGTTCGAGCAAGCGTTCGCGCAGTGCGACGATGGTTTTTTTCTCGGCATCGAACGCCTCGGCGGCCAAGGCAAACGCTGCGCCCATCCCGGCAATCTGGTGCGTCGCCAAGGTTCCGGAGCGCAAACCACCTTCGTGACCGCCGCCGTGAATCTGCGCCTGCAACCGCTGCTGTGCCCGCGGGCCGACGTACAACGCGCCGATGCCTTTGGGACCGTAAAGTTTGTGTGCGGAAAACGACATCAGATCCACCGGCCATTGCCCCAGATCGATGGCCACTTTGCCGGCGCCTTGCGCCGCATCGACGTGGAACAACGCCTCACGGCTACGCACGACTGCGCCAATCGCTTGAACATCGTTGACCGTGCCCAACTCGTTGTTGACCAGCATCAGCGACACCAGAAAGGTGTCCTCACGCATGGCTTCACTGACCGCTTGCGGCGTGATCAGGCCATCGGCGTCCGGCACCAGATAAGTCACGGCGATGCCGGCGTCCTGCAACTGGCGGGCGGTATCGAGGATGGCTTTGTGTTCGATCTGACTGGTAATGATGTGGCCGCCGGACACCCCGCGCGCCTGCGCCACGCCTTTGAGGGCGAGGTTATTGGACTCGGTGGCACCGGAGGTCCAGACAATCTGCTCGGCATTGGCGCCGACCAGTTCGGCGACCTGTCGGCGGGCCTGCTCGACCGTGTGTCGGGCTTGCTGGCCGAACGCGTGGGAGCTGGAAGCCGGGTTGCCAAAGTTACCGTGAAACCCCAGACACTCGATCATCACCTGGATGACCCGCTCGTCAACCGGGGTGGTGGCGGCGTAATCGAAATACAACGGACGTGTGTTCATAAAAGACTCGCAGAGCGTGTTCCGGGATCAGGAGGCTCGTGTCTGCAAACGGTACGGCGCAGCCTTGTGAGCTGCGCGTCGGTTCGAGAGCGTCATCAATACCTGATCGGATGCCGTTAAAGAAGAACAACTTCATTTAAAAGTGCGTAGGAACGCTCCTGAAGTCGAGCTTAACAGGCATCCGGCCTGCGGTTGAAGCGATGCGTCAGCTAAAGCTTTCGAGAAGTAACGGGTACAGCGAAATCACCAACAGCGCCGCCATGCCCCAGTTGAACACGCGCAACCAGCGCGGATCCTTCAGCACATTGCGCAACAACGTACCGCAGGCCGCCCAGACGCCGACGCTCGGCAGGTTGATGATGGCAAACACCGCGGCAATCACCACGACATTGGTGAAATAGCCCTGCATCGGCGTGTAGGTGCTGATGGCGCCGATGGCCATGATCCACGCCTTGGGATTGACCCACTGAAACGCGGCGGCGCCAAGGTAGCTGATCGGCTTTGCCTCGCCTTCGGCACTGTCGCCGACGGGGCCCGAGTGAGCAATTTTCCACGCCAGATACAGCAGATACGCCGCGCCGACATAGCGCAGAACCGTGTAGAGAATCGGATAGTTCTGAAACACCGCGCCGAGGCCAAAGCCCACCGCGACAACAAGAACGAAGAAGCCACAGGTAATTCCGAGCATATGCGGGATGGTGCGGTTGAAGCCGAAGTTAACCCCCGATGCCAGCAACATGGTGTTGTTCGGCCCCGGCGTAATCGAGGTGACAAGGGCAAACAGGGCAAAGCCCAACAGCAGGTCAAGCGAGAGGGTCATGGCAGGCAATCCATCAGGGTCATTCAGGTGTTGACCCTATCCCACACCGCCCGGCAAGCCCACGGACAGTTGGGTAAAACTTCTACCAGTACAGTTTGTTTTCAGCTAGGACGACCGTGCAGCTGTACGGCACGTTCGGCACTCATTTCAGCTTTTTTGTCGAACTGGGTCTGACCGAGTAATTGCGCTTTTTTCGCGTGGTATTCGTCGAAGGACAGGCCGCTGCGATTGAGCGCTTCCATCGCCAATTCGCGGGATTCTTCATCGGTGTAAGGACGCAGCTCCGGCGAAACGTGTCCGGCACAACCGGCGAGTACAGAGACAGCGAGCAACAGGGAAACAGTCAGTAAACGATTCATGGGAGCGTCCTGGCGAGCAATGGGGAGTCGATGGACAAAGGCTACGCCCCGGCACGCCCGCGCAGAAATCAACGCTCTCAATAGTGGCTATCAGGAAATCGACACGCGTCGGCGCATATCTCCTAACGATCTATAAATATCGATTAACGTTCTTTTACGGAATAACAAACAGCCTTTATAACTTCATCCATGCGCTGACCACTGTTGCTCCAGCAACTGTTGCTCAGTCAACACCGATTCAACAAAGCGCCTCGCTACTCACAGGGGCGACCGCCACGCTAACGCTCAACGCCTTGTAAACCGGGGCTTCCAGGAATTGGTACAGCGCTTGCTCAGACCCGGTGACTCATTCACTGCTCGCTGAGCAACTGTTGAAAAAGGAACTGATCATGTCGCGTCCCCTGAAAGTCGTCGCCCTCTCCGGCGGCACCTGGCGTCCGTCCCGTACTTTGGTGCTGACCCAAGCCTTGCTCGCCGAATTGGCCGGGCATTTGACCATCGAAAGCCATTTGATCGAACTCGGTGATATCGCTCGCCCGCTCGGTGGCGCGCTGTCGCGTCAGGAGCTCAGTGCCGAGGTTGAAGCCGAGTTGCAGGCCATTGAACAGGCCGATCTGTTGATCGTGGCCGCGCCGGTTTATCGCGGTTCCTACCCGGGCCTGCTCAAGCATCTGTTCGACCTGATTGACCTCAATGCACTGATCGACACGCCGGTGCTGCTGGCCGCAACCGGCGGTAGCGAACGTCATGCGCTGGTGCTCGATCACCAGTTGCGCCCGCTGTTCAGCTTCTTTCAGGCCATGACGTTGCCAATCGGCGTGTACGCCACCGAAGCCGACTTCGCCGATTACCAGATCACCAGCGAACTGTTGAAGGCGCGCATCCGCCTCGCGGCCGAACGTGCAGCGCCGCTGTTCGCCACCCAAATCAAACCTTTGCTGAAAATCGCCTGAGGAGCCGTTCATGGATGTTTTCTGGTTCCTGCCGACCCACGGTGATGGCCACTATCTGGGCACCACCCAAGGCGCGCGCCCGGTCACGCTCAATTATCTGAAACAGGTGGCGCAGGCCGCTGACAGCCTGGGCTACCACGGCGTGCTGATTCCCACCGGGCGCTCCTGCGAAGACTCCTGGGTGATCGCCTCGGCACTGGTGCCGTTGACTGAGCGCCTGCGTTATCTGGTGGCGATCCGACCGGGGATCATTTCGCCGACGGTTTCGGCGCGGATGGCTGCAACCCTTGATCGGCTGTCCGACGGGCGCTTGTTGATCAACGTCGTGACCGGCGGCGATCCGGACGAGAACCGTGGCGACGGCAGTTTCCTCAGCCATGCCGAGCGCTATGAAGTTACCGATGAATTCCTGAAAATCTGGCGCCGCGTGTTGCAGGGCGAGGCGGTGGATTTTGACGGCAAACACCTGAAGGTGCAGAACGCCAAAGCCCTCTATCCGCCCGTGCAGAAACCCTATCCGCCGCTGTACTTCGGCGGCTCATCCGATGCCGCGCATGATCTGGCCGCCGAACAGGTCGATGTCTATCTGACCTGGGGCGAACCGCCGGCCGCGGTTGCGGAAAAACTCGCCGACGTGCGCGAACGAGCGGCGCGGCATGGGCGCAAAGTGAAGTTCGGCATCCGCTTGCACGTGATCGTGCGCGAGACCGCCGAAGAGGCGTGGAAAGCTGCGGACAAACTGATCGAACACATCAGCGACGAGACTATTGAGGCGGCACAGAAATCCTTTTCCCGGTTCGACTCCGAAGGCCAGCGACGCATGGCGGCTTTGCACGATGGTCGTCGCGACAACCTCGAAATTGCCCCCAACCTGTGGGCCGGTGTCGGTCTGGTGCGTGGCGGTGCCGGGACGGCGCTGGTTGGCGCCCCGCAGCAAGTGGCGGCGCGGATCAAGGAATACGCGGATCTGGGCATCGAGAGTTTCATCTTCTCCGGTTATCCGCATCTGGAAGAGGCTTACCGCTTTGCCGAGCTGGTGTTCCCGCTGTTGCCCGAGCCTTACGCGAGTCTGGCCGGGCGTGGCGTGACCAATCTGACCGGGCCGTTTGGCGAAATGATTGCAAATGATGTGTTGCCGACAAAAGCCTCGGCATAAACCGGATCTCTTGTGTAGGAGCTGCCGCAGGCTCGGGCCGCGATCGGACGATCTTTTGATCTTAAAAACAACATCAAAAGATCGCAGCCTGCGGCAGCTCCTACACGGGCAGTTTGAATTCAGGAGTGTTGGTGTGACCGCCAAACCACAAAGTACTTTGTTATCCCCGCTGCAGACCGCGCGCCAACTGGCCGCCGAATTTGCCCTGACCGCCGTCGAGCGTGATGAACGTGGCGGCACACCGAAGGCCGAGCGTGATGCCCTGCGCGACAGCGGCCTGCTGGCCCTGAGCATTCCCACCCGCTACGGCGGCCTCGGCGCGAGCTGGAGCGAAACCCTGCAGGTCGTTCGCGAGTTCGCCAAGGTCGACAGCTCGATTGCCCACGTATTTGGTTTTCATCATCTGATGCTCGCCACCGTGCGCCTGTTTTCCCGGCCGGAACAATGGCAGCCGTGGTTCGAACAGACCGCGCGGCAGAACTGGTTCTGGGGCAATGCGCTCAACCCGCTCGACACTCGCACCGTGGTCAAGGACCTCGGTGGCTGGCGCGAGTTTTCCGGGAAGAAAAGCTTCTGCTCCGGCGCCAGCGACTCACAAATGCTGATCGCCTCGGCCGTCGATGAAAGCGCCGGCGGCAAGTTGCTGATCGCGGCGATTCCCAGCGGACGCAGCGGCATCACCCTGCACAACGACTGGAACAACATCGGCCAGCGTCAGACCGACAGCGGCAGCGCCACGTTTGAACGGGTACGCGTCGAAGAGTCGGAATTGCTGCTCGATCCCGGCCCGCTGAGCACGCCGTTCGCCTGCTTGCGACCTCTAATCGCGCAACTGACGTTCACGCATATGTTTCTCGGGATTGCCGAAGGCGCTTTCGAAGAGGCGCGGCAATACACCCTCAGCGAAACCCGGCTCTGGCATAAATCCACGGCGCGCGATGTGCGTGAAGATCCTTACGTGCTCGCGCATTACGGCGAGTTCTGGGTGGCGCTGGAAGGCATTCGCCTGTTGGTCGAACGCGCGGCGGCGGTGCTCGATGAGGCCTGGGCCAAAGGCGCCAATCTCAGCGCCGAAGAGCGCGGCCAAGTCGCGACAGCGATTGCCACCGCGAAAGTCGCCGCCAGCCGCCAAGGCCTGGAAATTTGCAGCCGTTTGTTCGAAGTGACCGGCGCGCGCTCGACCCACGCCTCCCTGCGCCTCGACCGCCACTGGCGCAACCTGCGCACGCAGACCTTGCACGACCCGCTGGACTACAAACTCCATGAGTTGGGCGACTGGGCGCTGAATCAGTCGCTGCCGGTGCCGACCTTCTATTCCTGATCTGCCTGCATTTGAACTAAAAAGAAGGACGAGCCCATGCAACTGCTGACCCTACCGCCCTCCCCCGCGCTCGCCACGTCGATCCGCGCCACTGCGCAGGTCTTCGAGGACCCGAAGTCCCAGGCCCTGCTCGCGCATTTACAGCAGGTCGCGCCGAGTGAAGCGAGCGTGCTGATCATCGGCGAGACCGGTACCGGCAAAGAACTGGTAGCGCGGCATATTCATAACCTCAGCAATCGCCGTCATCGGCCGTTTATCGCGGTCAATTGCGGGGCGTTTTCCGAATCGCTGGTGGAAGCAGAGTTGTTCGGACATGAAAAAGGCGCGTTCACCGGCGCGCTGAGCGCCAAGGCCGGCTGGTTTGAGGAGGCGGACGGCGGCACGTTGTTTCTCGATGAGATCGGCGATCTGCCGATGGCGATTCAGGTGAAGTTATTGCGGGTTTTGCAGGAGCGCGAAGTGGTGCGGCTTGGCTCGCGCAAAAGCATTCCTATCGATGTGCGGGTGCTGGCGGCGACCAATGTGCAGCTGGAAAAAGCCATCAATGCCGGTCATTTCCGCGAGGATCTGTATTACCGCCTCAACGTGGTCAATCTGGAATTGAGTCCGTTGCGCGACCGCCCTGGCGATATCCTCCCGCTCACGCGCCATTTCATCGAGGCCTACAGCCAGCGCCTCGGTTATGGCCGGGTCAGCATCAGCCCCGGTGCCGAGCACAAACTGCGTGCCTACAGTTGGCCGGGCAACATTCGTGAACTGGAAAACGTTATCCACCACACCCTGCTGATCTGCCGCAACGGTGTGATCGAACGCGATGATTTGCGCCTGTCGAACCTGCGCATCGATCGCCCGGACGATCATCACAGCAGTGCCGATGATTCACCGGAGGCGTTGCTGGAACAGGCCTTTCAAAAACTCTTCGCGCAGCAGGCCGGCGCTTTGCACGAAAAAGTCGAAGACGCCTTGCTGCGCGCGGCGTATCGCTTTTGCCATTACAACCAGGTGCACACCGCCGCGCTGCTCGGTTTGAGCCGCAACGTCACCCGCACGCGGCTGATCAAGATCGGCGAACTGGCGGTGAACAAGCGGCGACTCTCGGAAAACCTGCAGGGCGAGCGCTTGATCCAGTTGTCGATCTAGCCAACCAGGTGGCAGTGCAGCGCATCGTCGTGACTGCGGGCGATGCTGCTCAGCACCTGAAACGAGTTGAAGGTGACGGTTTTCGCCTGATGGGTGTGAATCAGTTGCCAGAAATCCTGCTCGCCGCTCTCGAAGCTGCGAAATGCCGCCTCCCCCGCCTCGCGGGACTGCCATTGCAGAAAACTCAGCACCCGCCGGCCGTCATCGCTGGCTTGCACACTGGCGCTGACAAAACCGTCGTAGCGCTGAGCCAGACGCTCGGTTTGCCTCGACAGTGCGCTGACCAGCGCAGGTTGTTGGCGTGGTTCGATTTCAAACTCGATCAATTGGGTAAAACTGCGGTTGTTCATGGAATGCCCCCACTCAGCTTAAGACGAGCCTTGCGACTCGAAGACCTGCAGGGTAAAACCTCCAGTTAAGTCAAGGTCAAGAGCTGTCTTCAAATGATCAGCAAAGAAAATGTGCACAAACAGTTAACGGTTGGCGAAGTCGCGGCGCGCAGTGGCGTGGCGGTCACCGCCCTGCACTTTTATGAATCCAAAGGCCTGATCAAGAGCCAGCGCAATGCCGGCAACCAGCGACGCTATCCGCGTGAAGTGCTGCGTCGGGTGGCGTTGATCAAAGTCGCCCAGCGGCTGGGGATTCCATTGGCGGAGATTGGCGAAGCACTGAAAATTCTCCCGGATGATCGTGCGCCCAGCGCGGCGGACTGGAAAATCCTTTCGCAGCAATGGCGCCGGGAACTGGATGAGCGAATCGAGCAACTGACGCTACTGCGCGATCGGCTCAATGGCTGCATCGGTTGCGGATGTTTGTCGATGGAGGCCTGCCCGCTGCGCAATCAGGGTGATGTGCTGGGTGAACAGGGACCGGGGCCACACTTTCCCAAGGATTGACTGCTCGTCGGGCAAAAATCTGCACCGCGAGGACAGTTCTATAGTGACTCTTCCACAAATCCGGTGGAGCCACATCTCATAGAACAACAATCAGGGAGAACGTCATGAGCGTAAAACCCATTCCCGAGGGGTATCACAGCATCACCCCGTATCTCGGCATCCACAAAGCCGCCGAGGCCATCGACTTCTATAAAAAAGCCTTCGGCGCCACCGAAGTCATGCGCCTGGCCATGCCCGACGGCGGCATCGGCCACGCCGAACTGCGCATTGGCGACAGCGCGATCATGCTCGGTTCGCCGTGCGATCAGGGGCCACTGAGCAATCCGGATCAAGCAGTGTCGGTTGGTTTGCATCTGTATGTGACTGATGTCGACAAATCGTTTCAACGGGCGCTGGAGGCCGGGGCGACGACGGTGTCCGAGGTCAAGGATCAGTTTTACGGGGATCGCAGCGGGACGTTGAAGGACCCGTATGGGCATCTGTGGTTTCTCGCCTCGCGCAAGGAGGATCTGACCGAGGAGCAGATCAAACAGCGGGCGATGGAGATGTTTAGCCAAGGCTGATTTTTTCTGTGTGTTCAATGGCCTCATCGCGGGCAAGCCCGCTCCCACAGGGTTTTGTGGTTGGACATAGATCGTGACCACACCAAAGATCCCTGTGGGAGCGGGCTTGCCCGCGATGGGGCCGGAACGGCCAACACCCATCACACTTCATGAACCTGTCGACCACGCTTTGCCCCTTGCCGCAAACGCCGGACAATTTCAGGATGCAGCCAACCAGAACCCTGAACAAGGATCAGCCCGATGTTTGCCGGATTCCGCAAAGACCAGCGCCACGTCAACGGCGTCGACATCGCCTACCGCCTCGGCGGCAGCGGCCCCGGCCTGTTGCTGTTGCACGGCCACCCGCAGACCCATGTGATCTGGCACAAGATTGCCGAACAATTGGCCGAGCACTTCACCGTGGTCGCCGCCGACCTGCGCGGTTACGGTGACAGCAGTCGCCCGGCTGCGGATGAGCGACACGTTAATTACTCGAAACGCGAAATGGCTCGCGACAATGTCGAGCTGATGCAATCGCTGGGCTTCGAACATTTTTCGATCCTCGCCCATGACCGTGGCGCCCGCGTCGCCCATCGTCTCGCCCTCGATCACCCGAACGCCGTGCAGCGCATGATGCTGCTGGACATCGCGCCGACCCTGTCGATGTACGCGCAAACCAACGAAGCCTTCGCCCGTGCGTATTGGCACTGGTTCTTTCTGATCCGCCCGGCGCCGCTGCCGGAAACCTTGCTCGAAGCCGATCCCGAGGGGTATCTGCGCAGCGTGATGGGCAGCCGCAGCGCCGGACTCAAGCCATTTACCGAAGAGGCTTTCGGCGAATACTTGCGCTGCCTGCAACAACCGGGCAGCGCGCGCGGCATCTGCGAAGACTACCGCGCCAGTGCCGGCATTGATCTGGACCACGACCGCGCCGACATCGCTAGCGGGAATCACCTGAGTCTGCCACTGCGGGTGTTGTGGGGCGCCGAGGGCACGGTCGGACGCTGCTTCGAGCCGCTCAAGGAGTGGCAGCAAGTGGCGACCAACGTCAGCGGTCAGGCCTTGCCCGCCGGCCATTACATTGCCGAAGAAATCCCCGAACTGTTGCTCGCCGAAGCACTGGCCTTTTTGCGCTGAGCCGAGCAGCCGGATCTCGGTGCTATGCTGGCGGCTTGTGCTGCCAGTGTTCGTGTTGACATGTCCCAGAAGAAAGACACCGTGCCCCTGCCCGAAGACCTGCGCGTGCTGCTCACCGTGATCCGCAAAAACGGCTTCGCCGCCGCGGCCGATGAGTTGGGCCTGTCGCCGGCCTATGTCAGCAAACGTATCCAGATTCTTGAAACCACCCTTGGCACTCGCCTGTTGCACCGCACCAGCCGCCGCGTCTCGCTGACCGAGGATGGCGAACGCGTGCAGCGCTGGGCGTTGCGCATTCTCGATGACTTCCAGCAACTGCACGACGAACTGTCCGACGCCCACGACAGCCCGCGTGGGCGTTTGCACATTTGCAGCAGTTTCGGTTTCGGGCGTAATCATGTGGCGCCGGCAGTGTCGTTGCTGGCCGAACGTTATCCAGAACTGGAGATTCGCCTCGACCTGTTTGACCGGGTGGTGGACATCATCAACGAAGGCTTCGACCTGGAGATCCGCGTCGGCGATGACCTGCCCGGCCAGCACATCGGTCGACGCCTGGTCAGTAATCGACGAGTGCTGTGCGCGGCTCCCGGTTATCTGCAACGTCGCGGTACGCCACAAACCCTGGTCGAACTGCAGCAGCACGATTGCCTGGTAATCAAGGAGCGCGACAACGCCTTTGGTATCTGGACTCTGGATCGCGATGGCGGACAAGAGAGCGTGCGGGTCAGCGGGCCGTTGTCGTCCAACAACGGCGAGATTGTTTTGCAGTGGGCGCTGGATGGCCGCGGGGTGTTGCTGCGCTCGCTGTGGGATGTGAAACCGCTGCTGGAGCAAGGACGCCTGGTGCAGGTGCTGGAGGATTACAGCCAGAGTGCCAATGTCTGGGCGGTGTACCCGACACGGCTGGCGCATTCCGGGAAGTTGCGCGCGTGTGTGGAGTTTTTGCAGGCGCATTTCAAAGGATTGTCGCTGTAGCTCAAAACACCACAAAAACCTGTGGGAGCTGGCTTGTCGGAACGCCGCATCGCAGCGATGGCGTCAGCTCAGCCAACACAAATGCTGGAAGTGCCGGCCTCATCGCTGGTAAGCCAGCTCCCACAGATTATGCGTTCAGCCTAACCAAGGGTTACTGGCCAGATGCTCGCGTTCGAAATCTTTGATCTGTTCGCGGCGTTGCAGGGTGCTGCCGATGGCATCCAGGCCCAGTAACAAAGCGGTTTTACGCAGCGTATCGATCTGGAAGTCGATCACCGTGCCATCCGCCAGACTAATCCGCTGCGCCTCCAGATCAATACTGATCCGCGCCGTTTCAGGCTCACCGACAAGCTGTCCAATGCGTTGCACCTGCGCCTCTTCCAGGGTGATCAATAGCACCCCGTTACGCTGGCAATTGTCGTAGAAGATCCCGGCAAAACTGCTGCCGATCAAGGCGCGGATGCCCATCTGCTGCAAGCCCCAGACCGCATGCTCACGGCTCGATCCGCAGCCGAAATTCGGCCCGACCAGCAGAAAACTTGCGCCCTGCCATGCCGGTTTGTTCAACACGAAATCGGGGTCGGGGCTGCCATCGCGCAGAAACCGCAGATCGAAAAACAACCCGCGATCGAGTCCCTGCCGGTCAATGCCTTTGAGAAACTGCTTGGGCATGATCACGTCCGTGTCGACATTGGCCGCCAATAACGGCGCGGCCTGGCCGCTGACTTGGGTGAAGGGTTGCAGGCTCATGGGCGTTCTCCAAAGTGGCGGATATCGGTGAGTCGACCGCTGATTGCCGCTGCGGCGACCATCGCCGGGCTCATCAGATGAGTGCGCGCACCGGCACCCTGACGGCCTTCGAAATTGCGGTTGGTGCTGGACGCGCAGCGGTCGCCGGGGGCGAGTACGTCGTCGTTCATCGCCAGGCACATCGAGCAGCCGGACTGACGCCATTCAAAACCGGCGTCGATAAAGATCTGCGCCAGCCCTTCGGCCTCGGCCTGCGCGCGAACTTCGCTGGAGCCGGGGACGATCATCGCCCGCACATGCCCGGCCACGTGTTGACCGCGCACGACGCTGGCAGCATCACGCAGATCTTCGATTCGCGCGTTGGTGCACGAACCGATAAAGGCGTGGCTGATAACGATGTCGCTGAGCGCCATGCCCGCTTCCAGGCCCATATAGTTGAGGGCGCGGCGCATGTCCTGACGCAGGATCGGGTCGCTGATCGCCTGTGGGTCCGGCACCCGTGCACCGATGGCGGCGGCCTGATCGGGGCTGGTACCCCAAGTGACCATCGGTTCCAGAATGCTGGCATCAAGGTGAATCTCACGATCAAACACCGCGCCGGGATCGCTGCGCAATTCGCGCCATGTCTTCAGGCCTTGTTCCCACAGTGCACCAACGGGCACACGCGGCTTGCCCTTGAGATAGGCAAAGACCTTGTCATCCGGGGCCATGAATGCACCGCGCGCGCCGGCCTCGACCGCCATGTTGCAAATGGTCATGCGCGCTTCAACGCTCAAGGCATCGATGGTCGAGCCGCAAAATTCGATCGCGTAACCGCTGGCCCCGGAAGCGCCGATGTCGCCGATCAGGGCCATGATCAGGTCTTTGGAGGTCAGGCTAGGTGCGAGATTGCCATCCACGGTCACGCGCATACTTTTCAGACGTTTGTAGACCAGAGTCTGTGAGGCCAGCAGATGCTCGATCTCGGAAGTGCCGATGCCGAAACCGAAGGCGCCGAGCGCGCCATAGGTAGTGGTGTGACTGTCGCCAGCGGCAATCACCATGCCGGGCAGAATAAAACCCTGCTCCGGGGCGATCACATGTTCGATACCCTGACGTTTGTCGAGGATGTCCAGCAACTCGATGCCGAAGTCCCGGCAATTCTCCGCCAGATACGACACTTGCCGTGCACCGCCCGCATCAGGCATTGCCGCGATGCGCACAGGCGTGGTCGGGTTGACGTGATCGACCACCGCCAGCGCCGTGCCCGGCCGCCAGACATCGCGCCCGGCGGCACGCAAACCGCTGAAGGCCTGCGGGCTGGTGTATTCGTTGATCACCTGGCGATCGATATACAACAGGACATGGCCCTGATCGTCGAGGCGGCACACCGTGTGCGCATCGATGTGTTTGTCGTAGAGGGTTCTGGCGGTCATCAAGGCGCTCACTCAGGGAAATCAGGTGATTGCCATCATAGGGAGCGCGGACTGGCCATCAATTGCCTGAGAGTGATGGCGTAAATCATGAATCGTGTTTGATCCCCTGTACGCAGCAAAACCCTGTAGGAGCTGTCGAGTGCAACGAGGCTGCGATCTTTTGATCTTGTTTTTAAAGATCAAGATCAAAAGATCGCAGCGTGCCGCAGCTCCTACAGTGGAATCTCTCACACCCTGCGAACTGGGAAACATTTGCTTTCATATCACCTTTCGGGATTTGCCCCACTCATCCGTCTTATATAGATGCAGGCCGTTCGTGTAGGCAAAAGCCAAGTCCGGTCTTTCGGGGATCCCGTGCTGCGAAGCCCGTAGCCACGCGCCCTTTCACCGCTATCAAGACGCGCAATCATGTCGAAGAAATCCCGCTCCAAACTGTGGTTCCTCGTTCATAGCTGGCTGGCGTTACCGATCTGGTTCTTTGTTCTGATCGTCTGTGTCACCGGCACATTGGCGGTGGTCAGCCAGGAAATCGTCTGGCTGGCCAACCCGCAGATGCGCGCCAGCCAGCCTGCGGACGACGCACCGCTGCTCAGCTATGACCAGATTCTCGCCGCTATCAAGAAAGCCGAACCGCAAACGGTCGTGCAGAGCATCAGTCGCCCCGACGAATCGCATTTTGCCCTGGACGTCGCCGTCAGCTACCCCGACGGGCGCGCGCAGACCGTTTACGTCAATCCGTACACCGGCGTGATTCAGGGCGGCGCACCGGACTTCAACTTCAAAGCCTTCACCCGTGCCCTGCATGGCTGGTGGCTGGTGCCGTTCACCAATGGCTATAGCTGGGGCTGGTATCTGGTGTCGTTCCTCGGTCTGCCGCTGCTGGCTTCATTGATCACCGGGCTGGTGGTCTATAAACGCTTCTGGAAGGGCTTCTTTAGTCCGACCCTGCGTTTTCGCCACGGCGCGCGGATTTTCTGGGGCGACTTCCACCGTCTGAGCGGTATCTGGTCGATCTGGTTTATCGCGGTGATTTCGGTCACCGGCACCTGGTTCCTGATCGAGGCGATGCTGTTCGATAACCACATCTCCATCTCCAGCGAGCCGGTCATTCCAGCGATGGCCCGTGACGCCGTGCCGATCTCGGCCGATGGCACACCACCGCCGCGCATCAGCCTGGATCGCGCGATCGAAGTCGCCCAGGAGAAAATTCCCGGCCTGGAAGTCAGCTTCGTCAGCTTGCCGGGCAATGCCTACAGCCATATGAGCCTCGGCGGCCGCGGCTGGTATCCGCTGATGTTCCAGACCGCGACCCTCAACCCGTTCAACGGTGACGTCGCCGCTTCTCGCCTGTTGTCCGATCGCACCTCACTGGAGTTCGTCACCGAATCCATGCGCCCCTTGCACACCGGCGACTTTGGCGGGCTGTGGATCAAGCTGATCTGGTTCTTCTTCGGCCTGGTACTGAGCATGATGGTGCTCAGTGGTTTGTTGATCTGGACCAAACGCACTGCGCTGGCGACAGCCAATGCACTCAAGCGTGAGTCGAAGAAATCCCGCGTTCAGGCGCAACCGGCCATGAATCGTGAAGCGTCGGAGGTCAACCTGTGAGCAAGTCCACTGCTGCACCTCAACCGTCGCGTCTGAGCCTGTTCTGGCAGAAATGGCGCTTTCACATCAACGTGCTGTTGCTGCTGATCCCGCTGGGTTTCATGCCCAAATACTTCGCCGATGCCGCGCTGTTTCGGGGTGACATCGGCCTCGGTGAACGAGAAGTCGGCGAAGTCACGGTCGGCCCCTGGAGCCTGCGCCTGGCCGAGTTGCGCAACGAAGCGCCGCGACTCGAAGGCCCGGCCGGCAATATGAAAGGTTTCAACGCCGCCCTTTGCGATGCCTGCATCGACCAGGTCAAAGCCACCTACCTGCGTATCGGCAAACCCCGCAGCCTGCGCGCCGCCGGGGTGATTTTCTTCGGCACGCCCTACCGCATGGGCGCGCAATTGCCAGTGCCGGAAAAAACCAAAACCGACGCCGAACTGTGGATCACCATGGAAGGCTGGGACGGCAGCATGCATCAGGCTTCGATCCCTCTGAGTCAGGCCTCCCCCGCCACCATTGCCTGGTTGAACCAACAAGGAGCCAAACCATGACCCGCCCTTTCCGCCTGCGGCTGAGCGCCGTGCTGCTGGTGCTCGGCGCCGGCTTCAGTGCCAGTGCGCTGGCCCACAACCCGATGTGCGAATGCAAAGCCATCGACGCCGAGCAGATCAAATGCACCGGTGGTTTCTCCGACGGCAGCGGTGCGCCGGGGGTGACCCTCGATGTGATCGGCTATGACGAAACCATTCTGGTGCCGGGCAAACTCGGCACTGATTCGACCCTGACCTTCAAGAAACCCGGCGCCGAATTCTACGTGCTGTTCGACGCCGGTCCGGGCCACGTTGTGGAAATCGACCAAGCGGATATCGAAGCCCCATGAGTACGCCCACCACACACGTTGTGCGCCCGGCCGGTGCCGGTCATGAAACCCTCAATGTGCTGCTGTTGTGCCTGTTGATTCTGGCAGTCGCCGGTTCGGTCGTCGCGTGGCGCGGGGTTTCCCATGAACCGGAACCGGTGGCGACAAATCAACTCGACGCGCGCCGTGACCTCAGCGCTTCCGAACAAGGCATCTACGCCGACCTGCGGGTGACCCTCGACGAAATCCGTTTGCTGCGCGAAGAGCAGCAAGCCCTGCCGACGCCGCAAACCCTGGCAGACGAAGGGTTTGCCCCGTTTGCCCGGGATGCGAGTTCGGTCAGCCGCGGTGGGCATGCCTGGCAGTTGCTGGGGAATACCGCCTATTTCGGCCATAGCCAGAGCACAGCCGTCGCCGGTTCGTTCGTGATGTTGCTCAGCGCTGACAACAAGGCTGCGCCGGACATCTGGCTCAACCGCGATGCCAATCTGCAAGCGCCGACCGAACTGACCGAAGCCGCCCTGTCCGCCTCTGGCTGGAAACAGATCGTCGCGCAATACGATGCCGGGGTTACCCGCGAACATCGCCATTGATTCCTCGCCCTCATCCGAGAGAAGACCGTTTGCCCATGTCTATTTCATCGCCTCGCCGTCCATTGTTGCGTCTGTTCCTGCTCGGCCTCTGCGCCTGCCTGCTGAGTCCACTGGCCAGCGCCGATCAGGCCAAACGCCTGCGCATCGGCATTACCCTGCACCCTTATTACAGCTATGTGGCAAACATCGTCGGCGACAAGGCCGAAGTCGTCCCACTGATCCCTGCCGGTTTCAACCCGCACGCTTATGAGCCAAGGGCCGAGGACATCAAACGCATCAGCGGGCTGGATGTGATCGTGCTCAACGGTGTCGGCCATGACGACTTCGCCGACCGCATGATCGCCGCCAGCGAAACGCCGAACATCAAAACCATCGAAGCCAACGAGAACGTGCCGTTGCTGGCCGCCACCGGCGTTGCCGCACGCGGCGCCGGCAAAGTGGTGAACCCGCACACGTTCCTGTCGATCAGCGCCTCCATCGCTCAGGTCAACAACATCGCGCGCGAGCTGGGCAAACTCGATCCGGACAACGCCAAGACCTACACCCAGAACGCCCGCGCCTACGGCAAACGCCTGCGCCAGATGCGCGCCGACGCGCTGGCAAAACTGACGCAAGCGCCGAACGCAGAACTGCGCGTGGCCACCGTGCACGCCGCTTACGACTATCTGCTGCGGGAGTTCGGCCTGGAAGTGACCGCCGTGGTTGAACCGGCGCACGGCATCGAGCCGAGCCCGAGCCAGTTGAAGAAGACCATCGACCAATTGCGTGAACTGGACGTGAAAGTGATCTTCTCGGAGATGGATTTCCCCTCCACCTACGTCGAAACGATTCAGCGTGAATCCGGCGTGAAGCTGTATCCGCTGTCGCACATTTCCTACGGTGAATACACCGCCGACAAGTACGAAAAGGAAATGACCGGCAACCTCAACACCGTGGTGCGGGCGATTCAGGAGTCGGGCGCATGACTTCCAGAGAAAACCTTTCCCCCGAAAACACCGAGCCCCCTGTGGGAGCGACGGTGCGACGATTCGACCTGCTCGCGAAGGCGCCGGATCAGCCGACATCTTTGTTGAATGACACACCGCTATCGCGAGCAGGCGAAGGCCTACAGGTTATGGGGCCGACGCTGGATTTTGCGCAGGTTTGTCTGACGCTGGGCCGCACGACGATTCTGGACAAGGTCACCTTCCAGGTGCAGCCCGGCAGCGTACACGCGCTGGTCGGCCCGAATGGTGGCGGCAAGAGTTCGCTGATCAAGACCCTGCTCGGGCAAATGCCGCATCAGGGCCAGCTCAGCCTGCAATGGCCCGGCGAACCCGGCACCATCGGTTACGTGCCGCAGGCGCTGGAGTTCGATCGCGGTTTGCCAATGACCGTCGACGACTTCATGGCCGCCATGTGCCAGCGACGCCCGGCGTTTCTCGGTTTGAGCAAGCGTTACGCCGGTGCCATCGGTGACGCGCTGGAACGCGTCGGCATGCAGGACAAACGCAAGCGGCGCATGGGCGCGCTGTCCGGGGGTGAACGGCAGCGAGTTCTGCTCGCACAAGGGCTGATCCCGGCGCCGCAATTGCTGGTGCTGGATGAGCCGATGTCGGCCCTCGATGAAGCCGGGATTCAGGTGTTCGAGCGCCTGCTCAATGACTGGCGCGCGGCGGGCATTACCGTGCTGTGGATCGAGCACGATCTGGAAGCGGTCGGACGCCTGGCCAATCGGGTCACCGGTCTGAACCGTCGTGTGCTGTTCGACGCCACGCCACAACAGGCGCTGACCCCGGAACGTCTGCTTACGCTGTTTTCCACCCATCCACGGAGCGCTGTCTGATGAGTTACGAAGCCTTTCGTTTGATGGTGCAAGGCTGGGCCTCGTCCGGTTATCTGCCGGAAGCGCTGGCCTACGGTTTCGTGGTCAATGCGTTGCTCGCCGGCCTGCTGATCGGCCCGGTACTCGGCGGCCTCGGCACGCTGGTGGTGGTCAAGCGCTTCGCGTTTTTCTCCGAAGCGGTGGGCCACGCGGCGCTGACCGGTGTGGCCATCGGTATCCTGCTCGGCGAACCCTACACCGGCCCCTATGGCAGCCTGTTCGGTTACTGCCTGCTGTTCGGCATTCTGCTCAATTACCTGCGCAACCGCACCGGCCTGGCGCCGGACACGCTGATCGGCGTGTTTCTGTCGGTGTCGCTGGCACTCGGCGCGAGTCTGCTGCTGATTCTCGCCGGCAAGATCAATGTGCACATTCTCGAGAACGTGCTGTTCGGTTCAGTGCTGACCGTCAACGGCAACGATCTGGCGGTGCTGGCCATCGTCGGTTCGCTGGTCATGGCTCTGGCCTTGCCGTTGTACAACCGCATCATGCTCGCCAGCTTCAATCCGCAACTGGCAGCAGTGCGCGGGGTGGCAGTGAAAACCCTGGATTACCTGTTCGTGATTCTGGTGACGCTGATCACCGTGGCGGCGGTGAAAGTCATCGGTGCGATTCTGGTTGGCGCACTGCTGGTGATTCCAGCGGCAGCGGCGCGCTTGCTCAGCCAGTCGCTCAAGGGTTTCTTCTGGTGCTCGGTGCTGATCGCCACGGTCAGCACGCTGTGCGGGATTCTTGCGCCGATCGTGTTTGACCTGCCGATTCCATCCGGCGCCGCGATCATTCTGGTCGCCGGCATAGCCTTCGCCCTCGCCGCCATTGCGCGCGGGGTTGTCCCGAGTTTGAAAGGGAATCTTGGATAAATGACTTTTTCACTGCGAAAACTGACCTTGGCCATGACCCTGTGCGGCGTGGTCTGCACGCCGTTGATGGCTGCCGAAGCCGCTAAACCACTGCGCGTGCTGGCCTCGTTGCCAATCACTTACGGCTTGGGTGAAGTACTGCTCAAAGGCACTGACGTCAACCTTGAACGTGCGGCACCGGCGAACCTGCCGGGCAGCCGTCAGACCGCGTATTTCACCGGTCGCGGTGCCCCGGCACTGAGCAAACTGGCGACTGGCGCCGATGCGGTGATCGGTGTGCGCTCGCTGTGGGCCGACGATCCGCTGTACCCGATCGCTCGCCGCAGCAACATCCGCATCGTTGAAGTCGATGCGGCGCGCCCGGTCGACGGCGCCCTGCCGGGCATTGCCGTACAACCGTGTCTGAAGGTCGATGGCTTGAACAGTCAGCCATGGCTGGCCAGCAACAACATGGGGCGCATGGCGGATGTGATGGCGGCGGATCTGGTGCGTCTGGCACCGGGCGCCAAACCGAAAATCGAAGCGAATCTGGCGACGTTGAAGCAGCGTTTGCTGAAGCTCAGCGCCGACAGTGAAGCGCGTCTGGCCAGTGCCGACAATCTCAGTGTGATGAGTCTCAGCGATCACTTTGGTTATCTGATCGGCAGCTTGAATCTGGAACTGATCGGCGAGGATTCACGGCCGGATGCCGAATGGACGCCGGAGGATCTGAAAAAACTCACGGCAACACTCAAGGACAATGATGTCGCGGTGGTCCTGCATCATCGGCAGCCATCGGACGCGGTGAAGGCAGCAATTGCCGAGTCAGGCAGCCATCTGGTGGTGCTGAGCACCGATGCGGCGGATCCGGTGGCGGAGCTGGAAGGCAATGTGGATTTGGTGTTGAAAGGATTGAAGGGCTGAAGATCAAAAGATCGCAGCCTTCGGCAGCTCCTACTGGGTGTAAACGCTGCACTGTAGGAGCTGCCGAAGGCTGCGATCTTTTTTGCTGGCAAAAAAAACCCGCTGACTGTCACCAGTCCAGCGGGTTTCTTTTTGCCCGGCCGCTTATTGCGCGGCGGCCTGGGCTTCCATCTTCTGGCGCAGGCTCAGCGGACGCATGTCAGTCCAGGTTTCTTCGATGTAGGCCAGGCATTCCTTTTTCAGGCCGCTCTTGCCCACGGTACGCCAGCCTTGCGGCACGGCTTTGTAGTCCGGCCAGATCGAGTATTGCTCTTCGTGGTTGACCACGACCTGAAAGAGGATGTCCTCGCGGTCGAATACTGACGTCATGCTGGTTCTCCATCGTTGTAAGGGTGGGCTGCACGAGAGGTGCAGCCGGGTATGTAGAAAGAACGTTCGGCGCGGCGAAAAAATTACAGCGCTGCGGTTGCGGCGGCCAAAGCACGGCCAAAGATTTCCGCGACACGGTCGATTTCGGCAGCAGTGATCACCAGCGGCGGCAGGAAACGCACCACCGCGCCATGCCGACCACCCAGTTCCAGAATCAGGCCACGCTTGAGGCATTCGCGCTGCACCAGCGGCGCCAGTCGCGCAAACGCCGGCGGATGACCGAGCGCATCCGGCGTGCCGTTCGGTTCGACCAGTTCGACCCCGAGCATCAGGCCACGACCACGAATATCGCCCAGTTGCGGGAAATCACGTTGCAGGATGCGCAGGTGCTCGCTCAAGCGTTCGCCCATGGCCGCGGCGTGTTCGCAGACCTTGTGTTCAACCAGATAACGCATCACCGCAGAACCTGCCGCCATGGCCATCTGATTGCCACGGAAGGTGCCGGCGTGCGCGCCCGGTTGCCAGGTGTCGAGCCAGTCGCGATAGACCACCACGGCCAACGGCAGGCTGCCGCCGATGGCTTTGGACAACACCACCACATCCGGCGTGATACCGGCGTGTTCGAAGGCAAACATCTTGCCGGTGCGGGCGAACCCGCTCTGGATCTCGTCGACGATCAGCGCCACACCGGCCTTCTCGGTGATTCGGCGCAAGCCGCGCAACCACTCGATGTCTGCCGGAATCACCCCGCCCTCGCCCTGCACCGCTTCGACGATCACCGCCGCGGGCAATTGCACGCCGGCCTCGGGGTCGTTGAGCAGGTTTTCCAGGTAACTCAGGTTAGCCCTCACGCCTGCTGCGCCACCGAGGCCGAACGGACAACGGTAGTCATACGGGAACGGCATGAACTGCACGCCATTGCTGAGCAAGGCGCCCAACGGCTTTTTCGGCCCCAGGCTGCCCATCAGGCTCAGCGCGCCCTGGCTCATGCCGTGGTAACCGCCGGAGAACGACAGCACGGTGCTGCGCCCGGTCGCCGTGCGTACCAGCTTCAATGCCGCTTCCACGGCATCGGTACCGGTCGGGCCGCAGAACTGGATTTTCGCTTCAGCCGCGAGGGCAGATGGCAGCAGGCCGAACAGGTCCTGGACGAACTGATCCTTGACCGGCGTGGTCAGGTCGAGGGTGTGCAGCGGCAATTCATCGGCCAGTACCTGCTGGATCGCTTCGATCACCACCGGGTGGTTATGCCCCAGCGCCAGCGTGCCGGCACCGGCCAGGCAGTCGATGAAAGTGCGGCCTTCGACGTCTTCGACATACAGGCCTTTGGCACGCTTGAGTGCCAATGGAATACGCCGCGGATAGCTGCGCGCGTTGGATTCCTGGAGGGCCTGACGGGCCAGCAATGGCGATTCATTGAACTGGTACAACGTTTCGGCCGGCGCCGAAGTAACCCGAGCCGACGACTCTTCGATAAGGCTGGTGGCGACTGACATCTCTCGACCCCTCAATTGGCTATGGATAGTGACCAAAACAGCACACCGGACAGGTGCGCATTCCGATCACGGGGCGCACTTGCAGGTTTTCCTGTTCTGGAAACGCTTAAGGGGCCCGAGGATTTAGCCCGTGATCGAGTTGTCAGACCGGCGATGCCAACGGCTTGTGCATGGGCAGGGTCTGCAAGCCTTGGTATTCGAAGGGCGGCGCAGACTCGCGATAACCCAGACGCCGATAAAAAGCGCGGCCGGTGCGCGTGCTTTTGAGGGTAACGAGAACAACACCGCGAATCCGCAACCAGCCCTCCAGATCCTGCATCAGCGACCGCCCGACGCCACGCCGAAAGGATTCCGGCTGCACGTAACACAACGAAATGTCGCCACTGGCCTGAGCCATGCCGACACCGACCGGTTTGTCGGCCAACAATGCGAGACATAGATAAAAGTGCGGGTCGGCGAGCCGGGCACTGATGAAGTCGGCGGACTGCTGGCCGATCCAGTCACTGACCAGTGGCGGGTGGTTACGATGATCGAGTGCACAACCGATGCGGATCGAACGTTCGATGATGCGGCTGATGATACCGGCGTCGGCCAGGACGGCCGGACGAATGCAGATGGGTGCTTCCATGGCGCAGTTCCCTCAATCCATTGAGTCAAAGCTGCGTTGACCTTACGCCCAGGCCAAGCGGATAGCGAACGTCGAGAGGTTACATTTGATGTGTCTGGCGCGATTTCCTGTAGGAGCTGGCGAAGGCTGCGATCTTTTGATCTTGATCCTGAAAAACAAAATCAAAAGATCGCAGCCTTCGGCAGCTCCTACACAGGCTGTGCTGGAATCAGACAGGTTGCAACGGCATGGTCAGCTCGACCCGCAGGCCATCCGGGCGGCTGTCGAAATGCAGGGCACAGTCGCAACGCTGGACGATCGCCTGAACAATCGCCAGACCGAGGCCGCAACCGGTGCTTTGCCCGTTGCGCCAGAAGCGTTGCGTCAGGTGCTGCAGATCATCCGGCGCGATCCCCGGGCCATGGTCACGCACGACAAAACGCACGCGGTTACCAATGGTTTCCAGGCTCAGCTCGACCGCACAGTCCTCGGGGGTATGACGCAGGGCGTTGTCGAGCAGATTGCGCAGCGCCGCAATCGACAGCACGGCCGGCATCTGCAGCGCTGCAGCGGAAAGCTCGCTTGGCAGTTGCAGTTTGATGCGCAGGCGCTCGCCACCCGTGGCGTCCTGAATCGCCAGGCGTGCCACTTGCTCGGCGCTGCATTGCGAGCCGTCATCGAATGACAGGCTGCCCTCGACCCGCGCCAGCAACAGCAATTGCTCGAGGGTGCGATGCAAGCGATCGGCGCCCTCCTCGGCCCGCGCCAGCGACTGATCGCGGGCATTGCCGTCGGTCATGCGCGCGACTTGCAGGTGGGTCTTGATCGCCGTCAGCGGGCTGCGCAATTCATGCGCCGCGTCACCGGTCAAGCGGCGCTCGCGCTCAATGGTCTTGCCGATACGCTGGAACAACTGATTCTGCGTTTCGAGCAGCGGCTTCAATTCGCTGGGAAAGGTCTGAATCTGCAACGGCTCGAGCGAATCGGCATTGCGCCGCATCAGTGCTTCACGCAGACGGTTGAGCGGCGCCAGACCTTGGCCAATGCCCAGCCACAACAGACACAGACAGCCGAGCAACGCCACACCCACCGGCACCGACGCCGCCAGCAGGATCGACATGTTCAGGGCTTCGCGCTCGATCTGCCGGTCGGCGGTGGTAATGCGCACATCGCCCCGGGCGAGGGTGAAGCTGCGCCACGGTGCACCGTCGATCATCTGGTCGTGGAAGCCCATTTTCTCGGCTTCCAGCGCTTGTTCGGGATTGTTGTGGCTGCGCGCGAGAATTTCCCCGCGCAAGGAACTGACCTGACAGGCCATGCCACCGGGGATATTCAGTTGTTCGGCACTGAAATGGGTGCCCTCGCCTTTGCTTGGCAGCGTCGGCAACTGCTCCAGCAGCCCGGCAACCATGCGCGCTGAGGCCACCAGACGCTGGTCGAGGGAAAACATCATCTGATTGCGCAAGTCACTGAGCATCCAGGCCGCCGCCAGCGCCCAGATCAGCGCAAATGCAGCGCCGAGGGTCAGGCTCAGGCGCAGTCGCAGACTCATCACTTGCCTTGATCTCCACCGTCGGCCGGGCCAAGGCGATAGCCCAGACCGCGCACGGTTTCGACGATGCCTTTGCCCAGTTTGCTGCGCAGGTGATGGATGTGCACGTTCAGCGCGTTGCTTTCCAGTTCATCGTTGAAGCCGTAGACGCTGTCTTTCAACTGTTCGGTGGACAGCACCCGGCCACGATTGTGCAGCAGCGCCTGCAACAGCGATTGCTCGCGGCGCGACAGGTCCACCGGTTGCCCGGCCAGCGTGGTTTCGCGACTGCTCGGATCGTAGGTCAGCGCGCCGTGCTCGATCAGGTTGACGCTGCGCCCGGCGACACGGCGCAACAAGGTTTGCAGGCGGGCGAACAGTTCCCGCAGATCGAACGGTTTGAGCAGGTAATCGTCAGCCCCGGCCTGCAAGCCGTCAACGCGGTCGGTGACCGAGTCGCGCGCGGTCAGGATCAGCACCGGAATCTCCAGGCCGCTCTGCCGCAACTGTTGCAGCAACTTGAGGCCATCTTCGTCGGGCAGACCGAGATCGAGCACCATCACGTCGAATTCGGCGACCTTCAGCATCGCCCGCGCCTTCGACGCGGTGTTGACGTGCTCGACCGTCAGCCCTTGAGCCGTCAGGCCGGCAACGATGCCACTGGCAATCAGCTCATCGTCTTCGCAAACCAGTACGTGCATGGTGAGTCCCGTAGAAAAAAGCCGATTAGGCAGTTGGCCGATTAAGCTGACATTATGCCCCGAACGTCACAGCGACAAGGGCGTGGCGGTTAATCATCGGTTAATCGCCACCGCCCATTGTGCACCTCACTTGCACAGGGACAAGGCTCCTCCATGCGTCATTTTTTTCTTTTGTTTGCTCTGCTGATTTCCAGCCTGGCCCAGGCGGGGAACAATCCGTTTGATACCAAACCCGAGTTTCTGCCGGTCGACAAGGCGTTCGTACTCACCTCCGAACGTCTGGAATCCGGTGAAACCCAGCTGTTCTGGCAAATCACCGACGGCTATTACCTGTATCAGAAACGCCTGAAATTCGACGGACTGAGCGCAGCACAGCAGCCGACACTCCCTGAAGGCGAATCCCACAGCGACGAGTTCTTCGGTGAACAACCAGTCTATCGCCAAGGGCTGGAAGTGAAAATTCCGGCAACCGCCACAGGCCAGATCAAAGTCAGCTACCAGGGTTGTGCCGATGCGGGCCTGTGCTATCCGCCGCAAACCCGGGTCATTGACCTGGGCGGCAAGGCCGCGGTGGCCGCAGGTGCAGAAGCACCGGATCAGGCCTTGGCCAGCAGCCTGCAACAACGGGCGCTGGGCTGGAGCCTGTTGGTATTTTTCGGCCTCGGACTGTTGCTCGCATTCACGCCTTGCACATTGCCGATGCTGCCGATTCTGGCTGGCATGGTGGTCGGCAGTGGTGCCACCCCGCGTCGCGGTTTCGCGCTGGCCGGCAGCTATGTGATCTGCATGGCGCTGGTGTATGCGGCGATGGGCGTGATCGCCGCGCTGCTTGGTGCGAATCTGCAGGCGTGGTTGCAGAACCCTTGGCTGCTCGGCACGTTCGCCGCGATCTTCGTGGTGCTGGCCTTGCCGATGTTCGGTTTCTTTGAACTGCAATTGCCGGTGGCCCTGCGCGACCGCCTCGAACACGCTTCGCGCAGTCGCAGCGGTGGCAGCCTGATCGGCGCCGGGGTGCTCGGTGCCTTGTCCGGTCTGCTGGTCGGCCCGTGCATGACCGCGCCACTGGCCGGTGCGTTGTTGTATATCGCGCAGAGCGGCAACGCGCTGCACGGTGGCTTGATCCTGTTCTCGCTGGGCATCGGCATTGGTGTGCCGTTGCTGTTGCTGGTCACCGTGGGCAATCGCTTCCTGCCCAAACCCGGTGCGTGGATGAACCTGCTCAAAGGCGTGTTCGGTTTCCTCTTCCTCGCCACCGCGCTGTTGATGTTGCGCCCGGTACTGGACGCTTCGTTGTGGCTGGGCCTGTGCGGCGCACTGCTGTTGATCGCCGCGTTCTGCGCCTGGAAACAGTCCGAAGGTTTTGGCCGCGTTGCCCAGTTGTTCGGCGCAACCTCGCTGTTACTCGGGTTGTGGGGCAGTTTGCTGGTGATTGGTGCGGCGGGCGGCAGCGATGATCCGTATCAGCCGTTGCAGGTCTACAGTGCCGGCCGCGCCAGTACGGCGGCGCCATCGGCGCATGACGCGTTCACCACCATCAAGGAACCGGCGGCGCTACAACGCGAACTCGATGCCGCCAAGGCTCAGGGTCAGTGGGTGCTGCTCGATTACTACGCCGACTGGTGCGTGTCGTGCAAAGTCATGGAGAAACAGGTATTCGGCAAGGACAAGGTCATGCAGGCGTTGAGCGACGTGCGCCTGCTGCGGCTCGATGTCACCGCTGACAACGCTGCCAGCCGTGAATTGCTCAGCCGCTACAAAGTGCCGGGGCCACCGAGTTTCGTCTGGATTGGCACCGACGGCGAAGAACGCCGCAGCCAGCGCATCACCGGCGAAGTCGATGCCGAGACGTTTCTGCAACGCTGGGCCACCACCCGGGACGCCAACTAATGCTGACTCTAACCCTCGGCACCTTTGCCATCGCGCTTAATCATCTGCTGCTGATCAGTGCCCTGGCGCTGGCGACCTTTATCGGCTGGCGGGTGGCCAAACGTGGCGGCGATAACCCCGAGTCGGCATTGTTCAGTCTGTTTCTGCTGGGCATGCTCGCGGCGCGGATTGCCTTTGTGCTGTTGTACTGGTCGCACTATCGCAATGACCCGTGGCAGATCATCGACTTGCGTGACGGCGGTTTCCTCGCCTGGCCGGGGGTGATCGTGCTGTTGCTCGCGGCACTGTATCGCGGCTGGCGTCGTCCGGGTCTGCGTCGCCCGCTGGGTTTTGGTGTGGCCAGCGGTGTGGCGTTCTGGCTGTTGGCGACGCTGTCGCTGAATATCTATGAACAAGGCACCCGACTGCCGGACATCTCCCTGCGCAATGCGGAGGGGGAAACCATCCAGCTCAGCGACTATCAGGGCGGCCCGCTGGTGATCAATCTGTGGGCGACCTGGTGTCCACCGTGTCGGCGCGAAATGCCAGTCCTTGAGAATGCCCAGCAGCAACGACCCGACCTGACCTTCCTGTTCGTCAATCAGGCCGAAAGCATGCAAAGCGTGGCGACGTTTCTCGAAACCCAGGGCCTGAGCCTCAACAACGTGCTGTTCGACCGCAGCGGTCGGCTGGGTCAGGCCGTCGGTTCCATGGCTTTGCCGACTACGCTGTTCTATAGCCCTGATGGTCGGCTGCTGAGCAGTCACCTTGGTGAGCTATCGAACGCCAGCCTGGCGCGCGCGCTGGAAAACTTCGACACCCCGACCCCGAACTCAAACCCGGCCACCGCACCGGCCACCTCTGCAAGGAAACTGCCATGCCCCGCCTCCGCCACCTGCTGACGCTGACTCTGGGCAGCGCCCTGCTGCACTTGCCGTCGGTGCAGGCCGCTGAAGAATTGCCTGCGGCGATCAAGCAGATCGAAGCCAAAGGCGCGAAAATCGTCGGCCAGTTCGATGCCCCCGATGGCTTGCGCGGTTACGCGGCGCAGTATCAGAACCGTGGCATGGCGCTGTACCTGACCCCGGATGGCAAACACGTCATTCTCGGCAATATGTACGACGCCGACGGCAAGGACCTGAGCAGCGAGCCACTGCAAAAAATGGTCTACGCGCCGATGGCCAAGGAAACCTGGGCCAAGTTCGAGGCGAGCAACTGGATTCAGGACGGCAACAAGGATGCACCGCGCACGGTGTACCTGTTCAGCGATCCGAACTGCCCGTACTGCAACATGTTCTGGGAACAGGCGCGGCCGTGGGTCAAGGCCGGCAAGGTGCAGTTGCGGCACATCATGGTCGGCATTATTCGCGAGGACAGCCCGGGCAAGTCGGCGGCGCTGCTGGCGGCGAAAGATCCGGTCAAGGCGCTGGAAGATCACGAAAAGGCTGGCAAGGGCAGCTCGCTCAAAGCCTTGAAAGAGATTCCGGTGGCCGTGCAGAGCAAACTGGCGGCCAACATGCAGTTGATGGAGGACCTGGAGTTGCAGGCCACGCCGGCGATTTTCTACATGGATGACAAGGGTGAGTTGCAACAGCAACAAGGCGCGCCTTCGCCGGACAAGTTGGTGAAGATTCTCGGGCCTAAATAAGCAAAATCAAAAGATCGCAGCCTGCGGCAGCTCCTACATGGAAAGCGTTTTCTGTAGGAGCTGCCGCAGGCTGCGATCTTTTCAACGGCGGTCAGCCAGGAAAGCGAACAACGCCTCGGTGACAAACTGCGGATTCTCCAGATTGGAGATATGCCCCGCTTCCGGCACCAACACCCACGGGCAACCGATCAACTCAGCCATTTCCTGCGCTTCCGACGGTGGTCGCGGCTTGTCCTGATCGCCGCACATTACCAGCGTGGTCGCGGCATTCAATTCGCCCAGCCGTGACAACAAGTCATCACGACCAAAGGTGATACGTCCCATCGGCACGATGCTTTCGCGCAGCCGATCCGACGAGTACGCCGCCAGTTTCGCGCGGAAATCCTGATACAGCGCCGACTGCGGATCGATCCCCGGACGGAAGAAAATCGGCACGACGATATCCAGTAATTGCTCGGAGATTTCGCCGGTTTCCTCAATCTGCTTGAACAGCGAGAAGTAGTACTGACGTGTAGGCTCAGGCTCGACACCGACGTAAGTATCCATCAGCACCAGACCGTTGATCCGCTGCGGTGCCGCCAATGCCAGACGTACGCCCCACATGCCGCCGACCGATAGGCCAACCAGCGTGACGCGGTCGATATCCAGATGATCGAGCAGGGCTTGCGCCTGACGGGCGATGTCGTCCAGAGATGTAGTGTCCTCAGGTAACCGTCCCGATTCGCCATGGCCCCACAGATCCAGCGCAATCACCCGATAATGCGGCGATAACGCGGTGATCTGCGGCGCCCACATGGCCTGGTCCCACAGATAACTGCCGGCCAGCAATACCGCCGGACCGGAGCCTTGATCAAGGTAATGCAGCGCTTGTCCGTCAACTGTGAAGAAGGGCATCGATTCACCTGCGCGGTAAAAAAGAGAACCGGCAGACTGAGCTGCCGGTTGCTGATCGTCAATCGGGCAAATGTCTAAAAATGTTCCTGTTGAATGTGTTGAATGCACTGACGCCATCGCTGGCAAGCCAGCTCCCACAGGTTCTAGAGTGAACACAAAATTTGTGATCATGTTCGATTACTGTGGGAGCTGGCTTGCCAGCGATGAGGCCGTACAGACACCGAAAAAACTACAGCCCCTCCAGCTCCGCCATCAGATCATTCAACCGATCAACCTTCTCCTCGGTGATATCACTCGCCGCCAGTCCATCGATGTACTCAGCCAATTCCTCCACCGTGCTGCACTCGAACATCGCTCGCAGCGGCACATCACGTTGCAGGGTTTTCTGCACGCGCGAGGCGATCTGCGTGGCCAGCAACGAATGCCCGCCCAGCTCGAAGAAGTTGTCGCGCACACCGACCTGCTCGACCTTCAACACCTCGGCCCAAATGTCCACCAGCGTCTGCTCGAGATCATTGCGCGGGGCCAGGTAATCCTGGCTCTGCAACTGGCCAATCTCCAGTGCCGGCAAGGCTTTGCGATCGAGTTTGCCGTTGGCATTCAGCGGCATTTGCTCGAGCCACAACCAGTGCAGCGGCACCATGTACTCTGGCAGTTCGGCGCGCAGGCGCTGCTTGATCCGCTCCAGGCGTTCGCTCGGATTGAGTGCTGAATCGGCCGCAACCAGATAACCGACCAAGTGTTTACCGTTGACGCCCTCCTGCACAGCGACCGCGCCATCGCGCACTTCCGGCTGTTCATGCAGGCGCGCTTCGATCTCGCCCAGCTCAATGCGATAACCGCGAATCTTCACTTGGTGATCGACCCGGCCGACGTACTCCAGCACGCCATCACTGCGACGTCGCGCCAGGTCTCCGGTGCGATACAGACGCTCGCCCGGCGCACCGAACGGGTTCGGCACAAACACCGGCGCGGTGCGCAACGGGTCGCTGACATAACCGCGACCGACGCCCGTGCCCGCCACGCACAACTCACCCACCGCGCCCAACGGCACCAAGTCCAGCGCGCCGTCGACCAAGTACAACAAGTTGTTGTCGGTCGGCGTGCCGATCGGCAAGTAACTGCCGCGCGTCGAGGCCATGTCGACACGGAAGAACGCCACGTCATCGGAACATTCCGCCGGGCCATAAGCGTTGACCAGCCCGATGTCCGGGTAACGCAGCAGCCATTGGTGCGCCAGCTCCGGCGGCATCGCCTCACCGGTCGGCAGCATCCAGCGCAAGCCATCGAGGCTCAGGCGATCCGAGGCGAGCATGCCCTGAATCAGCGACGGCACGCTCTCCAGCACGGTGATGCCCTGCGCCTGCACATGCACCAGCAACCCTTGCGGATCGTGGGCGATGATGTTCGGCACGATGTCCACCCGTGCGCCGAACAGCGGTGCGGCAAGGAACTGCCAGACCGAAATATCGAAGCTTTGCGAAGCGGTCTGGGCGATCACGTCGGCCTCGTTCAGTTGCAGATACGGCACCTTGCTCAACTGGTTATTGAGCATGCCGCGCTGCTCGACCATAACGCCTTTTGGCAGGCCGGTGGAGCCCGAGGTGTAGATCACGTAAGCGAGGTTGTCCGGGCCGCTGTAAATCCCCGGGTTGTGCGCCGATGTTGCCGCTGCCTGAAGCTCTTCCCACACCAGCAAGCGCGGTCGATTGGCGCAGCTGAATTCATCGAGCAAAGTCTGCGCCTGTTCAAAGCATGCTTTAGAGCAGACCAGCACCGGCGTGCGGCTCAATTCGATGATGCGTTGCAGACGCTGGCTCGGCAGGCCCGGATCCAGCGGCAGATAACCCGCGCCAGCCTTGAAGCTACCAATGATCATGCCAAGCAGATCAAGGTTACGTTCGGCGAGCAAGGCCACCGGTTGATCCATCTGCACACCCGCAGCGACCAGCGCATGGCCGAGACGGTTGGCGTTGTGGTTCAGCTCGGCGTAGCTCTGTTGCTGATCAAGGCACGTCGCAGCGACACGCTGCGGATGCGCAGCGACCTGCGCTTCAAACAGCGCAACATAGCTCTGCTCCAGTGGATAGTCGTGGGCACTCTGATTGCAACCGTGGAGCAGGAAGTCCTGTTCATCAACGCCCAGCAGCGGCAGGTCGGCCATGTCGCCATGGAAACCATCGACCAGGGCCAACAGCAGACGCTTGAACTCGCCGAGCATGCGTTCAATGGTCGATTCGTCGAAGTAACGCTGGTCGTAGGACAGATGCAGACCGAGGTCATCGCCCGGGTAGCACACCGCCGTCAGCGGGAAGTTAGTGTGCGTACGGCCCGAGTCCGAGGTCGCATTCAGGCTCTGCGCGCGATCAAGTACCGAGACTTCCACCGGGGCGTTTTCGAAGACGAACAGGCTGTCAAACAGCGGTTGGCCTTTCGGCAGTTCGCTTTGTTCCTGGATGTTCACCAGTGGCAGGTATTCGTACTCGCGCAGTTGCATGTTGCTGTCGAGCAAAGCACTGAGCCACTGACGCACGCTGCTGCGCTGATCATCCTCAGGCATCTTCACCCGCAGGGCGATGCTGTTGATGAACAGGCCGACCGTGCGCTGCATTTCCGGCATTTCCACCGGACGCCCGGCCACGGTGACGCCGAAGAGCACGTCACGATCACCGCTCAGGCGCCGCAGGACCAAGGCCCACGCCGCTTGGGCGAAGGTGTTGATGGTCAGTTGATGGGCCTGCGCCAGTTCCCGCAGACGCGCACCGTCCTCGACATTGAGGCGGGTGTAGCGGTCGCCGACGATCATGCCGCCGCTTTCACCGGCGTGTTCACGCAGGAACGGACGGTCGCTCGGGATCGGCGTGGTGCGCTCAAACCCTTGCAGGTTCTGCTGCCACCACTGCCGCGCTTCAGCCAGGCTCTGACGTTGCAGCCAGCCGATGTAATCGCGATAACGCGGCGGCACGGCGAGTAGCGCTTCACGCCCCTCACCCATGGCGGTGTAGATTTCGAAGAAGTCATTCATCAACAACGAGCGGCACCAGGCATCGATGAGGATGTGGTGGTTGCTCATCATGAACCAGTAACGCGCTGCGCCGACCTTGATCAGACGCAGGTGGAACGGCGCCTGATTGAGCAGATCGAAACCGGCCTCGCGCTCGCTCTTCAGCAAGGCTTGCAGCTGCGGTTCCTGCTCGATTTCAGCGATAGCGCTCCAGTCCAGATACTCGATCGGCGTGCGACCCGGGGTGTGAATCACTTGCAGCATGTCTTCGCCGACGTTCCAGCAGAACGACGCGCGCAGCGCTTCGTGCCGGGCGACCACCGCTTGCCACGCCTGGGCGAAACGCGCGGGGTCGAGTTCGCTGTTGATGCGGTAGCGATCCTGCATGTAGTACAGACCGGTGCCCGGTTCGAGCAAGGTGTGCAGCAACATGCCTTCCTGCATTGGCGTCAGCGGATAGACGTCTTCGATGTGCGCGGCCGGCACCGGCAGGGCATCGAGTTGCGCCTGAGTCAGCTTGGCCAATGGGAAGTCCGACGGGGTCAGGCCACCGGCCTCGTCTTGCAGGCAATGGGCGATCAGGCTTTGCAGCTCACCGATATAAGCATCGGCTAGATCGTTGATGGTCTGCGCCTCGTAACGCTCGGCGCTGAAGGTCCAGCGCAGGAGCAATTCACCACCGTAAACCTGACTGTCAATACTCAGCTCGTTCGGCAATGGCGCCTGCGGATCGTGGGCGGCACCGACCGGCTCGTCCAGCGGACGGAACAGCGAATCGCTGCCAAAACTCTGATCGAACTGACCGAGGTAGTTGAACGTGACCGGCGCATGCGGCAGCGCGGCCATGCTGCGCTGGCTGAGGTCATCGGCGAGATAACGCAGCACGCCGTAGCCCAGGCCTTTGTGCGGCACGGCGCGCAGTTGTTCCTTGATCGCCTTGATCGAAGCGCCCTGCCCGGCGGCTTCTTCGATGTTGTGCGGGGTCAGGCGCAGCGGATAAGCGCTGGTGAACCAGCCGACGGTGCGGGTCAGGTCGATCTCGTCGAACAGGGTTTCACGGCCGTGGCCTTCCAGTTGAATCAGCGCCGACGGCTGACCGCTCCAGCGGCACAGCACGCGGGCCAGCGCGGTCAGCAGCAGGTCGTTGACCTGCGTGCGGTAGGCACTTGGCGCCTGTTGCAGCAGTTGTTGGGTGTGCTCGGCATCGAGACGCACGCTAACGGTTTGTGCGTGACGATTCTGCTGACCGCCCTGCGGGTTTTCACAAGGCAGATCAGCGCTCGGGCCGGCCAGTTGGGTTTGCCACCAGTTGAGTTCTTCGCGCAGGGATTCGCTGCCGGCGTAGGCCTGCAAACGCGCCGCCCAGTCTTTGAAGGAACTGGTTTTCGCTGGCAGTTTCACCGCTTGGTCGGCGTCGAGTTGGCGGTAAACGGTTTGCACATCGTCGAGCAATACGCGCCACGACACGCCGTCGACCACCAAGTGATGGATCGCGATAAACAGGCGTTGCTGACCTTCAGGGCCGTCGACCAGCAAGGCGCGAACCAGCGGACCATTTTGCAGATCAAGGCTGCGTTGCGCATCAGCGAACAGCGCTTCGCACTTGTCCATCGAGGTGACGCGCACTTGCCACAGCACGGCGGCTTCGGACATCGGTTGATGCGTGGCTTGCCACCCGCCGTTGGCCTCGGTGAAGCGCAGACGCAGGGCGTCATGCTGCTCGATCACCGCCAACAACGCCTGCTCCAGACGATGCGGTTCGAGGGTCACGGTTGGCTCCAGCAACAATGCCTGGTTCCAGTGCTGACGCTCAGGGATTTCAGTGTCGAAGAACCAGTGCTGAATCGGCGTCAGGCGCGACTCGCCAACCACCAGACCTTGCTCGGCCGTGACCTGCTCAGTGCGGCTGGCCACAGCGGCCAAAGTCTGCACCGTCTGATGCTGGAACAGATCGCGCGGGCTGAAATGAATGCCCTGCTGCCGTGCGCGGCTGACCACTTGGATCGACAGAATCGAATCGCCACCGAGTTCGAAGAAGTTGTCGTTGAGGCCGACCTGCTCGACGTTGAGCACTTCGCACCAGATCTGCGCCAGGGTCTGTTCCAGCTCATTACTTGGGGCAACGTAGTCCTGACGATTCAACTCAGGATCCGGCGCCGGCAACGCGCGGCGGTCGAGTTTGCCGTTGGCGGTCAGCGGCATGCTCGCCAGCAGAATCAGATGGGTCGGCACCATGTAATCCGGCAATTGTGCCTTGAGGTGCGCCTTCAGCGCGTCGCGCAGTTCAGCCTGTCTGGCTTCGCTTTGCTCGGCGACTTCAGTCACCAGATAGCCGACCAGTTGTTTGCCGCTTGGTGCATCGAGTGCAAGCACCACGGCTTCGCGGATCGAATCATGATCGAGCAGACGGGTTTCGATTTCGCCGAGTTCGATACGGAATCCACGGATTTTTACCTGATGGTCGATCCGGCCCAGGTATTCCACCAAACCATCGGCACGCTGGCGCACCAGATCGCCGGTGCGGTACATGCGCCCGCCATCAGTGGCAAACGGGTCAGCGACAAAACGTTCGGCGGTAATGCCCGGGCGATCGTGATAAGCCTGCGCCAGACCGGCGCCGCCGACGAACAACTCACCGGTCGCACCTTGTGGCACCAGCGCCAGATCGGCGTCGAGAATGTAGGCGACACGCGCGCCGATCACGCTGCCGATCGGCACACTGCCGGCGCCCTCTTCCAACACTTCCGGCGCCAGACTGGCCAGTGGCATGACCACGGTTTCCGTCGGGCCGTAAGCGTTGAAGAACATCGCCGGTTTGAACGCCGCGCGAATCCGTTGCAGGTGTTCACCGGTCAACGCCTCGCCGCCGGTGATGATCATCCGCACCGGGAGGATTTCATTTTGCGTCGAGAGGAACTGCGCCAACTGGCTGCCGTAGCTCGGGGTGAAACCGAGCACGTTGATTTTATGCGTGCGGATCAAACCGCAGATTTCTTCCGCGTCCCACTGACCCTGCGCACGCAACACCACCTGCGCACCGCTGAGCAACGGCACCAGCAGACGCTCGGTCGCCGCATCGAAGTTGATCGAATAGAAGTGCAGCTCGCAATCGTCCGGGCGCATGCCGAAACGCTCGATCACGGCTTGGCAGTGCATGGCGATTTCGCCGTGGGAGACCACCACGCCTTTCGGTTTGCCGGTCGAACCCGAGGTGTAAATCAGGTAGGCCTGATGCTGCGGCAGGCTGATAAATGGCAGCTCGGTCGCTGGATAATCAGCGAGTGCTGCGCTGTCTTCTTCGAGGCACCAGCTCGCCACGCTCGGCGGCAGATCACCGAGGGCTTTGAACATCGCGCGATCACTGAGCAGCAAACCGATACGACTGTCTTCGATCATGTAATGCAGACGGTCGAGCGGGTATTCCGGGTCCAGCGGCACATAGGCGCCGCCAGCCTTGAGAATCGCCAGCAGGCCGATGACCATTTCCAGCGAACGCTCCAGCGCCAGACCCACCCGTACTTGCGGGCCGACGCCGCGCTCACGCAGCGCCCAGGCCAGACGATTGGCGCGGGCGTCGAGTTCGGCGTAGCTCAGGGTCTGCCCGGCGAAAGTCAGGGCCGGTGCGTCTTTGCGCGCCAGCGCTTGTTCGGCGAACAGGTGATGGATGCACTGGTCGAGACGACGCTCACCCGGTTCGACGCCGAGGCTGTCGAGCAGTTGCTGTTGCTCCGGAGCGTCCAGCAGCGGCAATTCGCTTAGACGCTGTTGCGGATCGGCGATCAGCGCTTCCAGCAGATTGCGCCAATGCTTGGCCATGCGCGCGATGGTCGGCTCGTCGAACAGATCGGTGCTGTACGTCAGGCAGCAACCAAGGCGATGGTCGAGGTCGGTGACTTCCAGGTTGAGGTCGAACTTGGTCGCCCGCGCATCGTTAGCCAGATATTCGACAGTCATGCCGGCGAGCATGCGGCTCTGCTGGAATTCCCAGCGCTGCACGTTGCACATCACCTGGAACAGCGGGTTGTACGCGGCGCTGCGTGGCGGCTGCAAGGCTTCAACCAGATGATCGAACGGCAGATCCTGATGCGACTGGCCTTCGATCACGGTGTGGCGCACCTGCTCGAACAGTTCACCGACCGACATCATGCCGTCGAGCTGGCAACGCAGCACTTGCGTATTGAGGAAGGCACCGATGAGCCCTTCGCTTTCCGGGCGGATGCGGTTGGCCACTGGCGCACCGATGCGCAGATCGGTCTGGCCGCTGTAGCGGTAAAGCAATGTGGCGAGCGCGGCGGTCATGGTCATGAACAGGGTCAGACCGTGTTGCGCGTTGAAGGCACGAACCCGCGCCGCAAGGTCGTCGCTGAGGTCGAAACGGAACAGTTCGCCCTGATGACTTTGCACCGGCGGACGCGGACGATCGCCCGGCAACTCCAGCAGCGGATGTTCCCGACCGAGTTGCGCGGTCCAGTAGTCGAGTTGACGCTGACGCTCGCCGGATTCCAGCCAGTTGCGCTGCCAGACGCTGTAGTCGAGGTACTGCACCGGCAGCGGCTCCAGCGGCGAATCACGGTCATCGACAAACGCTTCGTACAGCGCGCTGAGTTCGCGGGCGAAGATGTCCATTGCCCAGCCTTCCGTGACGATGTGGTGCAGGGTCAGGACAAAGTAATGCTCCTGCTCGGCGGTTTTCACCAGGCAGGCGCGCAGCAGCGGGCCGGTTTCCAGATCGAACGGCAGATGCGCTTCTTCGTCGGCGAATTGCTGAACCTTTTGCTCGCGCACATCAGCGGCGAACTTGGAGAAATCCTTCCAGCCCATGCGCACGCCCGTCTCGGCGTGCACCTGTTGACGGGCAACACCGTCGACGCTCGGGAACGTGGTGCGCAGGGTTTCGTGACGCAGGATCAGTGCTTGCAGTGCGGCCTCGAACCGCTCGACATGCAACACGCCACGCAGACGCGCCATGCCGCCGACGTTGTACGCCGGGCTGTCCGGCTCCATCTGCCAGAGGAACCACATGCGCTGTTGCGAGTACGACAACGGCACCGCTTGGCTGCGGTCGACCTTGTCGATCGGCGGCTGTTTATTGGTGCGGCCGCTGGCCTGGATCAGGCGGATCTGCTCGGCGAAATCAGCCAGTTCGCTGTGCTCGAACAAGGCGCGCAACGGCAGCTCGACGTCGCAGGCCTGACGAGTACGCGAGATGATTTGCGTGGCCAGCAGCGAGTGGCCACCAAGGGCGAAGAAGTCGTCGCGCAGACCGACTTGAGGCAGACCGAGCACTTCGCGCCAGATCGCTGCGATTTGTTGTTGCAGTTCAGTCACCGGCTCGACATGTTCACGTACTTGCCATTGCGGCTCGGGCAAGGCGCGGCGGTCGAGTTTGCCGCTTGGGCTTAGCGGCATTGCATCCAGACGCATCAGTTGCGCCGGGACCATGTATTCCGGCAGCTCGGTGGCCAGCGCGGCTTTCAGGCGAGCACTTTGCTCGTCAGGATTTTCACTGGCATCAGTCGCGGTGAAGTAGCCGATCAGCTGTGCGCCGGCAGCGGTTTCGCGCACCAGCACCACGGCTTGGGCGACGCCGTCCTGGGCGAGCAGACGCGCTTCGATTTCTTCCGGTTCAACGCGGAAGCCACGCAGTTTGACCTGCTGATCGAGGCGACCGAGGTATTCGATCACGCCGTCGGAGGTCCAGCGCGCACGGTCGCCAGTGCGGTACAAACGTGCGCCCTGCTCGCCCAGCGGATCGACGACAAAGCGCTCAGCAGTCAAGGAAGGACGACCGAGGTAACCACGGGCCAGACCGATGCCACTGATGCACAACTCACCCGGCACACCGGCCGGCACTGGATTGAGATCGGCATCGAGAACGCGGCAGATCACATTGCCCAGCGGACGGCCAATCGGCGAGCGCTCGCCATCGGCGGTGGTGCAATGCCAGTGGGTGACGTTGATCGCGGTTTCAGTCGGGCCGTAACGGTTGTGCAATTGCACCGCGGGCAGTTGCGCGAGGACGCGGTTGCGCAGTTCGGCCGGCAGAGCTTCACCGCCGGAGAATACCCGGCGCAGGCTGGTGCATTCGGCGCTCAGCGGTTCATCAATGAACAGCGAAAGCAGCGGCGGCACAAAGTGCAGCGTGGTCACGCCGTACGCTTGCACAAGCTGCGCAATGCGATGCGGATCGCGGTGTTCACCCGGGGCGGCGATCAGCAGGCGTGCGCCAGTGATCAATGGCCAGAAGCACTCCCACACCGATACATCGAAACTGATCGGTGCCTTTTGCATCAGCACATCGGTGTCATTGAGCGCGTAAGCGTTCTGCATCCATTGCAGACGTTCGGCCAAAGCAGCGTGGGTGTTGCCGACGCCTTTCGGCTGGCCGGTGGAACCCGAGGTGTAAATCACATAGGCGAGGTTGTCGCCGTGCAGGTGTAGACCCGGTGCCTGGCTCGGCCAGTTTTCCAGGTGCAACGCGTCCATGGCGATCACGCTGACGCCATCGCTGGCCGGCAAACGCTCGAGCAATTCAGTCTGGGTCAGGAGCAATTCGACGCCGCTGTCGTTGAGCATGTAGGCCAGACGATCCGCCGGGTAATCCGGGTCCAGCGGCACGTAGGCGCCACCGGCCTTGATGATCGCCAGCAGGCCGATCAGCAGTTGCGGCGAACGCTCGGCGGCGATGGCCACGCAGACATCCGGGCCGACGCCTTTGTCGCGCAGGTAGTGCGCGAGGCGGTTGGCCTGCGTGTGCAGTTCAGCAAAGTCGAGGCTGCCGCCGTCCCACACCAGCGCGGTGCGTTCCGGGGTCAGACGCGCCTGTTCATTGAGCAGTTCCGGCAACCACTGTTGCGCTGGGGTGCACGGTGCGACGCTCCAGTTCTTTTGCTGATCGTGCTCGTTGACGGTGAGCAATTGCAGATCGCCGATGGCTTGCTCCGGGCGTTCGCAGACGTCGCGCAACAGGTTGCTGAAATGCTCGGCCAGACGCTCGATAGTCGTGGCGTCGAACAGTTCGCTGGCGTAGTCGAACGACAAGGTCAGACGACCGTTACGGTCTTCTTCGCTGTGCAGTTGCAGGTCGAACTTGGCTTCGCGGCTGTGCCACGGCAGTTCTTCGGCGAGCAGACCCGGCAGACGCTTGAGTGCGCTCAGGTCGCGTTGCTGATGGTTGAACATGACCTGGAACAGGCCTTGTTCGCGGGCTTGCGGAAACGCTTCGAGCAATTGTTCGAAGGGCAGATCCTGATTCGCTTGCGCACCGAGTGCGGCTTGACGGGTCTGGGCCAGCAGCTCGACAAACGCCAGGCGCGAATCGATTTGCGCACGCAGCACTTGAGTGTTGATGAAAAAACCGATCAGGCCCTGGGTTTCCAGGCGCGGACGGTTGGCATTCGGCACGCCGATACGGATATCGCGCTGACCGCTGTAGCGATGCAGCAGGCTCTGCAATGCCGAAAGCAACAGCATGAACGGTGTCGATTGGTGAGCCTGCGCCGTGTGGCGGATCGCATCGCTGAGACTCGCGCCCAGACGCACGGTATGGCGTGCTGCGCTATGAGTTTGCTTGGCGGACCGTGGGTAATCGGTGGCCAATTCCAGCGCTGGATGCTCGTCGCCCAACTGCGCTTTCCAGTACGCCAGTTGCCGCTCGCCTTCACCTTGCGCCAGCCATTGGCGCTGCCAGCTGCCGTAGTCGGCGTACTGGGTTGGCAGTGGCGCGAGGTTGACCGTCGCGCCTTGCGAAGCGGCGGCGTACAGGCGCGAGAATTCGTCGATCAATACGTTCAGCGACCAGCCGTCAGCGATGATGTGGTGCAGCGTCACCAGCAACTGGTGATCTTCGTCGTCGAGACGCACCAGCGTCACCCACAGCAGCGGACCTTTTTCCATGTCGAATTGGGTGCGTGCTTCGTCTTCGCGGATTTGTTGCGCACGGGTCTCGCGCTCATGGGCCGGCAGGTCGCTGATGTCGATCAGTTGCAGATTGAATTCGGCGGCAGCGACTTGTTGCAGGGCCACGCCGTCGCGTTCGAAGAAGCGTGTGCGCAGGGATTCGTGGCGCTCGATCAATTGCTGGAAGCTGGCGCGCAAGGCGTCTTCATCCAGTTCGCCGCGCAAACGCAGGGCACCGGGAATGTTGTAGGCGCTGCTCTGCGGGTCGAGTTGCCAGGTGATCCACAGACGGTTTTGTGCCAGCGATTGCGGCACCGGCTCGCTGCGCGACAGTGCGGTGATTGCCCCTTGAGCGCTACCGCCATCCTGTTGCTGTTGCGCCACGGCCGCGGCGAATGCCGACAGGGTCGGGGCTTCGAACAGCAGGCGCAGATTCAGCTCGAGAGCGAGTTCTTCGCGAACGCGGGCAATGACTTGCGTAGCGGCGATCGAGTTACCCCCGAGCAGGAAGAAGTGATCGTCGGCGTTGACCTGTTTGACGTTGAGTTGCTCGGCCCAGATCTTGCCGATCAGGGCTTCGAGTTCGGATGCGCTGATGGTCGACTCTGGGGCTTCGGCTGCGGACGACGGGAACACCGCATAGCAGTCGAGGCTGCCATCGGCCAGACGATTGCGACACGCCGAGCGCTGCAATTTGCCGCTGGAAGTTTTCGGCAATGCGCCCGGATTGAGCAGCACCACGACGCTGGGTGCTTCCTGATAGGCCTCGGCCACAGCTTGGCGAATGGCTTTGATCAGCGCTTCCGGTGGCAGGATTTTCTGCACGCTGCGGCTGATTTCTGCGGCGATGCCGATGCCCTCTTCGCCACCCTGATTGACAGCGAATGCAGCAACGCGGCCCTTGCGCACCACCTCCACTTCGTTCTCGACGGTCTTCTCGATGTCCTGCGGATAGAGGTTGTGACCGCGCACGATGAGCATGTCTTTAAGGCGCCCGGTGATGAACAGCTCGCCGTTGCGGATAAAACCGAGGTCACCGGTGCGTAGCCAGGTGCGGCCGGCGTGCTGGACGAAGGTCTTGGCGCTGGCCTCGGGGTTGCGCCAGTAACCGTGAGCGATGCTCGGGCCGGCGGCCCAGACTTCGCCGACGGCGTTGTCGGCCAGTTCTACGAGGGCATTGGGTTCGACGATCAGCACCGCATGTTCCGGTTGGCTGATGCCGCAACTCATGATCGGGCTGCCCTCGCCAGGCTCCGCGCGGTTTTGTGCCAATGCCTGATCGTCGACGCGCAGCACCGGGATGCCGGTGCCGCGCGGGGTGCCGGCGACGAACAATGTGGCTTCGGCCAGACCGTACGAGGCCATGAAATTGTCTGCACTGAAACCGCACGCGGTGAACTTCTCGGCGAAGCGTTCGAGGGTGTCGAGACGGATTGGCTCGGAGCCGGAATACGCCACGCGCCAGCGGCTCAGATCGAGACGCTCAAGCGCCGATTCACTGACCCGCTCGCTGCACAAGCGATAGGCGAAGTCTGGCCCGCCGCTGATGGTGCCGCCGTACTCGCTGATCGCTTCCAGCCAGCGCAGAGGTCGACCGAGGAAGTACGCCGGCGACATCAGAATGCACGGCACGCCACTGAATATCGGCTGCAGCAGACCGCCGATCAGGCCCATGTCGTGATACAGCGGCAGCCAGCTGACGATGACGTCGTCGGGGTTCACGTCAATGCCGAAACCGTGACGGATCAGCAGTTCATTGGCGACCAGATTGCCGTGGCTGACCTGCACGCCTTTGGGCAATGCGGTGGAGCCGGAAGTGTATTGCAGGAACGCGATGTGATCTTGCGGCAGGTTTGGTTCGACCCAGTTTTCGGCTTGAGCGCGGTCGAGCGTGTCGACGCACAACAGCGGTGGCGCGCCTTCGATCTGTTGCAAGGCGTCGCGCAGGTCGGCGCTGGTCAGCAGCAGGCGCGGCTCGGCGTCAGCGATGATCGACAGCAAACGCTCCTGATGGTGACGGCGCGCCGATTCTGGCGGATAGGCCGGCACCGCAATTACACCGGCGTACAGGCAACCAAAAAACGCCGCGACGTAGTCCGGGCCGCTGGGAAACAGCAGCACCGCGCGATCACCGAACGCAGCCTCGGCTTGCAGCGCGGCGGCAATGGTGCGCGCGCGTTCATCCAGTTCGCGATAACTGAGTACCACAGCCTGCTCTTCGCTTTCGGCAAGAAAACGCAAAGCCAGTCGATCCGGCGTCAGGGCCGCGCGGCGCTGGAGGGCTTGGACCAGGGTGCTGGGGAGTTCGAACGCGTCGGTCATGAGGTTTCCTGCCTGAATTCGGCTTGCTAGTGGAATCGGGTTGCTGCGTCACGCCCGTCGAGGGCGTGCAGGGCGCGGTCTGTGCCGACCGCGCAAGGCACGGGAATGCTGTATGGCCGGGACTCTGTATCCGGAACCATTCACCAATGAGAACGGATGACGTCTTGAAATAATTAGTCGGCAGGCTGGATCGCCAATAGGGCTGGGGTGTGGCGGCGTGTCGCAGTTCTCAGAATGCACTGTTGTGGATCATTAGTTCTCTTTCTCATTTGACAATCATTATCATTCAACATAATTTGTCGCTCGATGTGTAGGACGGCCCCTTCCCTTCAGGCGTCCCACTAACCTATTTGGCAGCAAGGTGATTTCCATGACGGAACAAGTATCCACAAGCAGGTGCGATTCACCGCTACTTCAGGCATTCGTCGACAATCGACTGATTCTGGTCAAGATTGCAGCCCGTATTACCGGCTGCCGGTCACGCGCCGAAGACGTGGTGCAGGATGCGTTTTTCCGCCTGCAGTCGGCGCCACCGATCACGTCGTCGATCAAGGCTCAACTGAGCTATCTGTTCCAGATCGTGCGCAACCTTGCCATCGATCACTACCGCAAACAGGCGCTTGAGCAAAAGTACTCCGGCCCTGAAGAGGAAGGGCTGAATGTGGTCATTCAGGGTGCTTCGCCGGAAACTTCACACATCAACTTCTCGACCCTGGAAAACATCGCCGATGCACTGACCGAGCTGCCCAGTCGCACTCGCTATGCGTTCGAGATGTACCGCCTGCACGGCGTGCCGCAAAAGGACATCGCCAAGGAACTCGGCGTTTCGCCGACCCTGGTCAACTTCATGATTCGTGATGCGCTGGTGCACTGCCGCAAGGTCTCGGGCAGTCGTCGGGATGCGGTGATTGCCGGTCGTCGTTAAGACCACGTGGCCAGATAGAAAAAGATCGCAGCCTCCGGCAGCTCCTACATGGAAATGCATTCCTCTGCAGGAGCTGCCGAAGGCTGCGATCTTTTGCTTTTAAATCGCCTCAGGCCAGCTTGCACCGATCAAAAAACCGCTCACGCCCCAGCATCATCAGCGCCGCGCGCTTGTGCGGGAAATCGAATTCCTTCTCGCAGTGGAAGCACTGATTCTGCATATGGCCGATCATCTTCGCGTTGTCGGCGCGCGGTTCGGCGACCACGCGTTGCGTACGCGGATCATCGAGAAACAGATAATGCACCAGCGCCGATAACCAGCTCGCCACTTTGTGCGGGCCGCGGTGATCCTCTTCGCCGACCAGCATGTGAATACCGCGATCGTAATTGTCGGCGTCGTAAAATGGCGCGATGCGATCTTCCTTGGCCCAGTAGGCTTCGAAATAGGCAAACGGCTGATCATCGAAACAGCCGATCAACGTCAACGTGTGCGGATCGGCATCGAGCTTGCTCAGGTACTCGCGGTGCTTCTCGATACTGCCCTCCTCCTGCCAAAAACTGGCAACGCGCGGGCTGTTCTGCCAGCGATTGAAGCGCGGCAGGTCTTCTTCGATCTCGACCGTGCGCAGGGAAATCCACGCACCAAGACGCGCATCGAAACGCCGATACACCTCACCCCGTGGCTTCACCGGGCGCAGTGGATGACGTTTGCCTTGGCTGATGAGCATTTGCTGCGGGTAGCTGCCGGTCAACGAAGTACCGAGCCATGGTTGCGGCAATTGCCAGAACAGCGTGCGTTCACAGCGATATTCGCCAGCCACGTCGGTATTCACCAACAAGCCACTGAGCAAGGCTTCGGTCGGCGGCTGATCCAGTTGCCAGGTCAATTGCTGGCACGCCGGATCCCGCGCGAACAGCCAGTAACAGGCCGCCCATAACGCCTGCCCGGGCGGCAGCGCAAAGCGCTCATCGATCTGGATCGGCCCCTTGACCTCCCGATCAAGGCGCAGGCGGATCAGCGGTTGCCCGTCCAGGCTAAGGCTCAGACGGCTTTCAGTTGCATCAGCGATCAGTTGACTGCCCGAAGGCAAGGCCAGGGCAGTCAGGTCATTCAGATTGGACATGGGTCGGGCTCACGATAATCGTCGACAGTTCAACAATGTGACGTGAGCCGAAAGGGGAAATTTAGGCTTTGCGGAAAATCAGTGCCTCAGCGATGAGGCACTGGCACCACCGCAATTTTGTAGGGATCGAAAATCTTCAGCATCTCGCCATTGTCGCGCAGGCCTTGCAGCAGTCGGGCAAACGCAGGGCCGGTAATGGGCGCCGTCGGACGAAGAATGGCGTAATGGTGATAAACCTGATCAATGCGCTGCGAAACCAGCAACTCGTCGCGCACCTTCTCGTTACGCAGCAGGTAATCGCTCAGGTACGAGCGGGTCACCAGGGCAATATCCGCACGCGAGCGCAGCACCATCAGCAGGTTACTGTCGTGGGAATAGGTCAGCGTGGCGTTGAAATTCTGCGCGAGGAATTTTGGGTCGGCGTTGAAGTTGGCGAATTCGTAGTGATAACCGCTGAACAGTGCCAGACGCTTGCCGGTCAGGTCGGCAAAATAGTTCTGCTGACGACCGTCTTCGCGTTGCGCGACGAAAATCTCCGCATCCTCAAGGCCCATGTCGACATCCGTGTGGGGAATTTCCTTCCAGCCCCAATCGGGATTCTCGAAAATCGCCATGTCGATCCGGCCCTGCTTGAAATCCCCGAAACGCCGGGGAATCGAGGTCGGCACCAGGACGAACTGATAGTCGCTTTGCAGGCGATTGAGAGCCTCGACCAATTGCGGCAAGAGGCCTGTATCGGCACCGTTTTCCGGACGAATGGTATAGGGCGGAAAATGCGCCGCGCCGACCCGAACCAATTGCGCTGCCTGAGCGGGCAATACCCAAAATGCAGCCAGCGCTGCGAGCATCAATCCCGCGGCCGTCCGAATTGGCAAAGACTTCAAAACACCCCACTCCCCGAAAAAATACCGATCAATGCATTCAAGCTAGGCGGTTTCGCCCAGTTAGCCAGTTTCCCGGCCGGATAGAAAGTGCTTCAACGCTCTTCGAGGACCAGAATCAACGCCTCATCGGCCAGTTGATCAAGGCTCAAACTGCCGCCAGCACGGAACCAGGTGGTCGTCCATGACAGTGCGCCGGTGAGGAAACGTCGGGTAATAAATACATCGCCACGTATAAACCCGGCGTCCTTGGCTTCACCCAGCACTTGCAGCCAGATGTCTTCGTAAACATCGCGCAACGCCAGCACTTTGGCCTGGCCCTCTTCGGACAGCGAGCGCCATTCGTAGACCAGCACCGCCATGGCTTCACCGCTGCCGCCCATGATTGACTGCAATTCGCAGCGGATCAGCGCCAGCACGCGCTCGCGCACATCAGCCGCATCGGCGAGTGCTGCACGCATCAACGCAGTGTTATAGCGGATGGTTTCTTCCATCACCGCGCGGAGGATTTCATCCTTGCTTTTGAAGTGATGAAAAATGCTTCCCGACTGAATACCGACGGCGCCGGCCAGATCGCGCACGGTGGTGCGTTCGTAGCCTTTGTTGCGGAACAGGTGAGCCGCCACTTGCAGCAATTTGCCGCGGGCGCTGTCGGGGTCGGTCAACTGGCCTTCGTCGACCAAATCGCGCATGACCCTCAAGGCTTTTTGCTCGTCCACCCGTTCTCTCCTACAGTCGATCAGTCTGTTGCCCCCTGAAACCGCAGGGTTGCGCGCAATTTAAGCCGCCAGCGGCAACCAAGCAAGCGCTTGGGCAGAAGATAGTTTCAACTGTTTACAAACCAAGCGCTTGCTTGGTAGCCTCCAGACACTTCTGTCGCAGGTTGCTGAGTCGGAGATAAAAATGCCCACCACCGTCCGTATCGGATGTGCCAGTGCCTTCTGGGGTGACACGTCGACCGCCGCCGCGCAGTTAGTGAAAGGTGGCAAGCTCGACTATCTGGTGTTCGATTACCTGGCCGAGATCACCATGTCGATCATGGCCGGCGCACGCATGAAGGATCCGCAGGCGGGGTTTGCCGGCGACTTCATCGAAGTGCTCACGCCCCTGTTGCCGCAGTTGGCCGAGCAGAACATCCGCGTCATCAGCAACGCCGGTGGGGTCAATCCACAAGCCTGCGCCGCCGCCCTGCAAGCGGCATGCGACAAGGCCGGTGTCCCGCTGAAAATTGCCGTGTTACTCGGCGATGACCTGCAACCCCAATTCAAACAACTCAGCGCCATCACCGAGATGTTCAGCGGCGCCCCGCTGCCGCCGATGTGCTTATCGACCAACGCCTACCTCGGTGCGCCGGGCATCGTCGAAGCGCTGCGCCTGGGCGCCGACATTGTCATCACCGGCCGCGTGGTCGACAGCGCCGTGGTCAGCGCCGCGCTGGTGCATGAATTCGGCTGGTCCTGGCACGATTACGACAAACTCGCCCAGGCCGCGCTGGCCGGGCACATCATCGAATGCGGCGCGCAGTGCACGGGTGGCAACTTCACCGATTGGCGCGACGTGCCGGATTACGAACACATCGGTTTCCCTATCGTCGAAGTCAGCGCCGACAGCCAATTCATCGTCAGCAAACCCGAGGGTTCCGGTGGACTGGTCACACCGCTGACCGTCGGCGAGCAGATGCTGTATGAAATCGGCGATCCGCAGGCCTATCTGTTGCCTGACGTGGTCTGCGATTTCACTCACGTCAAACTCCAGCAACAAGGTAAAAACCTCGTTCACGTCCACGGCGGCAAAGGCCTGCCGCCCAGTGATAAATACAAGGTCAGCGCCACGTATCCGGACGGTTTTCGCTGCACCGCCAGTTGCCTGATCGCTGGCATCGATGCGGTAGAAAAGGCGCAACGCGTCAGTCAGGCGATCATCACCAAGACAGCGGAAATGTTCAGCCAGCGCGGCTGGCCGCCTTACACCGAAACCGATATTGAATTGCTCGGCAGCGAAGCCACCTACGGCCCCCACGGCCAGCGCCACGACAGCCGCGAAGTGGTGATCAAACTCGCCGTGCGCCACCCGCTGAAACAGGCATTAGTGCTGTTCTCCCGGGAAATCGCCCAGGCCGCCACCGGCATGGCACCAGGCCTGACCGGCATCGTCGGCGGACGGCCAACGGTGTACCCGCTGATTCTCCTGTTTTCATTCCTGATCGATAAAAGTGCCTGCACCTTGCAGATTGATCTGGCCGGCGTTCGCCATCCTTGTGCCCTGCCCTCATTGGCAGCGCTCGACAGCGAAGATTTGCCGATTGCCCAGCAACCGCCGAAACCTCAGGGCCGCGCCGATGCCAGTGTGGCGTTGGTGAAACTGGCCGTGGCGCGTTCCGGTGACAAAGGCAACCACAGCAACATCGGTGTGCTGCCGCGCAAGCCCGAATACCTGCCGTGGATCGCTGAAGCGCTGACCCCGGCCGTCATCGTCGACTGGATGAGTCATGTGCTCGACCCGATTCACGGCCGGGTCGAACGCTGGTATCTGCCCGGCACCCACAGCCTGAATTTTCTCTTGGAAAACGCTCTTGGCGGGGGTGGCGTGGCAAGTCTGCGCATCGACCCGCAAGGCAAAGCCTTCGCCCAACAACTGTTGGAAATCCAGATCCCGGTGCCGCAGAGCATCGCCGAACAGCTCGACTAGAGGATGGTTTGCATGGCTTACGCGTCGATTTTCAACGCCGATCTGTTCAGCGGCCAGACCATCATCGTCACCGGCGGCGGCAGCGGCATCGGCCGTTGCACCGCGCATGAACTGGCAGCGCTCGGCGCGAATGTGCTGCTGGTCGGGCGCAAACCGGAAAAACTGCAAAACGTCGCCGCGGAAATTGCCGAGGACGGTGGCCGTGCGCATTGGAAGGCTTGCGATATCCGCGATGAAGAAGCGGTGAAGCAATTGGTGAAAGAACTGATTGCCGAACACGGGCCGATTCACGGTCTGGTCAACAATGCCGGCGGCCAATACCCGTCGCCATTGGCTTCGATCAATCAGAAAGGTTTCGAAACCGTACTGCGAACCAATCTGGTCGGCGGATTTCTGATGGCGCGGGAAGTGTTCAACCAGTCGATGAGCAAACACGGCGGCAACATCGTCAATATGCTCGCCGACATGTGGGGCGGCATGCCCGGCATGGGCCACTCCGGCGCGGCGCGTTCAGGCATGGACAACTTCACCAAAACCGCCGCGTTCGAATGGGGTTATGCCGGCGTGCGGGTCAACGCGGTCGCGCCGGGCTGGATCGCGTCGAGCGGCATGGACACTTACGAAGGCGCGTTCAAAGCGGTGATTCCCACCCTGCGTGAACATGTACCGCTCAAGCGCATCGGCACCGAGTCGGAAGTCAGCGCCGCGATTGTGTTTCTGCTCAGCCCGGCGGCGGCGTTCATCAGTGGCAGCACCTTGAAAATCGATGGCGCGGCCAGCCTCGGCAGCCGTGCATGGCCACTGCACAAGGCGACTCACAGTGAGTCATTCAACGGCTTTCACCGGGCGTACTTGCCAGATGTGCTCAAGGACAAGGAGTAAGCCATGCCGCAGATCCAGTCCCTACTCGACCCTCACAGTGAGGCGTTTGCGCGCAATCGTGCAGCAATGCTCGCAGCCATCGAGCAAGTGCAGCAGCTCGAACAAAATCTGCTGAATAAAGCAGCCGAAGCCAAGGCGAAATTCGACAAGCGCGGGCAATTACTGCCGCGCGAACGCCTGAACCTGTTGCTCGATCCCGGCGCGCCGTTCCTCGAACTGGCCAGCCTCGCCGGCTACAAATTGCATGACGACAAGGACGGCAGTTCGGCCGGTGGCGGGCTGATCGCCGGTATCGGTTACGTCTGCGGCATCCGCGCGATGATCGTGGCGAACAACAGCGCGATCAAGGGCGGGACGATCTCGCCCAGCGGTCTGAAAAAATCCCTGCGCCTGCAACAGATCGCTCAGGAAAACAAACTCCCGGTGATCACCCTCGCCGAGAGCGGTGGCGCCAACCTCAATTACGCCGCCGAGATTTTCGTCGAAGGCGCGCGCAGTTTTGCCAATCAGGCGCGGATGTCGGCAATGGGTTTGCCGCAGATCACCGTGGTGCACGGCTCGGCCACGGCGGGCGGCGCTTATCAGCCGGGACTGTCGGATTACGTTGTAGTGGTACGCGGCAAGGCCAAGTTGTTTTTGGCCGGCCCGCCGCTGCTCAAAGCCGCGACCGGCGAAGTCGCCACCGATGAAGAACTGGGCGGCGCAGAGATGCACGCGCAGGTCGCCGGGACGGCTGAATACCTTGCGGAAAACGATGCCGACGGCGTGCGCCAAGTGCGTGAAATCCTGCGCATGCTGCCTTGGAATGAGCAACTGCCGTGGCTGCCGGAGCCGCAATACAAAGAACCGCTCTACCCGATCGATGAATTGCTCGGGCTGATCCCCGACGATCCGAAGAAGCCTTACGACGTGCGCGAAATCATCGCGCGCATCGCCGACGAGTCTTGCTTCGTCGAATTCAAGGGCGAGTTCGATCAGCAGACCATTTGCGGCCAATTGAAGATTCAGGGCCGCGCCTGCGGTTTTATCGGCAACAACGGTCCGATCACCCCGAACGGTGCGAGCAAAGCGGCGCAGTTCATCCAGTTGTGCGACCAGAGCCAGACCCCGCTGCTGTTTTTCCACAACACCACCGGTTTTATGGTCGGCACCGAATCCGAGCAGCAAGGCGTAATCAAGCACGGCTCGAAACTGATTCAAGCGGTGGCCAATGCGCGGGTGCCTAAACTGACCATCGTCGTCGGCGGTTCCTACGGTGCCGGCAACTACGCGATGTGCGGACGCGGCCTCGATCCACGGTTTATCTTCGCCTGGCCGAACAGCCGCACGGCGGTGATGGGCGGCGCGCAGGCCGGCAAAGTGCTGCGCATTGTGACTGAAGCCAAACAGCTCAAGGACGGCCTGACGCCGGACCCGAAGATGCTCGACATGCTCGAACAGGTCACCGCGCAGAAACTCGACAGCCAGTCCACCGCGCTTTACGGCAGCGCCAACCTGTGGGACGACGGGCTGATTGACCCGCGCGACACGCGCACCCTGCTCGGCTATTTACTCGATATCTGCCACGAAGCCGACATTCGCACATTGCAACCCAACAGCTTCGGCGTCAGCCGGTTCTGACCGCCACGGATCTTACGGAGAACAATAACAATGATCTTCACCCCGGAACACGAAGCCCTGCGCCGTACCGTCCGCCAGTTCGTCGAGCACGAAATCAATCCGCACGTTGATGAATGGGAAAAGGCCGGGCGCTTTCCCATTCACGAAATTTTCCGCAAGGCCGGCGACCTCGGTTTGCTGGGCATTTCCAAACCGGAAAAATTCGGCGGCATGGGCCTCGACTACAGCTATTCGATTGTCGCCGCCGAAGAGTTCGGCACCATCCATTGCGGCGGCATTCCGATGTCGATCGGCGTGCAGACCGACATGTGTACGCCCGCCCTCGCCCGCTTCGGCTCCGATGAACTGCGCGACGAATTCCTGCGCCCGGCGATCACCGGCGAGCAGGTTGGCTGCATCGGCGTCTCTGAAGTCGGTGCCGGCTCGGATGTCGCCGGGCTGAAAACCACCGCGCGCAAGGACGGCGACGACTACGTGATCAACGGCAGCAAGATGTGGATCACCAACTCGCCGAGTGCCGACTTCATCTGCCTGCTGGCCAACACCTCGGACGACAAGCCGCACATCAACAAGTCGCTGATCATGGTGCCGATGAACACGCCGGGGATCAGCCTCAGCTCGCACCTGGACAAGCTCGGCATGCGCAGTTCGGAAACCGCCCAGGTGTTTTTCGACAACGTGCGCGTGCCACAGCGCAATCGCATCGGCCATGAAGGCGCCGGATTCATGATGCAGATGCTGCAGTTTCAGGAGGAACGTCTATTCGGCGCGGCGAACATGATCAAGGGCCTGGAATATTGCGTCGACAGCACCATCGAGTACTGCAAGGAGCGCAAGACCTTCGGCAATCCGCTGATCGACAATCAGGTCATTCACTTCCGCCTCGCCGAATTGCAGACCGAAATCGAATGCCTGCGCGCGCTGGTCTATCAGGCCACCGAGCAATATGTAAAAGGCCAGGACGTCACGCGCCTGGCGTCAATGGCCAAGCTCAAGGCCGGGCGCCTCGGCCGCGAAGTCAGCGACAGCTGCCTGCAATATTGGGGTGGCATGGGCTTCATGTGGGACAACCCGGTGGCCCGTGCCTATCGCGATGTACGACTGGTGTCGATTGGCGGCGGCGCTGACGAAATCATGCTGGGGATCATCTGCAAACTGATGGGCATCCTCCCGGGGAAAAAGAAATGAGCAGCCTGCCGCAATGCCAGACGCTATTGCTGGAGCTGCATGGCGGCGTGCTGCACATCACCCTCCATCGGCCGGACAGCCGCAATGCGATGAGCCTGCAGATGGTCAGCGAACTGCGCGCGGTGCTGGCGGCTGTGCGCGATGACCGTACGGTTCGGGCGCTGGTGCTCAGCGGTGCTGGTGGGCATTTCTGTGCCGGTGGCGATATCAAGGACATGGCCAGCGCTCGCGCTCAGGGTGCGCAGGCATATCGCGATCTGAACCGCGCGTTCGGCGCCCTGCTGGAAGAAGCACAGCACGCGCCACAAGTGCTGATCACGGTGTTGCAAGGTGCGGTGCTTGGCGGCGGTTTCGGGCTGGCCTGTGTCAGCGATATCGCGATTGCCGATCACCAGGCGCAATTCGGCCTGCCGGAAACCAGCCTCGGCTTGCTGCCAGCGCAGATTGCGCCGTTTGTGGTGCAGCGCATCGGCCTGACCGAAACCCGCCGACTGGCGCTGACCGCTGCGCGTTTCGATGGGCATCAGGCGCGGCGTCTGGGGCTGGTGCATTTTGTCGAGCAGGATGCACAAGCGCTGGCCGAGCGGCTCGATGAAGTGTTGCAGCATGTGCTGTGTTGCGCGCCGGAAGCGAATGCGATGACCAAGAAATTGTTGTTGGCGAGTGCCGGGCAGCCTTCGAGTGAATTGCTTGATGAGGCGGCGCAGTGGTTCAGCGAAGCGGTGACGGGCGACGAAGGGATCGAGGGCACTATGGCTTTCGTGCAAAAGCGTAAACCGCGGTGGGCCAGCTAAAAGCTTCGCGAGCAGGCTCGCTCCCACAGGTTTTGTGAACGATGCAAATTCCTCTGGGAGCGAGCCTGCTCGCGAAGAGGCCTGCCATCCCACCGCCAAATACTCAGGAAGATCACTATGCCCGCCATCCACAAAATCCTGATCGCCAACCGCGGTGAAATCGCCTGCCGCATCCAGCGCACCGCGCAAGCCCTCGGCTATCGCACCGTCGCCGTCTTCAGCGACGCCGACGCCGATGCCCTGCACGTACAAATGGCCGATCAAGCCGTACACATCGGCCCCGCCCCCGTGCAGCAGTCCTACCTGAACATCCCGGCGATCCTCGACGCCGCCCGCCGCAGCGGCGCCGACGCCATCCACCCCGGCTACGGTTTTCTCTCGGAAAACGCCGAGTTCGCCCGCGCCTGCGAGCAGGCCGGGCTGATCTTCATCGGCCCCAGCGTCGAAGCCATCGAATTGATGGGCAGCAAACGCCGTTCGAAAATCGCCATGCTCGAAGCCGGCGTGCCCTGCATCGGCGGTTATCAAGGTGCCGAACAGGACGATGCGACCCTGCTGCGTGAAGCGGAGCGCATTGGCTATCCGCTGATGATCAAGGCCAGTGCCGGCGGTGGCGGGCGCGGTATGCGCCTGCTGCACACCGGCGCTGATTTGCCGGCGCAATTACGCACCGCGCGCTCCGAAGCACTGAACGGTTTCGGCAGCGACGAATTGATCCTCGAACAGGCATTGATCGAACCGCGGCATGTCGAAGTGCAGTTGTTCGGCGATCAGCACGGCAACCTGATCTACCTCGGCGAACGCGATTGCTCGATCCAGCGTCGCCATCAGAAAGTCATCGAGGAAGCGCCCTGCCCGGTGATGACCGCCGACCTGCGCCAGGCCATGGGTGAGGCAGCATTGAAGGCCGGGCGCGCAGTGAACTATGTCGGCGCCGGCACCGTGGAGTTTTTGCTCGATGCGCGCGGGCAGTTCTACTTTCTGGAGATGAACACGCGCCTGCAAGTCGAGCATCCGGTGACTGAATTGATCACCGGGCTGGATCTGATCGCGTGGCAATTGCTGGTCGCCGAGGGGCAGCCGTTGCCACTGACCCAGGACCAGGTGCAGCTCAACGGACATGCCATGGAAGTGCGGCTTTACGCCGAAGATCCCGCGCAAGACTTCCTCCCGCAAACCGGTCGAGTAGAAGCCTGGGAGCCGGCGCTGCAGCACGGTGCGCGAATCGATCATGGCTTGCTGGAAGGGCAATCGATCAGCCCGTTCTACGACCCGATGCTGGGCAAAGTGATCGCCTTTGGCGCCACCCGCGAAGAAGCCCGGCGCAAACTCTTGCGCGCGGTACAGGACACGGTGTTATTGGGCGTGCAAAGCAATCAGCGCTTGCTGGCCAGCCTGTTGCAACATCCGCAGTTCATCAGTGGCGAATTCAGTACTGCGTTCATTGCCCGGTACTTTAGCGAACACCCTTGCCTGCACCGTTACATTGCGAATGCCGAGGAACTGGCGATTGCAGCGATGCTTTTCTATCAATCAAGCGCCCTCGCCCACCGCGCGCCGCTCACCGGCTGGCGCAACAATGCCAGTGTGCCGCTGCATTATCGACTCGGGCTTGATGATCAGAACTGGACAGCGCAACTGCTCGCTCACGCGCAAGGCGCCTTCACCGTGCAGGTTGCCGAGCGCACGCTCGAGTTAAAACTCATCGACCAGGACACGCAATCGCTGACACTGGAAATCGACGGTTTGCGCCAGCGTCACGCGTATCGACTGGATAGCGGGCACCTTTGGCTGTTCAGCCATCCCGGCAGTCTGCGCCTGGAGGATCGAACTCACGCAGTGATCGACAGTCAGACCAGCGTCAGCTCCGGCACTCTGAAAGCGCCGATGGACGGCGCCATCGTCGACGTTCTCGTCAGTGAAGGCAGCCCGGTCAGCAAAGGTCAGTTGCTGGTGGTGCTGGAGGCAATGAAAATGGAGCACCCGCTCAAGGCCGGCATCGACGGCGTGCTCAAGCGGGTGCAGGTCAAGGTCGGCGATCAGGTAAAAAATCGTCAGGTTCTGTTGCAGGTCGAGTAGTCACCCACACACGCTTGCGGGTTTTGGCTACGCTCTGAGTTATCAGAACGCGGAAATCAGGAACCCTGCGATGCCCCACTGGCTGGTCATAGATCTGGAAGCCACCACCGATGAGGGTGGCTGGCCGGTCACCGAGATGGAAATTATCGAGATCGGCGCCACCCTGGTCGATCGCGCCGGGCGCGAGCAGGATCACTTCCAGCGCTTCGTCAAACCGACGCGGCGGCCGTTGCTCACGCCATTTTGTCGTGAACTGACACACATTACCCAGGCCAACATCGACTCGGCGCAGCCGTTGAATGAAGTCTGGCCGGCGTTCGAGCGCTGGCTCGCGCAACATCAAACGCGCCTTGAAGGCTGGGCCAGTTGGGGCGATTACGACCGCAAGCAATTGCTCCAGGAATGGCAGCGCCTGCAAATCGACAGCGGCTTGAGCCGGGTGCCGCACATGAATCTCAAACAACGCTTTGCCAAGGCCCGGCGCCTGGAACGGCCACTGGGGCTCAACGGTGCACTGCAACTGGCTGGCATGCAGTTCAGCGGTCAGCAGCACCGGGCACTGGAGGATGCGCGCAACACTGCGCGGCTGTTGCCACTGGTCTTGCCACTCTAGGGTCAATTCGAGAACTCAGCGGACAGGCGCCGGGCAGGTGACGGCGCCAAACGCCTTGTGCATACTGGCCGCCTCCAATTTTTAACCCTTTTCGAGGAATCGCCCATGTTTAAAGTCAACGAGTACTTCGACGGCACCGTCAAGTCGATCGCCTTTGGCACCGCTGAAGGTCCGGCGACCATCGGCGTCATGGCCCCGGGCGAATACGAATTCGGCACCGCTCAGCGTGAAATCATGCATGTGGTGTCCGGCGCATTGACCGTCAAACTGCCCGACAGCAGCGACTGGGAAACCTTCGCCGCCGGCAGCCAGTTCAACGTCCCGGCCAACAGCAAGTTCCAGCTGAAGGTTGCGGTCGACACCGCTTACCTGTGCGAATACCGCGGCTAAAGCAACGGTTTCACTGCACCAACAAAAATGCCCGTGTCCAAAGACACGGGCATTTTTCGTTTCAGTGACGGACTACTCGAGAATCTCCACCGGCATGCCGACTTCGAGTCGACCATTACGGTCATTCACCAGATTCTGGCCAAACATCGCACCATCGGCTTGAGCGCGATATTTCTGCAAGGTTGCCAGCGGCTCGCGATCGGCACTGCGCTCACCGGTTTGCGGGTCGATGGTGGTGAGGATGCAGCGCGAGCACGACTTGACCACGCGGAACTCGACATCGCCAATGCGAATGCGCTTCCAGCCATCTTCGGCATACGCCTCACTGCCTTCGATCACCAGATTCGGCCGAAAGCGCAGCATTTCCAGCGGACGACCGACTCTGTCCGAGAGATCCTGCAGGGACGCCTCGCCGATCAACAGCAGGGGAAATCCGTCGGCGAATGCGACCTGATCGTCATCCTTGCCGAAACCTGCCTGAGTCATGCGGGCACGATCCAGCGGCACCTGCACCAGACGGGTCGGCTTGCCGATGAAATCGCTGACCCAGCGCGCTGCTTCTTCACCGGCATCCGGCACGCGCAAAGTGTCACGCCAGATCGTCACACCGCGCAGTTCGGCGTCATTGCCCGGCAAGGCGATGTCGATGGAGGACTGTTCAGGTGCGCTCAGGGTCAGACCGCCCTGCGCATTCCACAGCGCCGACAACTGACTCATCTTCGCTTCGGCGCGCTGGGTCAGGAAGCGGCCGCTGGCTTCGTCCACGAGCATCCAGCGTCGGTCACCATCAAGCCCCAGCTTGTCGAGGTCGACACTTTTTAGCACATCGACTTTGCCGGATTTCAACGGGTAACGATAAAGCGCGCTCAGACGCAGCATGGCCAGCTCCCTGGAGGATAAAAACGCCACCCTATACGAGCTTTATCCGCGAATCAAAGCCAGAGTTTAGTGCGATGCAAATCCTCTGCGGGAGCGAGCCTGCTCGCGAAAGCGGTTTTCCGTTCAACCAATGAGTCAACGTGGAATCCGCCTTCGCGAGCAGGCTCGCTCCCACAGGATTTGCGGGGGGGAATGATCAGGCGGGGACTTCGTCGAGCATCAGGCGCTGACGTACCACATCGACCAGTTTGTCCGGCTGGAATTTCGAGAGGAAGTTGTCGCAACCGACCTTCTTCACCATCGAGTCGTTGAAACTGCCGGACAGCGAGGTGTGCAACACCACGTACAAACCACGCAGACGCGGGTCGTTGCGAATTTCGGTGGTCAGGCGATAACCGTCCATTTCCGGCATTTCCGCATCGGTGAAGATCATCAGCAGCTTGTCGGTCATGTTCACGCCGGTATCAGCCCAGCCCTTGAGCATGTTCAACGCCTTCAGGCCATCGCTGGCGATGTGCATTTTCACGCCGAGCTGGCCGAGAGTGTCGCGCAATTGCGAAAGCGCCACGTTGGAGTCGTCCACCAGCAGCACCTCACGGCCACGGGCGCGCTCCAGCACCGGATCATCGAGTTTTTCACGCGAGACCTTGGCGTTGTACGGAACGATTTCGGCGAGAACTTTCTCGACGTCGATGATTTCTACCAGTTGATCGTCGACCTTGCTGATCGCGGTCAGGTAATGCTGACGTCCGGCGCTGGTCGGCGGCGGCAGAATGGCTTCCCAGTTCATGTTGACGATGCGATCCACGCCACCGACGAGGAAGGCCTGTACCGAGCGGTTGTACTCGGTGACGATGATGGTGCTGTTCGGACCCGGCACCAAGGGACGCATGCCGATCGCCTGCGACAGATCGATCACCGGCAAGGTCTGACCGCGCAGGTTGACCACTCCGCACACAAACGGGTGACGCTGCGGCATCAGGGTCAGTTTCGGCAGTTGCAGCACTTCCTGAACCTTGAACACGTTGATCGCGAACAACTGACGCCCGGCCAGTCGAAACATGAGAATTTCCAGGCGATTCTCACCCACCAGTTGCGTGCGTTGGTCTACCGTGTCGAGAATGCCGGCCATCAATGACTCCTGGGCTTGTTCTGATGAATTCACTATGTGAGGTTATCGGCGGCAAATGGCAGTTCTTGATTGCCAAGCCAGCCTCGTCAAAAATGCCATGATCGGGCATTGATGTCACATTAACATCATGCTTTACTGGCGCAGTGATTTTCATCTGCTACATTCTCTGCGGCGCGACCTCGGTTTGCACGGTAGGTTCCCGCGCCTAAGGGATTCCCCTAGTATCAATCAGGCCCAACCTGATATTCGCAATATCCAATAGCCATTAATGTGACGCCATTCTCATTGCATGAACGGAGTCAGGCTATTGTGTGCGATCGCAATTCAGCGGAAACAAGCCCTCTGGACCCCCTCAGTGTGTGCACCTGCACGTCTGGGCGCGATCTCCCGACGATTCATGATCGTCGCCACACACGGCATTCCCTCATCAGACATGACGTGGTGGAGATAAGCATGCCAATGGACCGCAAAGAGTGGGTAGAACGCTTCCCCGAATTCCTTGCCGAGGCCGAAAAACTTCTGGCCAAGTCCGAAGAATGCCTCAGCCATTTGCAACTGATCAGCAACGACAAGGACGCCATCGAGTGCATGCTCGGCACCCTCCTCAAACTCGCACGCCGGGCTGAAGCCCTGGCGCTAGAAGCGATCTCCGAATTCTCGCTGCACATTTACAGCCTGCTCAACCTGCCCCAGGATCGCATCGACCTTCACGAACAGGCTCTGCAAGCATTGCAGGATTGCTTCACGCTGATGGCCTGGCAGCTTGAACTGATCGATCAGAAGACCGGGCAACTGAGTCTGGATGAAAGCGAACAGGCCTCGCTGATCGAAGCCTTCGCCTATCAAGTCGGCCAAAGCCAGCTTCAGCCACCACTCGCGAGCAAACGTTTGCCCCAACGGCCCTATTCCGGGCAAGCCTGATCATCACTCTGAACACCTGCAGACTGTCGGGACGTGAATGTCGTAATTGAAATAGTTCATACCTGCCAGCGACAAGTCGAATTAAATAATCACCTCTGACAGACACAAATGTTTCCTGCCAGCCTAAGGGTTTGCCTGTGTGTTAAGAAGCACAACTTCGGGCAACACCGACATCTATCGAAGACAATAAACCGTCTATTTTCCATTATGGAACTTACGTCCAATATCACGTATTTCCTGACTCAATGGACATATATAGCGAGCGCGACCAACGGTATCTTAAGTGGTATTATGCCGCCCATTAGTTGCTTTCGAATTAATGGCATAGTGATTTCAGAGAGAGCCATCCGTTGAAGTTGGCGGTCAATGCGTTCAGCGAACCGCGTTGAAATCAATAACATAAGTGACAGCATTTTCAGACAGAGACCCGCCAGCCTCCGGCCGGTCTGCCCGCAGCGAACATCCATTGGCTCCATCCGTTATGTACGCCAGCCTCAAGTCAATCACCACATGGCCACCCTCCCGGGAAAATGCACGCCGGTTCACACTCATACTGTGCATCGCGGCAACGCTCGGCAGCCTGCTGACCTATGGTCTTTCGACACCACTCAGCCTGGGCTTGCTACTGCTCGACATGGCCGCCACCGCGTGCGTCTGGGTGCAATATCGGTTGTCACGCAAATCGATCAAGTTTCAGCCGCAAGAACTCGCTGACCGCCTGCTGGAAGTCCAGGAAAACGAACGCCATCGCCTCAGCCGCGAACTCCATGACGATATCGGCCAGTTGCTGACGGCTGCCAAACTGCAAAGCGAGTGGCTCAAGCGGCGCATGCCGGATGACTTGCAGGAACACTGCACGGCGCTGTGCGACACCCTGGAAGAAACCCTCAATAAGGTGCGCGACGTTTCGGCCATTCTCAATCCGCGCCAGTTGACCAGCCTGGGGCTTGAAGCCAGCCTGCGCGCGCATCTGCTCAAGACATTAACCAACACCAGCGTGCACTGGAGCCTCGATTGCCAGCAGCGCCTTAACGGTATCCCGGAAGAAATGGCGGTCGCCGCCTTTCGTATTACCCAAGAGGCTGTTACCAATATTCTGCGTCACGCCCAGGCGAAAAACCTGGTGATACGCGTGCAACGTCTGCCCAAAGGTCTGACGTTGCTGATCAGCGATGACGGCCAGGGGTTCGCTCCGGCTGCCAATCCGGGTCGAGAAGGACAACGAGGCATGGCCGGGATGGCCGAACGTATCGAGCAACTGGGTGGCACCCTGAACGTCATCAGCGAGCCAGGCAAAGGCACCCAAATCGAAGCACTCTTCCCTTGGGCGCCTCGCGCACTCGAGCGGGCCAGTACGAATAAGGTTATGCGTTGACTTGCAACTTACTTCTGGTGGATGACCACTCGCTGATCAGGGCCGGCGTGCGCGCTCTGGTGCTGGATATTCCCGGTTACGCGGTGATTGGCGAGGCCAATGACGGCTCGCAGTTGCTCGAAATGGTCGAGCAACTGAGTCCGGATATCGTGCTGCTGGATATCTCCATGAAAGAAACCGGTGGCCTGGAAGCCTTGCAGCGACTCAAGCGAGTCCGTCCGCAGAGCAAGGTGCTGATCCTGTCGATGCATACCGATCCGGCGCTGATCATGCAGGCACTGGAATCCGGCGCCCACGGCTATCTGCTCAAAGACACCACGGCCACCGAACTCGAACATGCACTGGAAGCCTTGCGCAACAACGAGCGCTACCTGAGCCCGGCCATCGCCCACACAGTGATCAATCAGGCCCTGACCCGTAATCAGAAGCAGCAGCCGGAAATCGCCGACTCGCACAATCTGACCGCGCGCCAACTGGAAATCCTGCGCTTGATCGTGCGGGGCAAATCCACCCGGGAAATCGCCAATGGTCTGGGGCTGAGCATCAAGACTGTCGAGACCCACCGTTCACAGATCATGAAGCGCCTGCAAATCTACGACGTGGCGGGCCTGGTTCTGTTCGCCGTGCGCGAACAGATCATCAGCCTGGACGACTGACCGATCCGGCGCCGCCCAACAATGGAGAGTGCTCCGGCAAATGCACGCGCAACGCTGCCGGACGCGCTTCAAATCGCAAGCTGTCACCTTCCAGTGGTTCGCCATCCAGATTGATGCAGAGTCCCTCGGCCACTTTGATTTCGACCCATGGCAAACGGGCTCGGATAAACATGTTATCGATGCCGAAACCATCGCTGAGCAGCGTCTTCAACGTGCCCACCAGCTCCTGTGGCGCCGGCAGGATACTGATATCCAGCAACCCGTCATCGGCCAGCGCTTCCGGGCACAGTACGTGCCCGCCACCGGCCTGACGGCCATTGCCGATACCCAGCGCGAGCATTTCGCCACTCCAGTGAAAGTCCGGCCCCTGAAGTTCACCATAAGCGGCATGCAGCTCACTGAATCGTGACAAACCGGTGAACAGATAGGCTGCACCGCCGAGTACTTTTTTCAGGTCCTCGGAAGTATTGGCCGTGACCTGACTGCCGAACCCCCCCGTGGCCATATTCAGGAAAATCTGCCCGCCCACTTCGCCCAGATCGATGTCGCGCGGCGGCACATCAAGCAGCTCAAGCGCTTCGGCAGGCTCCAGTGGCACACCGGCGGCGCGGGAAAAGTCGTTAGCGGTGCCCAAGGGTAAAAGCACCAGGCTGGCTTTGCCCGGGTGCGCCGCGAGCGCCTCGGCAATGTCGCGCAAGGTGCCATCGCCACCGCCGGCGATGATCTTCGTGTAGCCATCCGCCAAAGCCTGCTCAACCCAACGCTGAGCGTCCCCTGCCTCCCAGGTCAGACGCACGGCCAGCTCCCAGCCTTGCTTGCGCTTGTCCTCGACGGCGGTGCGAACCGCCTCGTTGAGTGCCTGCTTGCCATGCAGAATCAACAGCGCCCGGCGTTCACTCATCACGTCTCTCCCAAAATCGAATCGGTCGAGACATCTTGACCGCAGCGGCAGGCAAAAAAGCCGTCAGCCCCCTAATTAATTCAACCTTTTGGCGCGGGCGTCCTACACAGCGGTATTTTTTCTTACAAAACATGCGGAATCGGCTTAATTGACCCGGTCCGAGCATTGGGTCACCGTGTGCTCGCGGTATCGATCTTCAATCCAACACACAAGGACGTGCATGTAATGAGTGGATACACCCCCAGGGCTCTTGCCAGTTCGAGAGCTGGAAAAGCTTGCAAGCGAACAATCGAAACAACCGGTGGATGCTTCCATGCCAAGTCATGAAGCCAGAATGCCAGTGAGTCCCGTTGGCCCCCTCGTCGAAAGTCGCGCGAAGCATAAGTCCGATTTCAAAAACAGCGCCAGAACCACTGGAGAAATTGATATGGAACCCCGAGTAACCGAGCTGGAGACCCATCTCAAATACCTTCGGCGGGACATGGATGAAATCCGCGGTGACGTCAGAACGATCAAGCACCGGCTCGCCTACTCGGCGGGTGCAACAGCGGTCGTGCTGGGTCTGCTGGGCTGGGTGGCCAATAGCCGATTCGACCAGCTTGTGACATTGATCAGCAATTAAGTGAATGAGTCATTGCAGGCGCCGTCTCAGTCAGCCGACGCCTGCATTTGCATGACAGTGATCAGCCCAGCAGGTCACTCAGCGGAATGAAGACTACGGGGTCTCCTGCGCTCAGCGTGCGACCTTCCAGCACTTCGACCAATCCATCCGCCCACACCGCGCTACGTAGCACGCCTGAGCTCTGGTTGCGGTAAACAGTCGCCCGTCCTTGCTCCAGACGGCCCCGCAGGTACTCACGCCGATTGCCTGCCACCGGCCAGTCAAAACCAGCCGGTACGGTGAACTTCAGCGGCTCGACGTCCCGCACGCCCTGCCGGCGCAACAGGTAAGGTCGAGTGAGCAGCGCAAAGGTCACCAGTGTCGACGCCGGATTGCCTGGCAAGCCGATCACCGGCACGTTGCGGAAATGGCCGAACGTGAGCGGTTTACCGGGTTTGATCGCCAGCTTCCAAAGGGCAAGCTCGCCCTCTTCTCGCAAAGCGATACCGAGAAAATCCGCCTCACCCACCGACACGCCACCGGTGGAAAGAATAAAATCAACATCCTGCAATTCACCCAGGCGGGCGCGGGTAGTGGCCAGATTATCCGGAAGAATACCGGCATCGATCACCTCACAGCCCAGACGTTGCAGCCAGCTGCACAGCAGCACCCGATTGCTGTTGTATATCTGACCCGGCCCCAACGCCTGGCCTGGTTCGACCAATTCATCGCCGGTGGAAATCACCGCCACGCGAACTTGGCGCACCACCTTCAACCCGGCGCAGCCCAACGATGCGGCCAGCCCCTGCTCTATCGGACCCAAGCGGGTTCCGGCAGGCAGGATCAGCTCACCGACGGTGGTTTCCTGGCCTTGCGGGCGTATGTTCTGCCCGACTTTCATCGGTTCGAGGAAGCGCACCATTTCATCGGTTTGAACCTCTGCGTTTTCCTGCATTTCCACGCAATCAGCGCCCGCAGGTACTGGAGCGCCGGTGAAAATCCGTGCACAGGTGCCCGGTTTCAAAGGCTCTGGGGATTGCCCGGCGAACACTTTCTGACTGACCGGCATGGGCTCGCCAGTCCAGTCCGCCAGGTTCAACGCATATCCGTCCATGGCACTGTTAGGCCAAGGCGGCAGATCCAGCGTCGAAATCAGATCTTCGCTCAGCACACGTCCCTGAACCTGAGCCAGCGGCAAGTATTCATGCTCGGCAATTGGCGAGGCTTCGGCCATCTCAAGCAGACGCGCCAGTGCCACCTCGACCGGCATCAATGCCCCGGTCTTGCCCGGCTTACCCACGGGATTCACAAGGCGCCGCCTGCTTCAAATGAGTCACGAAATTGCACGGGCGATGACGAGCGTCCAACTGCTCGCCCAGAATGCCATCCCAACCAGTGCGTACGGCATTGGTCGAACCCGGCAGGCAGCAAACCAGCGTGCCATTGGCCAGACCGGCCAGCGCACGGGACTGCACCGTGGAGGTGCCGATATCGGCTACCGAAATCTGCCGGAACAACTCACCAAACCCGTCGACCTGTTTGTCGAGCAGGCAGGCAACTGCTTCAGGAGTACTGTCGCGGCCAGTAAAACCTGTACCGCCGGTGATCAGCACGACTTGTACGACATCGTCGGCAATCCAGGTGGCGACTTGCGCGCGAATTTTGTAGAGGTCATCTTTGAGCAAGACCCGCTGCGCCAGAAAATGGCCTGCCGCCGTCAAGCGGTCGACAAAGACCTGACCTGAGGTGTCGGTTTCCAGGGTGCGGGTGTCACTGACTGTCAGCACCGCAATATTGAGCGGCACGAAAGGTACATCAGCCTTGGCTTTCATAGGCTCGTCCAGTTGTAGGAGAAACAGCCCGGTGTTATATCACAGCGCCTCATTTTTTCGCCGCCCCTCTGGAGAGCTGCCATGCCCCTGAATACGCAATTGCCACCCTGCTCCATTCTGCTCCTGGCAGGCGGACGCGGCCAACGCATGGGCGGTCAGGACAAAGGCCTGGTCGAGTGGCAGGGCGAGCCGTTGATTGCGCATTTGCAGCGCAAGGTCCGTGCACTGACTGACGACCTGATCATCTCCTGCAACCGTAATCGCGGGCGTTACGCGCCATTCGCCGATCAATTGGTGGTCGATGACGAGGGCGATTTTCCGGGGCCATTGGCCGGCATTCGTGCGGGCCTGAAAGCGGCGCGCCATTCGCACCTGCTGGTCTTGCCCTGTGATGTCCCGCGCATTGACGCAGCGTTACTGCAAAGCATGCGCGAGACGGCCAATCACAATCCTGAAAAACCTTTAATGTTGCGCCATGACGGGCATTGGGAACCGCTGCTGTGTGTGATTCCGGTGGCTTTGCTAGACGCCTTCGAAAACGCCTGGAACGCCGGTGAGCGCAGCCCCGGGCGGGTCATGCGCAATCTCGGCGCCACTGCCCTGGAGTGCCCGGACAACGACCCGCGACTGGCCAACCTCAACACCCCCGAACTGTTAAATTCCCACAACACTGTGTCAGACTGACACCATTCAAGGAACTCTCACGCCTTGTATACGTCTCAAGCTCAGTAACCAAAAGAATTCCCATTCGGAGACACACCCATGACTCAACGGACCCTCGCCACTTTCATGCTCGCACTGGGCCTTGCCACCCTCGCCGGTTGCTCGTCGCCTACAGTGATCACCTTGAATGACGGTCGCGAAATCCAGGCCGTCGACACCCCGAAATACGATGACGATTCGGGCTTCTACGAGTTCAAACAGCTGGACGGCAAAGAAACTCGCATCAACAAGGATCAGGTTCGTACCGTTAAAGAGCTGTAAGCTCTGGATCGACACCGGATACAGAAAAGCCCGCATTGATTGCGGGCTTTTTCATGGGCGCTCGAAAAGTGAAGTCGGTATCACCACTGCAGCGTGATCCGGCTCTCGAATTCGCGCTCGTCACCGGTCACCGGGTCGATAAACCGCAGACCTTGCGCCAGCAACTTCAACGGATTGGCGTAGTCGTCCTCGGCGTCTTTCAACACAGCCGGATAAAAAGGATCGTTACAGATGCTCGCGCCCAACGCTGTCATGTGGACGCGCAGTTGATGTTTCTTGCCGGTCACCGGAAACAACCCATAACGCCACAGATCGCCATGTTTTTCCCGGACCTCCACCGCCGTTTCGGTATTGCTGACACCCGCGCCTTCCTGCATGCGGAAAAACGGTTCGCCATCCACCAGACGGCTTTTGTGCACCAGGGGGAATTGCAGGTCTGGCAGCGCCGGGGCGATAGCCTCATAACGCTTGTCGATCTGCCGCGTCGGGAACAATGACTGATAGGCCGAACGGGTTTGCGGGTTGGCCGAGAAAATCACCAGTCCCGCCGTGTGCCGGTCGATGCGGTGCAGCGGCACCAGGTGCGGATTGTCCAGACGACGAATCAGCCTGCGCAACAAGGTTTGCTCAACGTATTCTCCGGCGGGCGTCACCGGCAGAAAATGCGGTTTGTCAGCCACCACCAGATGTTCGTCCGCATACAGAATCGACTCGACCACCGGGATCGGCTTCTCGTCCGGCACTTCGCGAAAATAATGAATCCGCAAACCTTCCTTGTAAGCCAGATCCACCGAGATCGGCTGGCCATGACCATCCAGCACCCGTCCCCGGGCGATCCGGTCCAGCCATTGTTCGCGGTCAATCGCGCGGAAATGCTCGCACAGACAATCGAGTACGGTCAGCCACGCACCGGGCGGCAGATAAAGCGTGCTCGCCTGATTCTGAGCAGCAGAGAATGTAGATGTGGACATACGAAAATTCGGACCCTCAATACAGCTCGGCATTATCCAACACAGAGGGAGACGAACCTAGCGCAGATTGCTCAGGCCGGGATCGACTTGAGCGCTGCGGCGTCTGTGAACTCCTTGAGCCAGCGCAGCACATCGACGGCCTCCCAGCGACCCGGGTCGTACAAGGCGTAGAGCAAGCCCTGGTAACCGACCACATCCAGTTGTTTGTGGTAACCGGCACGCTGAAACAAGGCCTCGATCTCGGCGAAGCAGGTGTTGAAATGCAGTTTGTTGAACGGCGTCTTGCCCTCCGTGACCAACCCGTCGAGGCGCAGTTCGAGAACGGCCTCGCGCACCACATCAACCGACATCCGGTTCACGCTGTTCTTCAACTGTTCGACATTGACCACGGTTCATCCCTCTGACGCATTTACTGTATGAACATACAGTAACCGAACAATCCGCAAAATGCCAAGGAATGGATGGCAGCGGCGACCGGCGGGATGAACTGGAAAATACGGATCAACGCAGAAATGCCACGACCTCATCAGCGCTGAATGGCCAGCCCAGCTCAGCACCTGTATCGACACGGCGCAATACTGGAATCCGTAGGCTATAAGCCTCGAACCAGGATTCGTCTTCAGCAATATCGACCAGTTCAACCAGCAAGCCATGCTCGACAAAAGGCATCAGCTCAGCCTCGGCGACTTCGCACAAATGGCACCCCAGGGTGCCAAACAACTGACATTCAGGAAGCATGAGCGCTCAACCAGAAAATGAGTGGGCCTATTCTAAGCCGCACCTGAAAACCCGTCGAGCCGCCACCGCCCAAAGGCTCCAGCGCCTGGGCAAGAACTCACAGGCAAAACCCTGACGCAAATCAGTCTGCACAAAAACCAATTACGCGATCCTCCTGGCCTTTTTGCCTCTACGCTTGAAAAGCCTGAATCTGACATCGGAGTGTCCAGTGTTTGCCAATCTGTTGATTATCCTCGCCTCGTCCCTCGTGGTGATTGCCCTGTTCCGGCGCTTGCGGCTGCCGCCGGTGCTGGGTTATCTGTGCGTGGGATTGCTGGTGGGGCCGAGTGCATTCGACTGGGTCAACGAGAGCGAACACCTGCCGGATGTGGCCGAATTGGGCGTGGTGTTTCTGTTGTTTTCACTGGGTTTGGAGTTTTCCCTGTCGAAGATGATCGCTCTGCGCCAGGTGGTTTTTCGTCTCGGCAGCCAGCAAGTGCTGATCAGCACGGCGCTGCTCGGTTTGTTGCTGATGCTGCTGGGCATGCCGATGACGCCAGCGCTGTTGCTCGGCGCCGGGCTTTCGTTGTCATCCACAGCGATCGTGACCAAAGAACTGGGCAGCCTCGGTGAGGTGTTCAGCAGCCACGGGCAGAATGCCGTTGGCGTGTTGCTGTTTCAGGACGTGATCGCGGTGTTGCTGTTGACGCTGGTTCCCGTGTTCGCCGGTAGCAGCGAGCAAGTCTGGTACTGGGCGCTGCCACTGACGTTGGCAAAAACCGTGGTGCTGTTTGTCGGTCTGCTGCTGGCCAGTCGCTGGTTACTGCCGCGGCTGTTCCATGAAGTGGCCGCGTCACGTTCGGCAGAGTTGTTCGTGCTGCTGGCGCTGGTGATTGTGCTGTTGACCGCATGGCTGACTCACCTGCTGGGCCTGTCCCCTGCCCTCGGTGCATTTCTGGCCGGCATGTTGCTCGGTGAAAGCCACTATCGGCATCAGATCGAGGCCGACATCCGACCGTTTCGCGACATCCTGCTCGGGGTGTTTTTCGTCAGCATCGGCATGCTCATCGACCTGCAACTGTTCCTCAGTCACAGCCTGTTGATCCTCGGACTCACCCTAGGGTTGATGGTGATCAAAGGCATCGTCGTCGCCTTGTTGGTGAAGTGGCGCGGCAGTGACAGCGAAACGGCGTGGCGCAGCGGCCTGGCCTTGGCCCAAGGTGGCGAGTTCTGCTTCGCACTCATGGCGCAGATGCAGCAACACAGCATGATGCCCGAAGCGCTGGGCGACCTGCTGCTCGCAGCGACATTCTGCTCGATGCTGCTGACGCCCCTGCTGCTGCGCGCCGCGCCACGTATCGCTGCAGTCCTGCACCGCAAACCCAATCAGGAAGCGCAAATCGAAGAGATCAGCGCACTCAACGCCGACCTCAACCAGCATGTGGTGATTTGTGGTTACGGCCGCGTCGGCCAATCCATCGGTCGTTTCATGCGCAATGCCAAACAGCCCTATATCGCACTGGACAATGACCCGGTACGGGTGCAGGAAGCCGCCATTGGAGAAAGTGACGTGCATTACGGCGACTCGTCGCGCGGCGATCTGCTGAACGCCGTTGGCCTGCTGCGCGCAAAACTGCTGGTGGTCGCCGTGGATCAGAGTGACATTGCCCTGCGCATCCTCAAGGAAGCGCGCCGGCTCAACGCCCATGTGCCGATCCTGGTACGCACCCGCGACGACAGCCAATGGGCCGAATTGAAAGCCGCCGGCGCCACCGAAGTGGTGCCGGAGCTATTGGAGTCAAGCCTGATGCTCGCCTCTCACGCCTTGATCATGCTTGGTCTGCCGGCGCATCAGGTGCAGGAGAAAGTCGATCAGGTGCGCATCGACCGCTATCGCCTGCTCCACGGTTTCTATCCGGGTAGCGACGATGCCGAGACTTAATCCTGGCTTACCGCGCCGATCTTGTGCAGCGACAAATCGGCGCCGTAATACTCCTGTTCCTGACTCAGGCGCAGCCCGTGCAGCGCCTTGATCGCGCCGTATACGACGAAACCACCGACCAGCGCCACAGCGACGCCGAGTACGGTGCCGATCAACTGGCTGATCAGGCTGACGCCACCGATCCCGCCGAGCGCGGTCTGGCCGAAGATCCCGCAGGCAATCCCGCCCCAGACGCCGCACAAACCGTGCAATGGCCACACGCCCAAGACATCGTCGATGCGCCATTTCACCTGCGCGGCGGTAAAGCACCAGACGAACAGCGCGCCGGCAATTGCACCGGTCACCAGCGCACCGACCGGATGCATCAGATCGGACCCGGCACAGATCGCCACCAACCCGGCCAATGGGCCGTTGTGCAGAAAACCCGGGTCATTGCGCCCGACCAGCAGTGCTGCCATGGTGCCGCCGACCATCGCCATCAACGAATTGACCGCCACCAGACCACTGACGCCTTGCAGCGTCTGCGCGCTCATCACGTTGAAGCCGAACCAGCCGACAATCAGAATCCACGAACCCAGGGCCAGGAAAGGAATGCTCGAGGGGGCGAACGCCACCAGACGCCCGTCGCGGTAACGGCCATTGCGTGGTCCGAGCAACAGCACCGCCGCCAGCGCCAGCCAACCGCCCATGGCGTGCACCACCACGGAACCGGCAAAATCATGGAAAGCGGCGCCGAACTGCGCCGTCAGCCACGCTTGCAGACCGTAGTTGCCGTTCCAGATCATGCCTTCGAAAAACGGATAGATGAACGCTACGATCAGCGCCGTGGCGCACAACTGCGGCACGAAACGCGCGCGTTCGGCGATGCCGCCGGAGATGATCGCCGGGATCGCGGCAGCAAAAGTCAGCAGGAAGAAAAACTTCACCAGTCCGTAACCGTGGTCGGCACTCAGCACCGCCGCCGGTTGCATAAACGTCACGCCGTAGGAGATCCAATAGCCTATAAAGAAATAGGCCAGGGTCGAGACAGCGAAATCACTGAGAATCTTCGACAGCGCATTCACCTGGTTTTTCTGGCGCACCGTACCGACTTCCAGAAAGGCGAAACCGGCATGCATCGCCAGCACCATCACCGCACCGATCAGAATGAACAAGGTATTGGAACTGTGAACCAGCGTGTCCACAGCGCTTTGCAGATTTTCCATAAGCAGGCAGACCTAAAGGCGAAAAAGGCACCAAAGCGGTTCATGCGCACATTTCATGCACCAAGTTGCGACCGCACAGTCACGGATCCGAAGGTCCGGCGAACTGGTTTGGCGCACGAGGTCGATGTGCTGACACGAACCGGGCTTGTTTGGGATAAGGTTTCTCAAGGCGCACGCCCGGCAACAGCGCATAACGGTCGGGCGACGCACCACGACACAGCAAAAGTTGTACCAGTCATTTGTACTGAACCTTCGCGCAAGGCTCATACTCGAACGCTTCAGACGTCACTTACGGAGATCCACCATGGCCAGCATCAAGGCAAAGACTGCTCAAGAAATCCTCATGAACGACTTCCAGACTTTGGTCGCCGACACCGAACGGTTGCTCGAGCACACCGCCACCCTGGCCGGCGATCAGGCCGATGAGCTACGCGAGCAGATCCACGACAGCCTGCTGCGCGCTCGCGAGACCCTGAAACTGACCGAAGAAACCCTGCGCGATCGCGGTCAGGCTGCTGTCACCGCTACAGAAGATTACGTGTCGGCCAACCCGTGGCAATCCGTCGGTATTGCCGCCGGTGTCGGCTTTCTGATCGGCCTGCTGGCCACTCGGCGCTGATTATGTCGATCGGTGAATCCGGCCCGACTGCGGGCACCGCCTCTTCCACGCGACGCTTGGGCGCCGCCGTTCTGGGTCTGCTGCACAGCCATGTCGAATTGTTCGGCATCGAATTGCAGGAGCAGAAATCACGAACCGTCAGCCTGTTGCTGTTCGCAGGTCTGGCCTTGGTCTTTGCCCTGTTGTTGCTGGTGGGTTTATCGACATTGGTGATGATCGTGTTCTGGGACACTTACCGGCTTGCCGCGATCATCGGCCTGTGCGTCTTTTATACCCTGGCCTCGATCTTCTGCGGACTACGCCTCAAGGCTGCGATCTTCGATGAATCCTCGCCTTTCCACGGCACACTCGAAGAGCTGGCCAACGACCGGGAGCGCCTGTTGCCATGAGCCTGCCTGAACTGCCACACAACAGCTCGCGGCGGGAAATGCGCAAGGCTTTGATCCGCCTGCGCATGGAAATGCATCGCCAGGAAATTCGTCATGAAGCCGGGCAAGTCCTGCAACCCCTGCATCGCATGCGTGGCATGACGCAAAACCTGCAAGGTGGTTTCGGCATCAAACACGCGCCATTGTGGGGCGTGGCCGCCGTTACGCTATTGGGCTTTATCACCGGCAAAGGCGCGAAAAGCGGCGGCGTCGGCGGGTTGAGCCGCTTGATCCGGCTGGGCACCAGCCTCGGGCCGCTGATCAAACTGGTGATGCAGAGTTCGGCCAAACGCTAAACAGATACATCTGGCTACATTCTTGCACTATCGGCGGGATGAACCTCTTTATCCGGAGGTTCAATCCCGTGCGCCTACCCGGTCGACGGGGTTCAATCAGAACAAGAACGACTAAGGAGGCCCCGTGATCGACGGGCAACCGCTCGCCTGCTTTCAACCTTTTATCGATACCGCCACGGGACGCATTGCCGGCGTCGAAGCATTGGGCCGCCTGCGCCAGGCCGACGGCCAACTGACTTCGGTCGGGCCGTTGTTCGCCGATCCGCGCACACCCGCCATTGCCCTGCGCCGTCTCGACCGGCAGATCCGCGATAACGCCTTGAGCCGCTTGCATGAAGCACCGGCGGACTGGTTTCTCAGCCTGAACATGTCGCCGCGCTGGATCAGTCGCCTGCGCGCCGATCAAGCCCTGCCCAGCCTCAAACAATTGGCGCGCTACGCTATCGACCCGCAACGCATCGTCTTCGAGATCACCGAACTGGGTGGCAATGGTCAACGCCTGGCCGAAGTGGTTGCGCGGTATCGCGAGGCGGGAGCGAGAATCGCCATCGACGATTTTGGCGCCGGTTACTCGCAACTGGATCGAGTGCTGGCGCTGCAACCGGACATTCTCAAACTCGATATGCGCCTGTTCCAGGCCGCGGCACTGGGCGGGCCGAGCAGTGATGTGGTCAAGGCCCTCGCGCAAATGGCCGAGAAGACTGGCTGCTGGATCATTGCCGAGGGCGTGGAGACCGAAGCGCAATTGAATTTCGCCCTGGAATGCGGATCGCGCTATGTGCAGGGATTCCTGTTCGCGCGGGCGCAAGAAGAGTTCTTCGCCACCGATGCGTTTGTGCAACGTTTCGCCGAGCTGCGCCAGCGCTATGTCCAGCAGAAACTCGCTGAGCGCGGGCGACTGATGCAAATGCGCCAGCAACTCGGCGAACTGATGTCGATCCTGCAAACCTGGGCGCAGGCTCACGCACCGTTGAGCGCATTGCCACAACTGGACGCCTTCCCCTGGCTGCTGCGGTTTTATCAATGCGATCGCCACGGCACGCAACTGACGCCCAACCTCGAATGGCGACAGCACGGCTGGGTCGCCGACAATCGTTATCTGGGGCACAACTGGTCGTGGCGTCCGTACTTCTATCATTTGCTCGCCGAAGGCTGGGAGGAGCGGCGTTTGACACTCTCCAATACCTACCGCGATGCCACCAGCAATCAGTACTGCCTGACGGCCGGGCAATTTTTCGACAACGGTGAGCGTTTGCTGCTGATCGACATCGACGCGGCGGGACTGTAGTTCCGCTTGCAGGGGCGGGCGTGAACCGGGAAGCTAGGGGCCAACGCCCCCAGTCACCTGACGGAGAGAATCAGCCTTGGATTGGCAAACCCTGCTCAACCGCGAACGCCTAGGCAAGCCGCTGCACAGCCCGCAAGAACTTGGCCGCAGCCCCTTCCACAAAGACCATGACCGCATCATTTTCTCCGGTGCCTTCCGCCGCCTCGGGCGCAAGACCCAGGTGCACCCGGTCACCAGCAACGACCACATTCACACGCGCCTGACCCATTCGCTGGAAGTCAGTTGCGTCGGCCGTTCGCTGGGCATGCGAGTGGGCGAAACCCTGCGCAGTGCCTTGCCCGAATGGTGCGACCCGGCCGACCTCGGCATGGTCGTGCAGTCGGCGTGTCTGGCCCACGACATCGGCAATCCGCCGTTCGGCCATTCCGGTGAAGATGCCATTCGCCACTGGTTCCAACAGGCGGCCGGGCGCGGCTGGCTCGACGGCATGAGCGAAGCCGAGCGCGCTGACTTCCTCAATTTCGAAGGCAACGCCCAGGGCTTTCGGGTACTGACTCAGCTTGAATACCATCAGTTCGATGGCGGCACGCGGCTGACCTACGCGACCCTTGGCACCTACCTGAAATACCCCTGGACCGCGCGCCACGCCGACTCCCTGGGCTACAAGAAACACAAGTTCGGCTGCTACCAGAGCGAACTGCCGCTGCTTGAGCAGATCGCCCATAAACTGGGCCTGCCGCAAATCGAGGATCAACGCTGGGCGCGCCACCCACTGGTGTACCTGATGGAAGCCGCCGACGACATCTGCTACGCGCTGATCGATCTCGAAGACGGTCTCGAAATGGAGCTGCTGGAATACGCCGAAGTCGAGTCGCTGCTGCTCGGGCTGGTGGGCGATGATCTGCCGGAAACCTATCGTCAGCTTGGCCCGCAGGATTCGCGCCGACGCAAACTGGCGATCCTGCGCGGCAAGGCCATCGAGCATTTGACCAACGCCGCCGCACGCGCATTTGTCGAGCAACAGGACGCGCTGCTTGCCGGCACGCTGCACGGCGATCTGGTCGAACACATGCACGGCCCGGCCAAGCGTTGCGTGTTGAATGCCAAGGACATCGCCCGCAAGAAAATCTTTCAGGACAAACGCAAAACCCTGCATGAAATCGGCGCGTATACCACGCTGGAGATCCTGCTCAATTCGTTCTGCGGCGCCGCGCTGGAACAACACAACGGTCGCACGCCGTCGTTCAAAAGCCGGCGCATTCTCGATCTGCTGGGCAGTAACGCACCGGATCCGCAGGGTTCGTTACACACCTCGTTTCTGCGCATGATCGATTTCATTGCCGGCATGACCGACAGCTACGCCAGCGACATGGCGCTGGAAATGACCGGCCGCTCCAGTCACTGACTCCGAAACATGCGGGTGGCCATAACATTGGTCACCCGCATGTCTTTGTCGACCCGAAGGCTTTTGACGAAAGACTCATATCACCGCAAAAGCCACTATTACCCACCGTCGGATCAGCAACTTTAAACATCGATAAAAAACCCATTTACACCAGCACTTGCAAATCATTGAAGTCAAACTATAAGCCCGTTCAAATCCTGCACTTCCTTACGTCAAACCTAGTTTGAACGTAGTCCGTTTCCTCATTAATTGTAGGAATAATCCGATAACGTGACTGGAGCCATGTCACTCCATGCGAGTGCTCATTCATCTGAGCTAAGGTGCGCGCTTTATTCGTGCTTGCATGGGATTTGATTATGAACTCCGTTTTTATTGTCGACGATCACCCGGTCATCCGTCTCGCCGTTCGAATGCTGCTGGAGCATGAAGGTTACAAGGTCGTTGGCGAAAGCGACAACGGGGTCGACGCCATGCAAATGGTCCGCGAGTGCATGCCCGACCTGGTCATTCTCGATGTGAGTATTCCCAAGCTGGACGGTCTGGAAGTGCTGGCCCGCTTCAACGCCATGGGTTCCCCCCTGAAGATCCTGATTCTGACGGCACAGTGCCCGACACTGTTCGGCATTCGCTGCATGCAATCCGGTGCATCGGGTTATGTCTGTAAACAGGAGGAATTGAGCGAACTGGTCAGTGCAATAAAAGCGGTACTTTCCGGTTACAACTATTTCCCCAGTCAAGCGTTGAATCCGGTGCGCAGTGACGATATCCGTTTTGCCGAACTGGAACTTTTCAAATCCGTAAATGATCGTGAATTAATGGTCTTGCAACTGTTCGCCCAAGGTCGAACCAACAAGGAAATCGCCAAAGGCATGTTTCTGAGTAACAAGACCGTCAGCACCTACAAAAAACGCCTGATGCAAAAACTCAAGGCCAAATCCCTTGTAGAACTTATCGAGATGGCCAAACGAAACGCACTCGTGTGAGAGCCCGCATGCCCAGCCGTTTAAAGGACTATTTAATTGCGTTGAGCGCAGGTCTTTACCTGAGCAGCAACGTGTTCGCCATGCCCGGCACTTCACCGGACTATGCCTTACTCAGCCGGTCGGCGAGCGAATCGGTGCCGGTCACCTTCGAACAGTCCCAACGGCAGTGGCTGCTTGAGCGTAACGAACTGGTTCTGGGCACCTCCGCGCCCGACTACCCGCCTTTTGACATGACGGTCAGTGGCAAGGATTACGAAGGCCTGACGGCCGACTACGCCGGACTCCTCGGCCAAGCCACGGGCTTGCTGATCCGCGTGCAGCGTTTCCCCTCTCGGGACGCGGCGATTCGCGCGCTCCTCGATGGCCAGGTCGACCTGCTGGGTACAGCGAACGGGTTCGAAGCGAGCAATGCCAACCTGGCGCTGTCGACGCCCTATGCCATTGACCAGCCGGTGCTGGTCACCCGCGAAGACGAAACCCGCTCCCTCACCGAAGGCCTCGCCGGGCTGCGCTTGAGCATGGTCTATCACTACTTGCCGTTGCCCGAAGTCAAAGCGCTGTATCCCAAAGCACTCATCACCTGCTACCCCTCCTACCAGAATGCGATCAACGCCGTTGCATTCGACCAGGCCGATGTTTTTCTCGGCGACACCCTGTCCACGCACTACATGATCAACAAGGGCTACCTGAACAACGTGCGCATGGCCAATTTCGGCAAGCAGGAAGCCCAGGGTTTCAGCTTCGCCGTACGCCGCGACAACCCACAACTGCTGGGCGTCATCGACTCCGTACTCAAGGCTGTGCCGGCCAGCGAACGCGAGAACATCGCCAAGCGCTGGAGCGCCGGCAGCGATTTGTTGCTCACCGACCAGAAACTGCAACTGACCCAACGCGAAGAATCCTGGCTCAAACAACACCCGGTGGTCAGCGTGGTGGTCAATGAAGCATTCGCGCCGCTGACGTTCTTTGACAACGACGGCAATTTTCGCGGTATCAGTGCCGACCTGCTCGAGCTGATCCGTCTGCGCACCGGCCTGCGTTTCGAGGTCCGCCGCAGCCGCAACGACGCAGAAATGATCCAGCAGATAGACCGTCATCAAGCCGATCTGATCGCCGCCTTACTGCCCACGGCGGAGCGCGAAAAAACCCTCAACTTCAGTCGTCCATACCTGGAAAACTCCTACGTTCTGCTGACCCGCAAAAGCGCCGATGGCCCGACCAACCTGGGTCAGCTCAGAGACAAACAACTGGCGATTGCTCAGGGCAACCCAATGGTCGAGTACCTGCGCCGCGAATATCCACGCATCCATTTGATCGAAACGGCGGATACCTTCAGCGCGGTGTCGCTGCTCGCGGAAGGCCAGGTCGACGGCGCGGTGAACTCGCTGGTGATTGCCAACTACTTCATTTCTTCGCGAATTTTTAACCAGCCATTGCAAATCACCACCACCATCGGCACCGGCCAGGCTGCGTTTTCCCTGGCGACCGCCAGCGACAGCACGGAACTGGCGTCGATCATCAACAAGGCCCTGTTGAGCATCGCGCCGGATGAACTGGGCGTGATCAATGGCCGTTGGCGCGGTTACTCCACGGCATCGCAGAACATCTGGCACAACTACCAGCGCCTGTTCTACCAAGTGATCATCGGCGCGTGCCTGTTACTGCTGCTATTGGCGTGGAACGCCTACATGCGCCACCAGATCAAACAACGCCAGGCGGCCGAACGGGCGCTGAACGACCAGTTCGAATTCATGCGTTCGCTGGTTAACGGCACACCGCATCCGATTTATGTTCGCGACCGCCAAGGCCTGCTGCAAAGCTGCAACGACAGCTACCTCGAAGCGTTCAAGGCCCGGCGCGAGGACGTCATCGGTAAAAGCGTCATTGAGGGTTCCCTGAGCAATGCGTTCGAGGCCGAGGCCTTTCAGGCCGATTACCTGCGCGTCATTACCGAAGGCACGCCGATGGTCGTCGACCGGCCATTACACATCGGCAACCGACGCCTGACGATCTATCACTGGATACTTCCCTACCGTGATTCCAGAGGCGACGTGAAAGGCATCATTGGTGGCTGGATCGACATCAGCGAGCGCCGCCAGTTATTCGAGGAGTTGCGCACGGCCAAAGAACAGGCAGATGAGGCCAATCGGGCGAAAAGCACGTTTCTGGCGACCATGAGTCACGAAATCCGTACACCAATGAATGCGGTGATCGGCATGCTCGAACTGACGCTCAAACGCATGGATCAACAACACCCGGATCGCTCCTCGATCGACACCGCCTACCATTCGGCCAAAGACTTGCTGGGCTTGATCGGCGATATTCTCGACATCGCCCGGATCGAATCCGGGCGCCTGAGCCTTTGTCCGGAAAGGGTCAATCTGGTTGACACCGTAGCGTCAGTGGCAAGGATCTTCGACGGCCTCGCCCGGCAGAAAAACCTCAGCCTGCAAGTCATCTTCAATCCGCCGGATCTGGCCGTCGATGTGTATCTCGATCCACTGCGTTTCAAGCAGGTACTGTCGAATCTGGTCAGCAATGCCATCAAGTTCACCGAACAAGGACAGGTTCGGATCACCCTGGATCTGATGAACACCGATGTGCCTGCCCGCGCCCTGATGCAACTGACCGTACAGGACAGCGGCGTCGGCATCAGTGCCGAGAATCAGCAGCGCTTGTTCGAACCGTTTGCCCAAGCGGAAAACAGTAGCCAGCAAGGCCGAAGCGGCGCAGGCCTGGGGCTGGTGATCAGTCGCAACCTGTGCGAAATGATGGGCGGACAACTGCAATTGAGCAGTCAGCCGGGCATTGGCACGCAGGTCTGCATCTCTCTGGCCCTGGAAACACTGCCGATACAGGTGAGCACGGTGAAAAGTGAACCCGCGATCAAGACCTCACAGGCACCTCTGCGTGTGCTGGTGGTCGATGACCATCCCGCCAACCGCTTGTTGATGTGTCAGCAACTGGAGTTTCTCGGTCATCACTTCAGCATTGCCGAGAACGGCTGCGATGGCCTGAAGCTATGGAAGGCCGGCCACTTCGATCTGGTGATTGCCGACTGCAACATGCCCTTGATGAATGGCTATGAACTGACCCGCGCCATTCGTCAGCATGAACTGCAGGCGCGCTGCCCGCCCTGCACCGTGCTGGGCTTCACGGCGAATGCGCAACCGGAGGAAATCCAGCGCTGCAAACAGGCCGGCATGAACGATTGCCTGTTCAAACCCCTGAGCCTGAGCCTGCTCAGCCAGTGGGTCGATGGCATCACGCCGACGTCAGCGCCACCGGCCTTCAACCTGCAAAACATGAACATGCTGACCGGTGGCAACCCTGCGCAAGCTCGCCGACTGCTGGTCGAGTTGCTCAAAAGCAGCCGGCTAGACCGGCAGGAACTGCTCGCGCTGTCGCCTGAACATGACCGCGGCGCGCTGGCGGTGGTCGCTCACAAGATCAAAGGGGCCGCGCGTATCGCTCAGGCATCGCGCGTGATCGAGTGTTGCGATGCCCTTGAGCAGGCTTGCGCCGAGGCAATGTCGAAAGATGAAGTCGCCCGCCGTTGCGAGGCGAGCAACCAGGCGATGCTCGATCTCGAGCAGGCCTTGCAACAACAATTGGCGGTGTCGGATCAAAGCACAATGAGCTTGCCTTAACTATGCTTGGCGCTGAGCAGTGAGTTAAACATCATGGAGAACCAGAAATGCCCAGCCCACTGCGCCCGGAGCAACGCCGGTTCCCGCTGCATGTGCACATCAGCGTCATGTTCACATTCCTCTTGCTGCTTACCGGGGTCGTGCTGGGACTGTTCAATTACCGCCAGACCACGCAGATCATCCTGTCGAGCAGCGAGAAGCTGTTCGAGCGGATCGAACAAGACGTTCGGCTGGACATGTCCGCCACCTATCAGCCGATCCGCCACCTGCTGAGTTTGCTGGCCGAAAACCCCGCTACTCAGGCCGATCGCCTTGAGCAACGCTTGCCCTTGCTCAAACCGTTCAGCCAGTCGCTCGTCGACAACCCGAATCTGGCCTCGCTGTACCTGGGTTATGCCAATGGCGATTTTTTCATGGTGCGACCGTTGCGCAACGCCGCTCTGAAGACGCTGCTCAAAGCCCCTGAAGCGGCGGCGTATCAGGTCTGGAGTATCGAACATGACCCGCAGGGCGCGGTGCACTCGCAGTCACTGTTCTTCGATCAGGCACTGACGCCGATCAGCCGTCAGGACAACCCCGAGGACCGCTACGATCCGCGCAGCCGTGCGTGGTTCAACGATGCACGCCAGCAAAACCAACAGATCACCACCGAGCCCTACGTGTTTTTCTCCACGCACAACGTCGGCACCACGCTGGCCCGACGCAGCGGCGAAAACGCCGTTATCGGCGCGGACCTGACGCTGGTCGCCCTGTCGGCGGCGCTGAGTAAACATGTCGTCACACCGTCCACCGATATTGCCCTGTTCAATGCCGATGGCAACGCCGTGGCCTACCCCGACAGCCAGCGCCTGATCGTCGATGGCAGCACGGCGCATCTGGCCAAAGCGGCGGATTTGAGTCCTGGCTTGCACGCGCTGTTATCCGGGGCAAATACCGGCAATCGCCTGCAAGCGGATGGTCGCCAGTGGATTGTCGCCCGCAGCAGCATTCAGGAGGGTGGCCCGAAAGGTTTGCAGTTGGCGCTGCTGGTGCCGGAAGACGAACTACTGGTCGATGCCTACCGCTTGCGCTGGCAAGGCGCGCTGATCACCTTGGCGACCCTGCTGCTGTGCCTGCCGCTGGGTTGGGTGATTTCGCGGATTCTGGTCAAGCCGCTGCATGCGCTGGTCAAGGAAGCGGACGCGATCCGCAGTTTCGATTTCAATTTTCCGCTGGCACGCCGCTCGCCGGTGCTGGAAGTCGACCAGTTGAGCGTATCGATGGCGCGGATGAAAGACACCCTGGCCAGTTTCTTCCGGATCACCGACACCCTCGGCGCCGAAACCCGCTTCGCCCCCCTGCTGCAGCGGGTGCTGTTCGAAACGGTGCAGATTGCCCAGGCGCAGGCAGGCCTGATCTACCTGCGTGAAAGTGACAGCAGCCGCATGGAACCTTACGGACTGGTGATCGATGGCACGCCTCAGGCGCTGGAGACGTTCGACATTCAGGGCCACGACCTGCAACACAACAACGGCCCGGTGTGGTTCGAGCAACTGGTCAACGCCAACAACGTGGTGAACAACTTCGGCGTCGATCAGGCCGGGGATCTGCAGAAAGTCCTGCTGGCGATGCAATCGCCGCGGGTTCATTTGATCGGCATCCGCTTGCACAATCGCCACGACGAGACCATCGGCCTGTTGATTCTGCTGGTCAACGACAGCGGCGCGGCGGCTGACATGGAAAAACTGCGGCCCGACCGCATCGCTTTTCTGCAGGCGGTCTCCGGCGCGGCGGCGGTCAGTATCGAGAGCCAACGCCTGCAGGCCCGCCAGAAGCAGTTGCTCGACGCCTTTATTCAGTTGCTCGCCGGTGCCATCGACGCCAAGAGTCCGTACACCGGCGGGCATTGCCAGCGGGTGCCGGAGCTGACGCTGATGCTCGCCCAGGCAGCGGCGGCCAGTCAGGCGCCCGCCTTCAGTGCCTACCAACCGAGCGAAGATGAATGGGAAGCCTTGCACATTGCCGCGTGGCTGCACGATTGCGGCAAGGTGACGACGCCGGAGTACGTGGTCGACAAGGCGACCAAACTGGAAACCATCAACGACCGTATCCATGAAATCCGCACCCGCTTCGAAGTGCTCAAGCGTGATGCCTGGATCAGCTTTTGGCAGGCGCGGGCCTTGGGCGGCGATGAGACAGCATTGGCGCAATTGCGCGACGCCACGCTGGCGGCGCTGGACGACGACTTTGCGTTTGTCGCACGCTGCAATCTGGGCAGTGAGGCCATGGCCGAAGCGGATCTGCAACGTCTTGATCATCTGGCGCAACGCACCTGGATGCGCACCCTTGATGATCGACTGGGGGTGTCATGGGAAGAAAACCGGCGTCAGGCGCGCACGCCCCCACCGATCTTGCCGGTCAGTGAAAAACTTCTGGCAGACAAGCCCGAGCACTTGCTCGAACGCGACCCGAACGAGTTGATTCCCGAAGACAACCCGTGGGGCTTCAAGCTGGATGTGCCGCGCTACAAATACAATCGCGGCGAGCTGTATAACCTGAGCATCAGCCGCGGCACCCTGACCCGCGAAGAACGTTACGTCATCAATCACCACATGGTGCAGACGATCATGATGCTCAGCCATCTGCCCTTCCCCGGCCACCTCGACAGCATTGCCGAAATTGCCGGCGGTCATCATGAAAAAATGGACGGTACCGGTTACCCGAAACGCCTGAAGCGTGAGGACATGAGCCTGCCGGCGCGAATGATGGCGATTGCCGATATCTTCGAGGCGCTGACCGCAGCCGACCGCCCGTACAAGAAAGCGAAAACCTTGAGTGAGGCGCTGGCGATCATGGCCACCATGTGCCGCGAAGCGCACATCGATGCCCAGCTGTTTGGATTGTTCATCAACGAAGGCGTGTACATGCAGTACGCCGTGCGTTTTCTCGATCCCGGTCAGATCGACAACGTGGATCCGGCCAGCCTGTTGCACAAGGCTGGCCTTACCGCGTGATCAGCAGTCGGTCAGACGCAGGAAAATTGCCGCCAGTTGCTCGATACCGGCCTGATCCTGCGCAGCAAAACGCGCCAGTTTCGGGCTGTCGAGATCCAGTACACCGATCAGGCGCCCTTCCTTGACCAGCGGCACGACCAGTTCACTGTTCGAAGCGCTGTCACAGGCGATATGGCCGGGGAATGCATGCACGTCTTCAACCCGCTGGGTTTGCAGAGTCGCTGCCGCCGCGCCACACACGCCACGGCCGAACGGAATGCGCACGCAAGCGATCTGCCCCTGGAACGGGCCGAGCACCAGCTCTTCGTTGCGATTGAGGTAAAAACCCGCCCAGTTGAGGTCATCGAGCTGGTTGAACAGAAACGCCGAAAACTGCGCGGCGTTGGCGATGAAGTCGCGCTCGTCCGCCAACAGCGATTCCAGTTGTGCGGCCAACATGCCATAGCCTTCGAGGCCTTGGCCGCTTTGTTGCAAATCAATCATGCCTTGTGCTCCAACAATTTCAGTCCCACCCAGTAACGGGCGAATTGGTACGCGCAACGTCCGTTGCGATTACCGCGGCCGGTGGCCCAACGCACGGCGAGGATGTCCAGTTCTTCATCACGCTGCCAGCTCAGACCGGCCTTGGCCGCCAATTGGCCGATCCAGTGCTCGACGACGTTAAGGAAATGTTCTTGGGTAAACGGGTAGAACGACAGCCACAGACCGAAACGGTCCGACAGCGCGATCTTGTCTTCAACGGCTTCGCTGGGGTGCAGTTCGCCGTCGACGCGTTTCCAGTTTTCGTTGTCGCTTTCCTTCTCCGGCACCAAGTGGCGACGGTTGGAAGTGGCGTACAGCAAAACGTTGTCCGGGGCCTGCTCAAGCGAGCCGTCGAGCACGCTTTTGAGCACGCGATAATCGCCTTCACCGGATTCGAACGACAGGTCATCGCAAAACAGCACGAAACGTTGCGGCAGTTTACCGATCTGCTCGACCACCCGCGGCAGATCCGCCAGATGATCGCGCTCGATCTCGATCAGGCGCAGGCCCGCAGCGGCGTGTTCCGCCAGCAACGCCCGCACCAGCGACGACTTGCCGGTACCGCGCGAGCCCCACAGCAACGCATGGTTGGCGGGCATGCCATCAAGAAATTGCTGGGTGTTGCGCCCCAGCTGTTCGAGCTGACGGTCAACACCGATCAGGTCGGACAGACGCATGTCGAGGCTGACCTCCAGCGGCAACAGGTAGCCGCTGCGCCCGTCACGCTGCCAGCGCGCCGCCAGACAAGTGCCCCAGTCGATCACCGGCCGTGGTGCCGGCAACAGCGGTTCAATCCGCGCCAGAACCGACTCGGCGCGTTCAAGAAAAGCATTCAATCGGGAATCCACGTCTTCTCCTCGGGCACATTCACAGTGATGATGACGATCCAGCGACGACACACGGATCAAAATATCCCTACCAAGCCTTGTTACAAGGCGATTCGGGAACCTCGGTATCCATACATGATCGACTATGCTTGAGCAGCGAAGGGAAACGGAAGTGGTTCAACACCCCATGGATATCAAATTCACCCACCGGCTGTCTTACAAGCAAGCCAGGCTTACCGTGCTGGTCGGGTTCATTCTGGGCACGCTGCTCAGCCTGCTGCAAATCGGCATCGATTATGCCAGCGAAGACGCCTCCATCAACCGCGAAATCCTGTCTTTGCTGGAAATCAGCCATAACCCGGCCTCGCGGATCGCCTACAACATCGACGCCGAACTGGCGCAGGAACTGACCCTGGGTCTGTTGCGCTCACCGGCGATCATTTCTGCGCAACTGATCGACAACAACAGTACGGTGCTGGCCAGCGTCAAACGCCCGGAGCTGCAAAGCGGCTATCGGGTGATCAGCGACTTTTTGTTCGGCGCCAAACGGCAGTTCGAGGATCGTCTGTATCTGGATCATCTACCCAACGAATCGCTGGGGGTGTTGAGCCTCGAGGTCGACACCTATGCCTTCGGCAGCCGTTTTCTGCGCCGGGCCGAGGTGACCCTGCTCAATGGTTTCGCCCGCAGTCTGATTCTCACCGGCATCCTGTTGGCACTGTTTTACGTGATGCTGACCAAACCGCTGGTGCGGGTGATCCGCGAACTCAGCGGGCGCGACCCGCGCAGCGCCGAGCCGACCACACTGGAGTGCCCGTCCGGCCACGGCAACGATGAAATCGGTGTGCTGGTCAAAGTCGCCAATCAGCAATTCGAGAACATTGCCACCGAGATCCAGCAACGACGCAACGCCGAAAACCGCCTGACCGACTACCTCGGGCAACTGGAAAACATCGTCTCGGCGCGCACCGCCGAACTCAAGGCAATCAACGCGCGGCTCAGTCAGTCCAATCAGGAACTCGAAGTCGCCCGCAGCACCGCCCTGGAAATGGCCGAGGCCCGTTCGGCCTTCCTTGCCAACATGAGCCATGAGATCCGCACGCCGCTCAACGGGCTGCTGGGGATGATCGCGCTGTCGCTCGATGGCCCGTTGAATGCCGAGCAGCAGCAACAGCTGTCGATCGCCCACGATTCGGGCAAGGTGCTGGTGGAATTGCTCAACGATATCCTCGACCTGTCAAAATTCGATGCCGGGCAACTGGAGCTTGAGCACATCCCGTTCGATCTCGGCTCATTGATCGAAGACACCGCCAACCTGCTGTCGCAGAACGCGGCGCCGAGCGTCGAGCTGACCTGCCTGATCGATCCGCACTTCCCGGCACTGGTGCTGGGCGATCCGACTCGCGTGCGACAGATCGTCAGCAACCTGCTGTCCAACGCCCTGAAGTTCACCCGCTTCGGCCGGGTAGACGTGCGCTTGTCGACCTACAAGGATGGCGTGCGCATCGAGGTCTGCGACACCGGCATCGGTATCGCCCAGGACGCGCAACTGAAAATCTTCCAGCCCTTTACTCAGGCGGGCGCCGGCATCACGCGTCAGTACGGCGGCACCGGGCTGGGACTGGCGCTGACGTACAACCTCTGCGAAGCCATGCAGGGCCGCCTGACCATCAGTTCCGAGACCGGGTTTGGCAGTCAGTTCTGTGCCGAGTTGCCACTGCCCTGTCATACCCGGGCGCTCGCCCCGGCGCCGCTGCACGGGAAAATCCTCGCAATCACTGCGGCCAGCAGCGGTCTGGCGGAACTGTTGCATAGTCTGCTGCCGGTCTGGGGCCTGGCGTATGAGCAGCGCACTATCGATGACTCATTGTTGGGCCTGACGCCGGATGTGGTGATTACCGATTGTCCGGAGTGCCTGTTCGGCTTGCGCCCGACGCTCGTTGCGCCGATTTTGCTGGTGACCGCCTATGGCAGTTTTCTGCCGAGCGAAGAAGCGGCCGCGCTCGCCCCTCTGCAACAACAGGCACGGCCCTTGGCGCGCAATGCGCTCTACCAGAACCTGCGGCGCACGTTGCAACCGGACGTGATCGCCATTAACGATGCACAACTCGAAACCTCGCCCTCGGTGCGCCGTGGGCGGGTACTGCTGGTCGAAGACAACCCGGTCAATCAACTGGTGGCCAAAGGCATGCTCGGCAAACTCGGCTGCGAAGTCATCGTCGCCGCCCATGGTGCCGAAGCGCTGGATCAATTGGAGTACCACGAATTCGATCTGGTGCTGATGGACTGCAACATGCCGGTGATGGATGGCTACGAGGCCAGCCGGCAGATCCGTCAGAGCGGGCGCTGGCCGCACCTGCCCATCGTCGCCCTGACCGCCAACGCGATGTCCGAGGAACGTGAACGCTGTCGCGCCGCCGGCATGAGCGACTACCTGGCCAAGCCGTTCCGCCGTGAAGAACTGGCGGCACTGCTCGATCAGTGGATCCCGACTACGACAGCGCTCTGATCTGCCCCAACAAGTGATCGAGACCGTCACGCAAGTCATTGAGCCGATCCAGATCTACCCCGCTGTCGCACAGCAGTCGGGCCTTGAGCGGCCCGACCTGCTCGCGCAAGGCTTGCCCTGCCGGTGTCAGGCTGAGGTGCACTTCGCGCTCGTCACGCGTCGAACGCTGGCGCTGCACCCATTGCAACTGCTCGAGGCGCTTGAGCAATGGCGTCAGCGTGCCCGAATCCAGTGCCAGGCGCTCGCCCAGCGCCTTGACGGTCGGTTGCTCCGGCGCGGTGTCCTGCCATTCCCACAACACCAGCATCGCCAGATATTGCGGATACGTCAGGCCGAGCTGATCGAGCATCGGCTTGTAGGCGCGAATCACCGCCCGGGAAGCGGCGTACAACTTGAAGCACAACTGGCTGTCGAGCTTCAGCGAATCGACCGGCAGGCTGTTCATTTGAGCAGGGCTTCGATCTCGCGGCTCAGGTCCTGCGGCTTGGTGGCCGGGGCAAAGCGCTTGACCAACTGGCCGTCCTTGCCGATCAGAAACTTGGTGAAGTTCCACTTGATGCCTTGCGAACCGAGTACGCCCGGGGCGCGTTTCTTCAACTGCACGAACAATGGATGCGCGCCGGCGCCGTTGACTTCGATTTTCTTGAACAGTGGAAAGCTGACGCCGAAGTTCAGCTCGCAGAACTCGCTGATTGCGCCTTCGTTACCCGGCTCCTGCTTGCCGAACTGATTGCAGGGAAAGCCCAGAACCACCAGGCCCTGATCCTTGTAGGTCTGCCACAGTTCTTCGAGGCCTTTGTATTGCGGGGTGAAGCCGCACTTGCTCGCGGTGTTGACCACCAGAACCGCTTTGCCGGCGAAATCAGCCAGGGTCTTTTGCTCACCTTTGATCGTGGTGCAAGGAATGTTCAGCAGGTTGTCGCTCATGGCACTGGGCTCCGCAGACAGTCAGGAAAGGCCAAACATAGCGAGCAATTAAATTGTGTGCAATTTAATTATCGAATAACAAGGCGACCCGAGGGTCGCCTTCAATCGTTCATGCACGCGGTTCGAGGTTCAGACACACCGAGTTGATGCAATAACGCAGGCCGGTCGGCGGCGGGCCGTCAGGGAACACATGACCCAAATGCGCATCACAGCGCGCGCACTTCACTTCAGTGCGGATCATGCCGTGCGTGGTATCACGGATTTCGGTCATCGCGCTTTCGCCGATCGGCGCGTAGAAGCTCGGCCAGCCGCAGCCGGAGTCGAATTTGGTCTTGGAATCGAACAGCGCTTCGTTGCAGCAAACGCAGTGGTAGACACCGTCGGTCTTGGTGTCGTTGTATTTGCCGGAGAACGGGCGCTCGGTCGCACTCAGGCGACAAACGTTGTATTGCTCGGGGTCGAGCATCGCCCGCCATTCTTCCAGGGTTTTTTCCAACTTTTCCATCATCACACCTCAGCGGCTGAAAAAGCCCGATCTGTACCTTTTCCACGGATCGGGCGGCACGTATGATTGCGCCTCGTCACGCACCAGTCTGGCAGCCAGACCGGGCGCATTCAAACGGATTATGGGAGCCACGGCTCAAGACGTCCGCCTGTGTGAAAACACAGGAATCCCAGCACGGTTGTCCATCCACCGCCTGGATCGTTCATTTTCGGGATCACATCGCCATGCAGTTCAGCAAATCGAACAAGCTCGCCAACGTCTGCTACGACATTCGCGGCCCGGTGCTCAAGCACGCCAAACGACTGGAAGAGGAAGGCCAGCGCATCCTCAAGCTGAATATCGGCAACCCGGCGCCGTTTGGTTTCGAAGCGCCGGACGAAATTCTTCAGGATGTGATCCGCAACCTGCCGACCGCGCAAGGCTACAGCGACTCCAAAGGCCTGTTCAGCGCGCGTAAAGCAGTGATGCAGTACTACCAGCAGAAAAATGTCGAAGGTGTCGGCATCGAAGACATCTATCTGGGCAACGGCGTGTCCGAGCTGATCGTGATGTCGCTGCAGGCGCTGCTCAACAACGGTGACGAAGTGCTGGTGCCAGCCCCGGACTATCCGTTGTGGACTGCTGCCGTCAGCCTCGCCGGCGGTAACGCCGTGCATTACCTGTGCGACGAAGGCGCCGACTGGTTCCCGGACCTGGCCGACATCAAGGCCAAGATCACCCCGAACACCAAAGCCATGGTGATCATCAACCCGAACAACCCGACCGGCGCGGTGTATTCGAAGGAAGTGTTGCTGGGCATGCTGGAAATCGCCCGTGCGCACAACCTGGTGGTGTTCTCCGACGAGATCTACGACAAGATTCTGTACGACGATGCCGTGCACATCTGCACCGCGTCGCTGGCCCCGGACCTGCTCTGCCTGACCTTCAACGGCCTGTCGAAGTCGTACCGCGTGGCGGGTTTCCGTTCCGGCTGGATCGCGATTTCCGGGCCGAAGCACAATGCGCAGAGCTACATCGAAGGCATCGACATGCTGGCCAACATGCGCCTGTGTGCCAACGTGCCGAGCCAGCATGCGATCCAGACCGCATTGGGCGGCTACCAGAGCATCAATGATCTGGTGCTGCCACAGGGTCGTCTGCTGGAGCAGCGCAACCGCACCTGGGAATTGCTCAACGACATTCCCGGCGTGAGCTGCGTCAAGCCGATGGGCGCACTGTATGCGTTCCCGAAGATCGACCCGAAGGTCTGCCCGATCCACAACGACGAGAAATTCGTCCTTGACCTGCTGCTCTCCGAGAAGCTGCTGGTGGTGCAGGGCACGGCGTTCAACTGGCCGTGGCCGGACCACTTCCGCGTGGTTACCCTGCCCCGCGTCGACGATCTGGAAATGGCCATCGGCCGCATCGGCAACTTCCTCAAGTCCTACCGCCAGTAACTGGCCAGCAGTGCGCAACGGCGAAACGTTGCGCACTGTCTGATTCAGCAACACTTCTGCGTTCCACCTCCGCGCGCGCCTTCTACACTTGCGATTCATACCGGTTACCTGCGTCCGGCGTAATGGCGACGGGTCGCGGCTGGCCGTCATCCCTATCGTTTTCTGTCGTGGGGAATGTGCCGAGCACCGAAGAATCTGCTGTAGGACACAGTTTGAAATAGTCACTCAGTTGAATACCCCGGTGCAGCACCTTATATACCCCGCAGTACGCTACATCTTTAGCTTGAGGAGATTTCTACAACCATGATGCGCATCCTGCTGTTTTTGGCCACTAACCTGGCGGTCGTGCTGATAGCCAGCATCACCCTGAGCCTTTTCGGCTTCAACGGGTTCATGGCGGCCAACGGGGTTGATCTCGACCTTAGTCAGCTGCTGGTTTTCTGTGCAGTCTTTGGTTTTGCCGGTTCGCTGTTCTCGCTGTTCATCTCCAAGTGGATGGCGAAGATGAGCACCGGCACCCAGATCATCAGCCAGCCACGTACCCGGCATGAGCAATGGCTGCTGCAAACCGTCGAGCAACTGTCCCGCGAAGCCGGGATCAAGATGCCCGAAGTCGGTATTTTCCCGGCTTACGAAGCAAACGCCTTCGCCACTGGCTGGAACAAGAACGACGCGCTGGTCGCGGTCAGCCAGGGCTTGCTCGAGCGTTTCTCGCCCGACGAAGTGAAAGCCGTGCTGGCCCACGAAATCGGTCACGTCGCCAACGGCGACATGGTCACCCTGGCGCTGATCCAGGGCGTGGTGAACACCTTCGTGATGTTCTTTGCGCGGATCATCGGCAACTTCGTCGACAAGGTGATCTTCAAGAACGAAGAAGGTCAGGGCATCGCCTACTACGTAGCGACCATCTTCGCCGAACTGGTACTGGGCATTCTCGCCAGTGCGATCGTCATGTGGTTCTCGCGCAAGCGCGAATTCCGTGCCGACGAAGCCGGCGCACGCCTGGCCGGCACCAGCGCGATGATCGGCGCACTGCAACGCCTGCGCGCCGAACAGGGCCTGCCGGTGCACATGCCGGACACCCTGAACGCCTTCGGCATCAACGGTGGCATCAAACAGGGCTTTGCCCGCATGTTCATGAGCCACCCGCCGCTGGAAGAGCGTATCGACGCGTTGCGTCGTCGCGGTTGATCTGACCGGTGTAAACATGAAGAAGGCCCGCAGTGATGCGGGCCTTTTTTATACATACGAATAATGGTTGTTGCTGATGACCTCTTCGCGAGCAGGCTCGCTCCCACACGGGTCCTGCGAACCCCCATCCAATGTGGGAGCGAGCCTGCTCGCGAAGAGGCCGGCACAGTCAGCAAAAAACTATCGGGAAGAAACGCAGTAAACCCGCTCCTCCAGCCGCGTCACGCCCGCCTGCAGGAACTTCCCGCTCTCCCCCAGCACATCCTGCTCTTCCAGCACCTGCACCTGCCAGACATCCCCCAGCAACCGCTGCACCTCGTCATCCCCCACTGCAAACGGCGGCCCCGGGATCTGCGCCTGATCGTAATCCAGCGTAATCAACAGCCCTTGTACCCCTTGCGGGAGAATCTGCTGAAGATGCGCCGCATAAAGCTCACGCATCGGCGCCGGTAAGGCAATCAGCGCGGCACGGTCGTATATCGCCGCGCAATCGGCCACATCACTCGCTGTCAGCGCAAAGATATCCCCGCACCACAACTCGATAGCGTCACCGCGATAGACTTTGAATACGCCGTTCTCGCTGATCTGTGGCTGTATCTGATGCTCACCGAAAAAGTCCTCGATAGCCTTTTCCGACAGTTCGATCCCGAGCACCTGATGACCGCGCCCTGCCAGCCACGCCAGATCCAGACTTTTCCCACACAAAGGCACGAGCACTCGCGCCGTTTCAGGTGCCGCCCAGTGCCTCTGCAGATACGGGTTCACCTCGGGCAGATGAAAACCGATCTGCCCCGAAGCCCACTTCTTGTGCCAAAACTCAGGCTGCATGCATCACTCCCAATAATTCGATCAAAAAGCGTTAAAACTTATATTAGATTTAGATCAATGAACTGACTGAAGATGAATCATCTTAACGCTCAGGAACCCGTCCATGTTTCCCAGCCTGTTTATCTCCCATGGTTCTCCCATGCTCGCACTGGAGCCCGGCGCCAGTGGCCCGGCACTGGCGCGACTGGCCGCCGAACTGCCGAAACCCAAAGCCATCGTCATCGTCTCCGCGCACTGGGAAAGCCACGAGCTGCTCGTCAGCAGCCATGCGCAACCGGAAACCTGGCACGACTTCGGCGGCTTCCCTCGCGCGTTGTTTGAAGTGCAGTACCCGGCGCCTGGCAATCCGCAGTTGGCCGCTGAGGTGGCCGATCTGTTGACTGCCAATAATCTGCCAGCACGCCTCGATCCGCAGCGTCCGTTCGATCACGGTGTCTGGGTGCCGTTGTCGCTGATGTACCCGCAAGCGGATATCCCGGTGGTGCAGGTCTCCCTGCCGAGTCGCGCTGGCCCGGCGCTGCAAACCCGAATTGGCCGAGCGCTGGCGAGTCTGCGTGATCAGGGCATTCTGCTGATCGGCTCCGGCAGCATCACTCACAACCTGCGTGAACTCGACTGGCACGCCGGCCCGGAAAGTGTCGAGCCGTGGGCGCGGGATTTCCGTGACTGGGTGATCGAGAAGTTGGCGGCCGACGATGAGGCGGCGCTGCATGATTATCGCCAGCAGGCGCCAAATGCAGTGCGTAGCCATCCGAGTGATGAGCATTTGTTGCCGCTGTATTTTGCCCGGGGTGCGGGAGGAGAGTTCAGCGTGGAGCATAAAGGCTTCACGATGGGTGCGTTAGGGATGGACATCTATCGCTTTGGTTAAAAGCAAAAGATCGCAGCCTTCGGCAGCTCCTACATTTGGAATGCGTTCCCTCTGTAGGAGCTGCCGAAGGCTGCGATCTTTTGATCTTTCAGGCAGACAAAAAAATCCCCGAACCAGTCGGGGATTTTTTATGTTCGATCAATCAGCCCAAGGGCGGATCAATCTTCGCGATAGCGACGCAGCTTCAGCTGCTTACCGGCAACGCGAGTGTCCTTCAGCTTGGTCAGGAGTTTGTCCAGACCATCTTCCGGCAGCTCGACGAGGCTGAAGCTGTCACGCACCTGGATGCGACCGATCGCTTCACGGGCCAGACCGCCTTCGTTGAGGATGGCGCCCAGCAGGTTTTTCGCAGCGATACCGTCACGCGCACCCAGCGCGGTACGGCAACGAGCACGGCCTTCGCCCAGAGGCATTGGCGCGCGACGCTCGCGGTCACCACGATCAGGACGATCACCGGTGCGCTCAGGACGGTCGCCACGCGGTGCGTTGTTCGGCACCAGTGGACGTTCCTTCTCGATCGCAGCCAGGTTCAGCGCTTGACCGTTGGTGGCTTTGCGCAGCAGCGCAGCAGCCAGAGCACGCGGAGTGCAGCCGATGTCTGCAGTCAGACGATCGAGCAGCTCACCGTGAGTCGATTCGGCATCAGCGACCAGCGGCGACAGGCTGTTGGTCAGTTTCTTGATGCGCGCATCGAGAACAGCCTGAGCGTCCGGCAGGCGGACTTCAGCGACTTTCTGACCGGTTACACGCTCGATCACTTGCAGCATGCGGCGCTCACGTGGAGTCACCAGCAGCAGTGCACGACCTTCGCGACCAGCACGGCCGGTACGGCCGATACGGTGAACGTAGGATTCAGGGTCGTACGGCATGTCAACGTTGAACACGTGAGTGATGCGCGGAACGTCCAGACCACGAGCAGCAACGTCGGTCGCAACAACGATGTCCAGACGGCCATCTTTCAGCGAGTCGATAACGCGCTCACGCTGGTTCTGGGCGATGTCACCGTTCAGCGCCGCGGCTTTGTAGCCTTTGGCGTCGAGGGCACTGGCCAGATCCAGGGTCGCTTGCTTGGTGCGCACGAACATGATCAGAGCGTCGAAGTCTTCCACTTCCAGCAAGCTGAGAACGGCCGAAGTCTTCTGGTCAGCGTGAACCAACAGGTGAGCCTGTTCGATCGCGGTAACGGTCTGGGTCTTGGTCTGGATCTTCACGTGTTGCGGATCGCGCAGATGGCGTTCGGCAATGGCGCGGATCGACTGCGGCAGGGTAGCCGAGAACAAAACAGTCTGACGGGTCGCTGGCAGAGCCTTGAAGATGACTTCCAGGTCATCCATGAAGCCCAGCTTCAACATTTCGTCAGCTTCGTCGAGAACCAGGTGGTTCACGGTCGACAGAACTTTTTCGTCGCGACGCAGGTGGTCGCACAGACGGCCCGGAGTGGCGACAACGATCTGTGCGCCATTACGGATTGCTTTCAGTTGCGGGCCCATAGGCGCGCCGCCGTAAACGGCCACAACGGTAACGCCCGGCATTTGCTTGGCGTAGGTTTCGAAAGCGGTTGCTACTTGCAGCGCCAACTCACGAGTTGGCGCCAGGATCAGGGCTTGCGGTTCGCGCTTGGCAGGATCGATGCGGTGCAGAATAGGCAGTGCGAACGCGGCGGTTTTACCGGTACCGGTTTGCGCTTGGCCAATCATGTCCTGGCCGGCCATGATGATCGGGATCGATTGCTGCTGAATCGCCGAAGGCTCTTCGTAGCCGGTCGCTGCGACGGCTGCAAGAATATTCGGGTTAAGATTAAAAGCGGCGAATCCGCCGGTTTCCTGGGTCATGGGTCTGCCTCTAAGTGCATCCGCAAAGACCCATGCTCCAAAGCTGCGCATGCCGTGTTGAGACTCAAGAGTCGCCCTGGCAGCTTTGTCGGCGGGGATTTGCGAAAACGAATGAATGAAAAAAAGAATCGTCCGGGAAGAGCCCGCTATGCGGACGTGCAGCCGAAGCTGACTTCGGGAAATTGCGCTACCTAAACGCGGCCCGGTTAAAGGCCGGCGCGCACTATACCGGATTTTGCCCAAAAAGGGAGCTTTTTTTATCGTCAAAATACCTGTGTCACCGCTGTGTAACGGGGTTTTGCGGATAATCGCGCCAAGGTCTATTTTTCAAAGGCCCGGCCCTGCGGGCGATGACGCTAAAACGATTCATCGACGTGCGGCATACCGTCGCTGCCACCGCCCTTCCCGCCCGAGGATTTCGCCATGAATCAGCCCTGCCCCGGCCGCGTCAGCCAAGAACGCCGTGGTCACGTTCACCTGATTGGCCTGGATCGAGCGGCCAAGCGCAATGCTTTCGATCTCGACCTGCTCAATGAACTCAGCCTGGCCTATGGCGAGTTCGAGGCCGATAGCGAAGCGCGGGTAGCGGTAGTGTTCGGCCATGGCGAGCACTTTACCGCTGGTCTGGATCTGGTCAATGCCAGCGCCGCCCTCGCCCAAGGCTGGCAGGTTCCGACCGGTGGTTGCGACCCTTGGGGTGTTTTCGTCGGACCACGGGTGAGCAAACCGGTGATTGTCGCCGCGCAGGGTTACTGCCTGACCATTGGCATCGAGCTGATGCTGGCGGCGGATATCAACCTGTGCGCGAGCAATACCCGCTTCGCGCAAATGGAAGTGCAGCGTGGGATCTTTCCTTTTGGCGGCGCGACTTTACGTTTTCAGCAGATTGCCGGTTGGGGCAACGCGATGCGCTGGCTGCTGACCGGCGATGAGTTCGATGCGCACGAGGCGTTGCATCTGGGGTTGGTGCAGGAAGTGATGGCCAGTGAGGACCTGTTGCCGAGGGCGATTGAGTTGGCTGAGCGGATTGCCCGGCAAGCGCCGTTGGGGGTGCAGGCGACGTTGCTGTCGGCGCGGCAGGCGCGGTATGAGGGTGAGACGGCGGCAGCGCAAGGGTTGCCAGCACTGGTGAAAAAGTTGCTGGCCAGTGAGGATGCCAAGGAAGGAGTGCGGTCGCTGGTGGAGCGGCGGCCTGGCATATTCAAGGGGATCTGAGAATTATGGCGCCTGTCAGGGCGCCATCGCTGGCAAGCCAGCTCCCACAGTGACCGAGTCGTTCACACATTTTGCGTACGGCACGAACCCTGTGGGAGCTGGCTTGCCAGCGAAGGGGCCATCACAGATGCCTCAGGTGGCTGGGCGAATACAGTTGATCAACGACTGCAACGAATACCCCAACCGCGGCGCCAGCGCTTCAGCCCGGGCGGTCAGCGCCTGCATGTCCAGTACCTGATCGAGATCCGCCGGCACAATCAGAATCACATTGCCCTCCTTCACCGGCAGCTCCCAGTAATGCCGGTGATAGAGCCCACGCAACAACGCCGCACCCAACGGCTTGCCATCATCGGTGGCCCACTGATTGATCACCAGCCAGCCGCCCGGATTCAAACGCTTCTGGCAGTCACCGAGGAAACTCCACGCCAGATGCCCAACACCCGGTCCGACATCGGTATACAGGTCGACAAAAATCAGATCCGCCGGCTCAGCAGTCGGCAGCAGTTCGATGGCGTCGCCGACGCGAATGTATAGCCGTGGATCATCATCCAGCCCAAGGTATTCGATCGCCAGACGCGGCACATCAGGGCGCAGCTCAATGGCTTCGACATCTTCCAGCGGCAGGAACTTGAGGCAAGCCTGAGTCAGCGTACCGGCACCCAGCCCAAGAAACAGCGCACTCTCCGGCTGCTCATGGCACAACGCACCAATCAGCATCGCCCGGGTGTAGTCGTATTCCAGCCAGCTCGGATCTGCAGTGAACACGCAGCTCTGCTCAATCGCATCGCCGAATTCGAGAAAGCGGTAATCGGCCACTTCCAGCACGCGAATCACGCCGAACTCATCCTGTACTTCGGCGAGCAGATGCTCGACGCGCTCCTCAGTCATTTCGTCTCCTGATGGTCACCGGGCGCGGTGACGCGATGGCACCGCTGTGGTGCCGTGGCAAAGCGGCGATTGTCGGTGATGGGGCGGGAGCAGGTCACGCACTAATTGCTGCTAACATGGCCTTCCGTGCGTAGAACCAATTAGAGACCGTGATGAGCCAACCGTGGAGCCCTGACAGCTGGCGCGCCCTGCCGATCCAGCAACAACCGCAATACCCCGACGCCGCGCACTTGCGCCAGGTCGAGCAAACCCTGGCCAGTTATCCGCCGCTGGTGTTTGCCGGTGAAGCGCGCGAACTGCGCCGGCAGTTTGCCGAAGTCACCCAGGGCCGGGCATTCCTGCTGCAGGGCGGCGATTGTGCGGAAAGCTTCGCCGAGTTCTCTGCGGCAAAAATTCGCGACACCTTTAAAGTGTTGCTGCAAATGGCGATCGTCATGACCTTCGCCGCCGGTTGCCCAGTGGTCAAGGTCGGGCGCATGGCCGGTCAGTTCGCCAAACCGCGTTCGGCCAACGACGAGACCATCAACGGCGTGACCCTGCCGGCCTACCGTGGCGACATCGTCAACGGCATCGGTTTCGACGAGAAAAGCCGCGTGCCGGATCCGGAACGCCTGCTGCAGTCCTACCACCAGTCCACCGCCACGCTGAATCTGCTGCGCGCGTTCGCCCAGGGCGGTTTTGCCGACCTGCATCAGGTGCACAAGTGGAACCTCGACTTCATCGCCAATTCGGCGCTGGCCGAGAAGTACAGCCACCTTGCCGACCGCATCGATGAAACCCTGGCGTTCATGCGCGCCTGCGGCATGGACAGCTCGCCGCAACTGCGCGAAACCAGTTTCTTCACCGCCCACGAAGCGTTGCTGCTGAACTACGAAGAAGCCTTCGTGCGCCGCGACAGCCTGACCAACGATTACTACGATTGCTCGGCGCACATGCTGTGGATCGGCGATCGCACCCGTCAGCTCGACGGCGCGCATGTCGAATTCCTCCGCGGCGTGAACAACCCGATCGGCGTGAAAGTCGGCCCAAGCATGAACCCGGAGGATCTGATCCGCCTGATTGATGTGCTCAACCCGGACAACGATCCGGGGCGTCTGAACCTGATTGCGCGGATGGGTGCGAACAAGGTTGGCGATCACCTGCCGGCGCTGATCCGCGCGGTGCAGCGTGAAGGCAAGCAAGTGCTGTGGAGTTCCGACCCGATGCACGGCAACACCATCAAGGCCAGCAGCGGCTACAAGACCCGCGACTTCGCGCAGATCCTCGGCGAGGTGAAACAGTTCTTCCAGGTGCACGAAGCGGAAGGCAGTTATGCCGGCGGCATTCACATCGAGATGACCGGGCAGAACGTCACCGAGTGCATCGGTGGTGCGCGGCCGATTACTGAAGACGGATTGTCGGATCGCTATCACACGCACTGTGATCCGCGAATGAATGCTGATCAGTCGTTGGAGTTGGCGTTTTTGATTGCCGAAACCCTGAAGCAGGTTCGCCGCTAGACCGCGTCGCGCAAACTTGTAGGAGCTGCCGAAGGCTGCGATCTTTTGATCTTGTTTTTTATGAGATCAAAAGATCGCAGCCTTCGGCAGCTCCTACAGGGATCAGTCCAGTTGGGCCAATGCCACCCGCAACCGCGCCGCACTCTCACGCTGACAATTGAGCTGCACCCGATCAAGCCCCAACCAGCCCGCCATCTGCCGCAGATTAGCAGCCAGCGCCAGCATCCCTTCCTCATCCAGCCCCGGCTCTTCCTCGTGCACCGCATGCACCGCCAACTGCCCCGCCGCCCGCTCGGCACGCAGATCAACCCGCGCGGCAATCCGCTCGTTGTGCAAAAACGGCAACACGTAATAGCCGTAAACCCGTTTGTCCTGCGGCGTGTAAATCTCCAGCCGATAACGAAAGTCGAACAAGCGCTCAGTGCGGCTGCGCTCCCAGATCAACGAATCAAACGGCGACAGCAGCGCACTGGCCACGACCTTGCGCGGGACTTTTGGCTCCGGCAGGCAATAGGCGATTTGCCGCCAACCGGCGACTTCGCACAGCTGCAATTGCCCGGCCTCGACCAACTCCGCCAGACGTGGACGCGCATCGGCCGGGTTCAGCCGAAAGTAATCACGAAGGTCTTTTTCAGTACCGACACCCAAGGCCTGTGCCGCGTGCAACAGCAACCCACGTTGCGCCTCGGCCTCATCAGGCAATGCTTGTTGCAGAATTGAAGAAGGAATCACCCGCTCCGGCAAATCATATAAGCGCTCAAATCCACGCCGCCCCGCTACCGTCACTTCACCGGCGGCAAACAACCATTCCAGCGCATGCTTTTCCGCGCTCCAGTCCCACCACGGCCCGGCCTTGTCTTCGCGTGTCGACAGACTGCCGGCACCCAACGCGCCCAGCTCTTCAACCGAGTTTAAAACCCGGCGAACAACGTCTTGCTGCTCACGACCGAATCTGGCGAGTTGCTGATAAATATCCTCGCCACGCCTGGCCCGCTGCATGCGCCAGTCCATCAACGGGTACATCGACAGCGGCAGCAAAGAGGCTTCGTGCCCCCAGTATTCGAACAACGAACGACGTCGCCCCGAACTCCAGGCAGCCTGGTCGAGCAAGTCAGAGGAATAAGAACCGAGACGGGAAAACAGTGGCAGGTAGTGCGAGCGCACCACGGCATTGACGGAGTCGATTTGCAGCAGACCCAGCCGTTCGATCAGCCGGTTGACGTGAGCGGCTTTGACAGTCGGCGGCTGGCGCCCGCTGAAGCCTTGGGCAGCCAGCGCCAGTCGTCGCGCCTGTTTGAGGGAAAAGGCCAGAGTCGCGGGCATGAGCATCTCCTTGTCTGCTCGCAACCTACCTCACCGGAAGAGGATTTGTGTAGCACCGGGTTCATCATTTATGCATCGGGTCATCCCAGAACGGCCGCACGGCTTCGTGTTCAACGTCGGCACGACTGACCCCGATGTCCTTCAACGCTTCGTCGCTGAGACTGGCGAGCAACTCGCGTTCACGGTGCAATTCGTACCAGCGGCTAAACTTGTGCAGCAGGTCGGAAACGAGATGGACCGAAAACTTTTCATCGCTTACATAGACTTTTTGACCTTTCATCGCATCGCCCTCCTTGTGGGATAGCTCCAGTCTCTTCTCCGCGCTACGATCAATCCAACGAATGTTTCTGATGGCATGCATCACGGAGATTCATCAATTGTCGGCCTACCCCAGTATCGATACCGATGTCCTGCGCACCTTTGTCGCGATTGCCGATCAGGGCGGCTTCACCCGCGCCGGCGAAATGGTCAACCGCACGCAATCGGCGGTGAGCATGCAGATGAAGCGTCTGGAAGAAGACGTGTTGCAGCGGCAGTTGTTTGAGCGTGATGGCCGTCAGGTGCGCCTCACCGCTGAAGGCCAGGTGCTGCTCGGTTACGCGCGGCGCATCCTCAAGTTGCACAGTGAAGTGTTCAACACCTTGCGCGAGCCACACATGGTCGGCACGGTGCGCATCGGCACGCCGGATGATTACGTGATGCGTTTTCTGCCGGGGATTCTGTCGCGATTTGCGCAGTTCTATCCGTTGATCCAGATCGAAGTGCATTGCGAGTCGACCAAGCAACTGCTGCAACGCACTGATCTGGACCTGTCGATCGTTACCCGCGAACCGGGCAACGAAATCGGCCAGTTGCTGCGCAAGGAGCGTTTCGTCTGGGCCGAGGCGCAGAATTTCAGCGCCCACGAACAGACGCCGCTGCCCTTGGCGATGTTCAACAGCGATTGTTTCTGCCGTTTGTGGGCGTGTAATGCGCTCGATGCGATGGGCCGCGAATACCGTATCGCTTACAACAGCACCAGCCTCTCGGCGTTGATGGCGGTGGTCAGCGCGGGTCTGGCGATCACCGCACAGCTGGAAAGCCTGATCACCCCGGACATGCGCATTCTCGGTGCCGCCGAAGATCTGCCCTTGTTGCCCGAGGCCAGCATCATGCTGATCCGCAACCTGAACAATCCGTCGCCGATCACCGAGTGTCTGGCCGAGCACATCGTCGAAGGTTTTAAACCTTAAACGCGAGCATCACCGCACACAGCACCAGAAAACCGCAGAACAGCCCGCGCAGGAGTTTTTCCGGCATGGCGTGGGCGACTTTCACCCCCCAACTGATGCTCGCCAGACCGCCGATGGCCAGCGGCAGACCGATCATCCAGTCCACTTCGTGGTGCACCGCATAAGTCACCAGGGTCACGCCGGTGCTTGGCAGCGCCAGCGCCAGCGACAGACCTTGAGCGACGACCTGCGTGGTGCCGAACAGGCTGGTCAGCACCGGCGTTGCCACCACTGCGCCACCGACACCGAACAAACCGCCCATGGTTCCGGACGCCGCGCCGAGTACGCCGAGCCACGGCCAGGAATAGCGCATCTCAGAAGTCGCAGCGGGTTGCTTGCCGAACATCTTCAGCAAGTTGTACGCCGAGAGCACCACGAGGAAGGCCACAAAGCCGATGCGCATGGTTTGCGCATCGATGCCCACCGCCCAGATCGAACCGATCCACGCAAAGCAGAAACCCATTACCGCCAAGGGCAGCGCGTGCCGCAGCTCAATGCGATTGCGCTGGTGATAACGCCACAGCGCCAGCATCACATTGGGTACAACCATGACCAGCGCCGTGCCTTGGGCGATCTGCTGGTCGAGGCCAAACCACACGCCAAGCAACGGAATGGCGATCAAACCGCCGCCGATGCCGAAAATGCCGCCAAGGGTGCCAAGCGCGGCGCCGAACAGCAGGTACAACAAAAACTCCATCACAGCCGAACTCCTCTTACGTCAGGCGATTCATCCTACGCAGTCGTGGCTGGCGGGGAAACGCACAGCAACGCACAATGGCTATGCCGATTTCGCACAAGCGTGAAGCTCACCATGAATCCCAATCAATTGACCGATCAACTCGGACTGTTTCTCGACGTGCTGGAAAGTGGCAGTTTTTCTGCTGCTTCGCGCCGCCATCCGCTGACACCTTCGGCTGTCGCCCGACGGATCGACAACCTCGAAAGCGCCATCGGCAGTCAGTTGTTTGTCCGCAGTACGCATGCCGTGCGCGCAACGCCGGCGGGCCTGGCGTTTGCCGAGCGGGCGCGGCGAATTGTTGCCGAGTTGCAACTGGCCCGCGCGGAGGCGGTGTCTTTGAGCAGTGCGCCGGAAGGTTTGATTCGCATCGATGCACCGGCAGCGTTCGGGCGACGGCATCTGGCGCCGGTAATCGCTGACTTTCTCGTTCTGTATCCGGGCCTGGATGTGCAACTGCACTTGATCGACAGCTTCGTCGACATGAGCGGCGCGAATCTGGGCAAAGTCGATCTGGTGCTGCGTGCCGGGCAGATGGCTGATACCCGTCTGGTGGCCACGCCATTGGCGAGTATGGTGCGCATTGCCTGCGCCAGTCCCGACTATCTCAAACGCCGAGGCGTGCCTATCAATCCAGCCCAACTGAACGAGCACGATGGTCTGGATTGGGACGGTCTCGCTCCGCCTTTCGCCTGGCGGTTCGAACAGGACGGCCAGATGCAATTGCACCGCCCGGCGCGGATCCGCATGAGCGCCAACAATGCCGAGGCCCTGGTCTGCGGTGCTCTGGCGGGCTTGGGCATCGCGCATCTGCCGACCTGGCTGGCCAGCGAATACTTGTTGCGCGGCGAATTGCTGCCGCTGTTCTGCGAAAACGGTCTGCCGGCACCGGAGTCGACCGGCATCTACGCGCTGCGCATGGAACAACACACCAACTCGCGCAGCCGCTTGTTGCTTGAATATCTCAAAACCCGTTTCAGTCCGGTGCCGCCATGGGATCTGGCGTTACAGCGAGATCTGGGACGGCACTAGCGCCGGAAAATTATCTGGCGCATTAAAGATTCGAGCGCTAGATTCATGTCCATTACCGATTAAGGCTTTTGAAATGACTTCCGAACGCGACACCTGCGACGACCTGCTGCTGGACAACCAGGCCTGCTTCGCTCTGCATTCCACTTCGCTGATGATGACCAAGGTCTACAAGCCGCTGCTGCAAGCCTTGAACCTGACCTATCCGCAGTATCTGGCGATGATGGTGCTGTGGGAGAAGGATGGTTTGACCGTGGGAGAAATCAGCGCGCGGCTGCTGACCGATCCCGGCTCGCTGACCCCGCTGCTCAAACGCCTGGAAGGCGAAGGCTTGCTCAGCCGTACGCGCAGTCGTGAGGATGAGCGGGTGGTGATTGTTGAATTGACCGAACAAGGCCGTGCGCTGCGCGACAAGGCACAGACCATTCCGCAATGCATTCTCGGCGCCAGCGGCTTCACCCTGGAACGCCTGCAGAAGCTGCAATCAGAGTTGCAGGCGCTACGCAGTCACTTGCAAGAAAGCCTGATCTGACCTCCACACAGTCCCTGTGGGAGCGAGCCTGCTCGCGAATGCGTAGTGTCAGTCGATATGAATGGTGACTGATACAGCGCATTCGCGAGCAGGCTCGCTCCCACATTGATTTCATCGACAGCAAAATATTTTCACCACCCGATCTACCGCGCAATCCCCTCTAACTCAAGCCTTACAGCCACCCTCTCATACCCGCCTCTTCGTGGAAGTACAGCTTTTTTATAAATTTATCTTGCGCGCAATATATTCGCGCGATACATTCACCTCGCACTTACTTAGCGCGCAAACAATTAGCGCACTCAAACACACCCAATGAGGCTCACGCCATGCAAACTCTCTACACCGCAATCGCAACCTCCACTGGCGGCCGTGATGGTCGTGCGATCTCCAGCGACAACATCCTCGACGTCAAACTCGCCACCCCGAAAGAACTCGGCGGTGCCGGCGGCGCGGCGACCAACCCAGAGCAACTGTTCGCTGCCGGCTACTCGGCCTGCTTCATCGGCGCACTGAAATTTGTCGCCAGCCAGACCAAACGCAAAATCCCTGACGACGCCGCGATCACCGCCCACGTCGGTATTGGCCAGATCCCTGGTGGCTTCGGTCTGGACATCGACCTGCACATCAGCCTGCCCGGTCTGGAACAAGCCGACGCACAAGCGCTGGTCGATGCGGCCCATCAGGTCTGCCCGTACTCCAACGCCACCCGTGGCAACGTCGATGTGCGTCTGCACGTCACCGTTTAACTGCTGACGTCCCAGGCCCGAACAGGAAATGAACATGAACACTTTCAGCAAAGTCTTGACCGGTACCCTTCTCGCCCTGTCCATCCACAGCGCTTTCGCCGGTGATGTCGAACACAACACGCAGGCGTTTCTCGATGTGCTGAATGCCGGAACCGGCAAACCGATGGAACAGCTGACACCCAAAGATGCCCGCGCCGTGCTGGTCGGCGCGCAGTCCGGGGTCAAGTTGACGCTGCCCAAAGCGGACGTCAGCGAGAAAACCATCGAGGTCGATGGCCAACCGTTGAGCCTGACCATCGTCCGGCCGGCCGGGGTCAAGGGCGAGCTGCCAGTGTTCATGTTCTTCCACGGCGGTGGCTGGGTGCTGGGCGATTTCCCGACGCACGAGCGGCTGGTGCGGGATCTGGTGGTCGGTTCGGGAGCGGCGGCGGTGTTCGTCAATTACACGCCTTCCCCGGAAGCGCATTACCCGGTGGCGATCAACCAGGCCTACGCCGCAACGAAGTGGGTCGCCGAGCACGGCAAAGAGATAAATGTCGACGGCAAGCGTCTGGCTGTGGCGGGCAACAGTGTCGGCGGCAACATGGCGGCTGTGGTTGCACTGATGGCCAAAGACAAAGGCACTCCGGCGATCAAATTCCAGGTGCTGCTGTGGCCGGTGACGGACGCCAATTTCGATACCGGTTCCTACAACCAGTACGCCGAAGGACACTTCCTCACTCGCAACATGATGAAGTGGTTCTGGGACAACTACACCACCGACGCCAAGCAGCGAAACGAGATTTACGCGTCGCCGTTGCGGGCCACCACGGCACAACTGAAGGGCCTGCCGCCCGCACTGGTGCAGACCGCCGGCGCCGATGTGTTGCGTGATGAGGGTGAAGCGTATGCGCGCAAACTCGACGAGGCCGGTGTAGCGGTGACGTCGGTGCGGTACAACGGCATGATTCACGATTACGGCTTGCTTAACGTGGTGAGCCAGGTGCCGGCGGTGCGTTCGGCGATGCTGCAGGCATCTGAAGAACTCAAGCAACATTTGAAGTAACCACAATCCCATTGTGGGAGCGAGCCTGCTCGCGAAAGCGGTGTGTCATCCGGTTATGTACTGGCTGACAGAATGCATTCGCGAGCAGGCTCGCTCCCACAGGGAATTGCGTGAAGCTCAAATCGCAGGCACAAAAAAGCCCGACTCAATGGTCGGGCTTTTTCTTTCCGCAAAAACCGATGCTTATTTAGCACGGCCTTTGTAGGAACCGCCTTCGCGGGTGTCGATTTCGATCTTGTCACCGATTTCGATGAAGTCAGCAACCTGCAGCTCAGTACCGTTAGCCAGTTTGGCTGGCTTCATGACTTTGCCGGAAGTGTCGCCGCGAGCCGAACCTTCGGTGTAGTCAACTACGCGCACGATGGTGGTCGGCAGCTCTACGGAAACCAGACGCTCTTCGAAGAAGATCGCTTCGCAAACATCGGTCATGCCTTCTTCAACGAAAGGCAGAACAGCTTCGATGTCTTCAGCGTTCAGCTCGTACATGGTGTAGTCGGTGGTGTCCATGAACGTGTAGGTGTCGCCGCTGATGAAGGACAGGGTCGCTTCTTTGCGGTCGAGGATTACGTCGTCCAGTTTGTCGTCAGCGCTGTAAACGATCTCGGTCTTGTAACCGGTCAGCAGGTTTTTCAGCTTGGTCTTCATGATCGCGCTGTTACGGCCCGACTTGGTGAATTCAGCTTTCTGAACCAGCCAAGGATCGTTCTCGAGACGGATCACGGTACCGGGTTTCAGTTCTTTACCAGTTTTCATTGCGAATATCCGAATTTGGATGGGATTTACAAAAATCTAGGCCGCGTATCATATCCAATTTAGGTAAAACTGTACCAGCGCTGCGGCAAGATCGGCCTGCAAGCCTTGTTCCAGACACCACGCTTCGGCGTTTTCCTGCAGTTCTGGCCAATGATTACGGGCGGCGAGCCAGTATTCGCCGATGGGCTGACCGGCGCTCCAGGCCCGCCACAGACCGTTCATCGCCTCGGCAGCAGCCGGAGACAGGCCTTTTGTGTAAAGCGCGAGGAAGGCATCGAGCTTGTCCAGATGGATGTCTTCGTCCTGCTGATAGATGTGCCAGAGCATCGGCCGCCCCGCCCACTGCGCCCGGACAAACGAATCCTCACCGCGCACCGCGTTGAAATCGCAGCACCAGAGCAAGTGATCATATTGATCCTGTCGGACGAACGGCAGCACCTGCACGGTGAGCGACTGACGCACATGAATCGCACCTGCCGCCAGGTTTTCCACCTCGAGCCAGCGCGCCACATCGCCAAGAATCCGCCCTTCCGGCACCAGCAGATGAGTCGGTGCAGCGTCCGCCGCCAAAACGTCCAGCCAACTGGCCAACCCGGCGTTCTCGTAGGCAAACAGCGAAATCAGCTGGGCGCCAGGCGCACGATCGATCCCGAGGCCTTGGAGGAATTGGCGCTGAGCCTCGGCATCCTGCTGAAATTGCCGACGCTGCTCGAGCAATCCTCGCTCACGCAACAGCCCGCCAGTGCCCGGCTGGAACCCCGGAAAGAAGAAGAACTTCTGCACCGATTTGTATTTGACCGACGGCAACCCGTGACAGCCGATCACCCAGTCTTCGGCGCTGAGGTAGTCGAGGTTCATCCACAGCGGCGGCTGTTCACGCCCAGCCATCGCGTCCATGTAATCACTCGGTAACTGACAGGCAAACGCGGCGATCACCACATCCGCCGCATCTGTGTGCACCCAGTCAGCCGGCCAGTGCCGCACTTCGACGCCTTGTTGCGATTGCTGTGCGGCGTTGATATCGATCGCCGGGCAAATGCGTTCGAATGCGCGCAGATCATCGACCCACAAGCGCACCGCCAAACCATGCTCAGCCACCAATTGCCGAGCCAGACGCCAGGTCACGCCGATGTCGCCAAAGTTGTCGACCACCGTGCAGAAAATATCCCAGCGGGGTTTCAATTGCGGCATTCAAGACTCCCGTTGGCAAAAGCAGCGATTGTCCGCATAAATGACGTCGCGCAGAAGAGCCGACGGCGATTAATCTTCGTGCGACAATCGCCACTTGCCCGCAATCACCCGCCAGGAGGCAGCCATGCCCTACCGTCCCAACCCGCGTCGCCCGTTGCCTGTTCAGCTTAGCGCGCTGCATTTGACCGGCAGTATTGCCTTGGGCATGTGGCTGGGCTTCGTCGCCATTGCGCTGACCTGCTGGCTGCTGTCGCATTTGCTGTTCAAAGAACAACTGGCACCGGTTGCCCAGGCTGTGCAGCAGTTGGCTAATCCACCGGCGGTGCAGGTGCAGCCGGATATTGCGCCGCAGAGCCCGCTGTTCCAACAGTACGAAGAAAATCTGCGCAAGAACGAGCAGCAAGTGCGCATGGATCAGGCCCGCAGCAGTATTCGCAATCAGTCAAATCCGAAGTGCCAGTTCTGGCTGCAACAGGATCAGACGGCTCCAAGCGAAAAATCCCGCGCCAACGTTTTGCAGTTCTGCGATTGATCATGAACAAGCACGCCGTCCACCAACTGATTCTCGACAAATTGCGCATCGACCTCGACATCGCCGAGCACGCCGCACAAACCGCTTACGAAACCGCGACTCACGAAGAGAACATCGCCGAAAACAAGTACGACACTCTGGGGCTTGAGGCGTCGTATCTGGCGGCGGGTCAGGCGAAACGGGTCGAGGAAATCCGCCAGTCACTGGCGCTGTGCCAGAACCTGACCCTGCGCGCCTATGACGAAAACCGTGGCATCGAAGTCGGCGCCCTGCTCGGTCTGGAAGACGCAAAGGGTCGCGAGCAATGGCTGTTTCTGGCACCCGATGCGGCAGGCCTGAAAGTCGATGTGGTGGGTCAGCCGATTACCGTCATCACCCCGCGCTCGCCGCTGGGCAAAAGCCTGCTGGGCAAGTTCGAAGGGGATGAGGTGGAGATTCTGGTGGCGGGCACCCGGCAACAGTTCGCTGTCACCGAGGTGCTTTAAGGCAATTGATCAGTGAACCGGCAGTTCGACGCCGTCGAACAATTCTTCCAGTTCCTGCTTGTTGTGGCACTGAATGGCTTTGGCCATGACTTCGCGGGTCAGGTGCGGGGCGAACTTCTCGATGAAGTCGCACATGAAACCACGCAGGAAAGTGCCGCGACGGAAACCGATCTTGGTGATGCTCGATTCGAACAGTTCGCTGGCATCCAGCACCACCAAATCGTTGTCGAGTTTGGTGTCGACCGCCATTTTAGCGACGATGCCCACACCCAGACCCAGGCGCACGTAAGTCTTGATCACGTCGGCGTCGGCGGCGGTGAACACCACTTTCGGCGTCAGGCCGCGATGGCTAAAGGCTTCGTCGAGCTTGGAACGGCCGGTGAAACCGAATACGTAAGTCACGATCGGGTATTCGGCCAGGGCTTCCAGGGTCAGCTTCGGCAACTTGGTCAGCGGGTGGCCCTGCGGCACGACCACGCAACGGTTCCAGCGATAGCACGGCATCATCACCAGATCGCCGAACAGCTCCAGCGCTTCGGTGGCAATGGCAAAATCCACAGTGCCATCAGCGGCCATTTCGGCGATCTGCATCGGCGAACCCTGGTGCATGTGCAGCGCCACGTCCGGGTATTGCTTGATGAAATTGCTGATCACCGGCGGCAGTGCATAACGTGCCTGGGTGTGGGTGGTGGCGATCGACAGGGTGCCTTTTTTCTCGTTGGAGAATTCCTGGGCGATCTGCTTGATGCTTTCGACCTTGCGCAGGATCTCACCGGCGGTGGTGATGATGCGCTCGCCGGCCGGGGTCACGCGGGTCAGGTGCTTGCCGCTGCGGGCAAATACTTCAACGCCGAGTTCATCTTCCAACAGGCGAATTTGCTTACTGATGCCCGGTTGCGAGGTGTAGAGGCTTTGGGCCGTAGCGGAAACGTTGAGGTCGTGGTGCGCCACTTCCCAGATGTAGCGCAATTGTTGAAGCTTCATATGAATCCCTCAAAGCAGGTAGACGCCACGGGCATCAGCGACGGTATATAACTATATTAATGGTTTGAATAATAAATCTAGAACTTTTTTATCAAAGCGCCATTATTCGTGCTTCAGCGATCTCCCCGCCGCCTCCGCTCCACCAGCGGCACCATGTAAACCGGTACTTTGGCCAATTGCAGGACCCGCGCCGCCGTGCGCCCCAACGGCGTTTCCGCACCGACCCCGTGGCTGTGACTGCCTACGATCAGCAAATCGACCGAGAGTTTCTGCACCTGGTCGAGAATCACCTGCGACGGATCGCCCTGCAGCACGCGCACGGCGCGAATGCGCAGCAGATCCTGCTCGCCTTCATCCCCGAGTTCTTCACGAAAGCTTTCCAGCACCCGCTGCTCGATATTGGCGATGACAGTTTTCAGACCCTGGCTGTGAAATTCGTTCAATGCCTGCTCGTCGAGATAGCTCTGCAATACCGATTCGGCAAACAGCCCCATCGGCTCCACCGCGTGCACCACGTACAGATCGGCATTGAACGTTCGCGCCAATGCCAGGGCATGCTGCATCACTAACGGTGCGTAAAGACCGAGGTCAGTGGCATACAGCATCGAACGAATCATATGACCTCCTCGCGTGCCAACATGGCGGAGATTTGATTCAGCTTAGCAGTGCCTTGGCGACTACGACGTGCGACGCAACGTCTTGAACCAAAGGGCTTTAGACCGGCGGTTCGTTGCTGATGCCGTGCGGTACGTGGCCAGTGGCGACCACTTCGCGGGCGAGTTCGCAGTGGCCGGCCTGATCGTCGAAAAACACGTCGGCGGCAAACGCTTCGAGAAACGCCGATTTGGTCAGGCCACCGAGGAACAGTGATTCGTCGAGACGGATGTCCCACTCGCGCAAGGTACGGATCACCCGTTCATGGGCCGGCGCCGAACGTGCGGTGACCAGTGCCGTACGGATCGGGCAATCGTCATCGGGAAACTCGCGCTGCAACAGATTGAGCGCCGCCAGAAAGCCTTTGAACGGCCCGCCACGCAACGGCTCGCGCGCGGCTTCGCGCTCCTTGGCCTGAAACGCTTCCAGCCCGCCGGACTGATAGACGCGCTCCGACTCATCGGAAAAGATCACCGCATCGCCGTCGAAGGCGATGCGCAATTCATCGCTGGCCGCACGGCTCGCTCCGCCGGAAAGAATCGTCGCAGCGGCGAAACCGGCATCCAGCGCCGCGCGCACATCTTCGGCATGGGTCGACAGAAACAGGTCACAACCAAAGGCTTTGAGATACGGATACGGACTGCGCCCACCGACAAACGCCGCACGGGAAATCGCCAGACCGTAATGGTGAATCGAGTTGAATACGCGCAGGCCAGTGTCGGCGCTGTTGCGCGAGACCAGAATCACCTCGACCCGTGCTCGGCCGAGGCGACTGTTGAGTGCCAACAGTTTTTCCACCAGCGGGAAGGCATCGCCGGGCGCAAGAATTTCGTCTTCGTGCTCGATCTGATATTGCCGATAGGCTTCAACGCCGCTCGACAGATAGACCTTGTGGCTCTCGCTCAGGTCGAACAAGGCGCGCGACGAAATCGCCAGCACCAGTTTGTCATCGATGTTTTTGGCCATGCCTTCCCCCAGAGCGACCGGCTTAAATGTTGCGCCGGTCGATAAAACTCAAATTGCGATACAACGCTTCGATGCGCGGCAACTCACAACCCGCTGCTTTCGCTGCCGCCAATGGCCGAGCGTAGATCGCTTCCAGCTCCAGCGGTCGTTTATGTAAAAAGTCGTGGTACATGCTCGGCCAGTAGTCGGGCATTTTCTCGGTCATCATGAACAGATACTCGGCGTATCCCTGCGGCACGTCGTAGCCGCAGGCCTTGGCGCCCTGCACCACTTCGGCCATCAACGCCTGGATCAACGCGCGGCTGTCGGCATCGGCCATCAACGGCGTGGTGCTTGCACCGAGCAACACCGAGAGTCCGTTGTAGGGAATATTCCACACCAGTTTCTGCCAGCGCGCCTGTTGCAGATTGGGCATTGCCTGGGAATCGATTCCGGCAGCGCGAAACAACCCGCTGCCCTCCTCGACAATCGCCATGCGCGCGCCATCATCCACGGCCGGGCCGCTGTGATAGCCAACGTTGACCGCGCCGAGTGCCTGATGGGTCACCAGACCCGGACCTTCGCGGTGTACGCAAATCAGGCACAAGCCGCCCAGCAGATGCAGGGTCTCGGGGAGCAGTTCACGCAAGCTGTCTTCGACGTCGAGACCGTTTTGCAGCACCAGTACTTTCGCATCCGGCTTGGCCGCTTGAATGATTGAAGGCGCGAGACCGGCGTTGCTGGTGGTTTTCGCCCCCACCAAAAGCCAGTCGCATTTGGGCATGTCTTCGGCCGACGAATAGGCCTGCGCCGGATGCAACGTCAGCTGGCCATGCACCGCGCTGTTGATTTGCAAACCGCGCTCAGCCACCGCCGAAAACTCGCTGCGCAACAGAAAGTGCACATCGAAACCGGCACGTGCCAGCATCACACCGTAGAAACCACCAATTGCGCCGGTACCGATAATCCCCACCACCGGCTTGTTCACTGCCGCCATCATGGCAACTCCTCTGCAATTCGACCCAGTGCCTGCACTAGCGCTGCGTTCAGCGCATCGGCCGTCAGGCGCGTGTGCAATGCCCCAAAGAACTCACCGTCGCGCACCACAAACAGCGCCGGCAAATGAAAGACCTGATAGCGCTCGACCAACCCGCCGTTGTCGCCGGCATCGATCCAGCACAACTGATCGATTGTCAGATCGAACCCCGGCAACACCTCGCGGGCATAACGGCAACTGGCGCAGCCGACGCTGGTGAAAATCACCAGGGAAACGCCGCTCATCGCCAACAGCCGTCGGTCGGCGTCGAAATCGGTCAGTTCGGATTCGACCACTATACTGGGGGAAACAATGTCAAATGACCGACACAGGGAGTCTGTGCTCATGGGACGTTTCATACCTCATCCGGACGAGGTGCCGGTTGAATTAACCTTGATCAAGCCTGAATGTATTTCCAGGCAACAGCTGCACACTATCAGCCTCGGCGGCATTGCTTGCAATTACCACCGTGCCTGGCGCCATGGCACGGCCCTGCAAGTGCGCATGCCGTCAGTGAATGCCGACATTTGTTACCCGGGCTACGTGGCGTGGTGCCTGCGACGCAAAAAAGGCTATCTGGTGGGCATCGCGTTTACCGATGAGCAGACGCTGTTCAGCGCGCGAATGGGTGAGCAAGTGTGTCAGATCGAGCGCTACTGCCGCATGCACGACACCCACGATGACCTGCAAGAAATTCAGGCGGTGGCCCTGCAATGGGTCGAGCAACACGCCGACGAGTTCTCCCACGACAGCGTGCGCAAGGCTTTTGCGCAGCCAGCGCTGGACTAAAGCACCTTTTGCCCATTGTCGAGCAGGCGCTTTACGCGCTAAGGTTCCGCTCCCCGACGCGCTTAAATCTGCTGTGCTCCGCCGCGCGGGGATCGCTGGCGGCCGGCACCCGTGACCTGACGAGTAAACGATGGCTGATTTACCGATCAACGACCTAAACGTCGCCTCTAACGAGACCCTGATCACTCCCGATCAGCTCAAGCGTGATATCCCTCTGAGCGACGCTGCCCTGCGCACCGTCACCAAGGGCCGCGAAGTCATTCGCAACATTCTTGATGGCACCGACCACCGTCTGTTCGTAGTGATCGGCCCGTGCTCGATCCACGATATCAAGGCTGCCCACGAATACGCCGATCGCCTCAAGGTGCTGGCGGCGGAAGTTTCCGACACCCTGTACCTGGTCATGCGCGTGTATTTCGAGAAGCCACGCACCACCGTCGGCTGGAAAGGCCTGATCAACGATCCGTACCTGGACGACTCGTTCAAGATCCAGGACGGTCTGCACATCGGTCGTCAGTTGCTGCTGGATCTGGCCGAAAAAGGCCTGCCAACCGCGACCGAAGCCCTCGACCCGATCTCCCCGCAGTATCTGCAGGACCTGATCAGCTGGTCGGCAATCGGTGCACGTACCACCGAATCGCAGACTCACCGGGAAATGGCTTCCGGCCTGTCCTCCGCCGTCGGCTTCAAGAACGGCACCGACGGCGGCCTGACTGTGGCGATCAACGCCTTGCAGTCGGTCTCCAGCCCGCACCGTTTCCTTGGCATCAACCAGGAAGGTGGCGTGTCGATCGTCACGACCAAAGGCAACGCCTACGGTCACGTGGTGCTGCGCGGTGGTAACGGCAAGCCGAACTACGATTCGGTCAGCGTTGCCCTGTGCGAGCAGGCGCTGGACAAAGCGAAGATCAAGCCGAACATCATGGTCGACTGCAGCCACGCCAACTCCAACAAGGACCCGGCCCTGCAACCGCTGGTGATGGAGAACGTCGCCAACCAGATCCTCGAAGGCAACCAGTCGATCATCGGCCTGATGGTCGAGAGTCATCTGAACTGGGGTTGCCAGGCAATTCCAAAAGACCTCGCCGACCTGCAATACGGCGTGTCGATCACCGATGCCTGCATCGATTGGTCCGCCACCGAGAACACCCTGCGCAGCATGCACGCCAAGCTCAAGGATGTTCTGCCGAAACGCCAGCGCAGCTGATCAGCGTTTTACAGGCATAAAAAAACGCCGGGCATTGCCCGGCGTTTTTGTGTGTTCGGTTCAGATCTTGGCGGCGCGGCGCTGATGGCGCTCCATATAGCGCTCGACGTAAGAGCACGACGGGATCACCGTGTAACCCATTTCTTCGGCGTACTGCAGCGCGCTTTCGGTCAGCGCTGCGGCAATGCCACGGCCACGCAGGGCGTTGGGCACAAACGTGCGATAGATATCCAGGGTCTGTTTCCCCAGATCCATATAAGTCAGGTAGGCACGATGACCGTCCACATTGGTCTCGAACTGATGACCAGCCTGGTCATGGTGGATGGACAACGCCTCGCTCATCACTACTCCTCGCGGGTCTTGAATTCTGACCCCTACCTTACCGATGTTTTTCCGGCGAAGGAACATCTACGCCACTCCGTGCCTGATGGACACCGAGAAGAGCCACACCGATCTCGCGCAACCTGGCACCTGATAAATAGTAGGCACCATTGGCAAAAATGCTCAAGGTACGCTCGTCATCAAGCGAGTTGGCGGGGGTTGCTCCGATGGACGCAGGGTGAGCCTGGGAGAAGATCTTCCCGGGCCGTTCACCTGAACATTGCCGGATGTTGAGACTTAAGACGTGCAGCCTTTTTTAAAGTCACCTCAACATGGACAAAGATAAGCGAAGCAGCACGCAGAATCGGAACAAAAGTGTGGACGAATTCATCTAGACAGACTTATCCAAGACTGCAAAAACAGCAGGCAGTAACGGGAACTTTTTCTCAATAACTCGCTCTGCGCGGGGCTTGCAGCTGGGTATTTTTTATACAGCGCAGTTAAAAGTTGCTCGAAAAAGAATCAGCGCCTACAATTTTTTTTGCTTCTTGCCTTACGTCAGTTTACTTACTACAAGTAATGGGTAGTATGTACGCCGGCTATTTCCTCAATCGTGAGGAGACAGCCACTTAATTGAAAGTCCTTGAAGGGGAACACGATGAACAACGTTCTGAAATTCTCTGCTCTGGCTCTGGCCGCAGTTCTGGCTACCGGTTGCAGCAGCGCATCGAAAGAAACCGAAGCACGTCTGACCGCTACTGAAGACGCAGCTGCTCGCTCCCAGGCTCGTGCAGACGAAGCTTACCGTAAAGCTGATGAAGCTCTGGCTGCTGCTCAAAAAGCACAACAGACTGCTGACGAAGCTAACGAGCGTGCTCTGCGCATGCTGGACAAAGCTAGCCGCAAGTAATAATCCTTCGGGGTTGTTATCGAGCCGACCCGATTTTTCGGGTCGGCTTTTTTATGTCCGATGCTTTTCCCCGGGCAATAAAAAACCCGCCGACGCTTCACGCATCGGCGGGTTATGCACCCAGACTTATTGCTGCAAGTCGATCGGTGTACTCGAGACCATCGGCGCCGAGGTACTCGGTGTGCCGATTTCCGTTGGCAGGCCATCTTCGGCTGCGACCACATCACGCACCACATCCCAGTTCACGCGCAGGTTGCTGGTGACGTCTTCACGCTTGAGCATCGCGTTGATGACCGCAGTGTGCTTGTCGACCACCGACGGGTTGCCCTTGTCGTCGATTGGCGTGTGCGCTTCCAGATAAACCTTGCCGCCGCTGCTGCCGAACTTGTAGGCATCGTTGAGGATACGCACCGACGTGCCTACCGGGACCATGCCGGCCATTTCCAGCACGTTATTGTTGAACATGCGGAAGCAGCCGTGACTGGTGCGCATGCCGATACCGAATTTCTTGTTCGAACCGTGAATCAGGTAACCCGGCGTTCCCAACGTGAACTTGAACGGACCCAGCGGATTGTCAGGGCCGGCCGGCACTACGTTCGGCAATGGATCGCCATCAGCGGCGTGCTCAGCCTTGATCGACGCAGGAGGCGTCCAGGTCGGGTTTGGCGTCTTGGCGGTGATCGAAGTATGTGCGATCGGCGAACCCCAACCCTCACGACCGATACCCAGCGGGAACGTGTACACCACGTTGCGGCCTTTCGGGAAATAGTAGAGGCGGTATTCGGCAAGGTTGATGACGATGCCTTCACGCGGGCCCGGCGGCAGAATGAAACGGGTCGGCAAGACGATTTCGGTGCCGGCGCCCGGCAACCAGGCATCGACGCCCGGGTTGGCCGCGACCATTTCCGAGTAACCCAGATCGTACTTCGTACCCAGATCGGCGAAGGTGTCTTCGTACTTGGCTTTGATCACCTGCACCTGACCGATGATGTCTTCACCGGGTGGTGGCAGGGGAAACTCCAATGCAGCAACGGGACCGGCCACACACAGGGCGGCAAGTGACAGGCAGCGGGTGACGGCAGGAAAGCGCGGCAACATCCGGAAAATCCTTCGCATGATCAACAAGGGTATAAGAGCGCGATTGTACACCGCACTTTGAATATTCGGGGAGACAGCCCGATGGACCGCGTCAGGCCTTGAAAAGATCGCAGCCTGCGGCAGCTCCTACAGGTGTACGCCCTTCCTTGTAGGAGCTGCCGAAGGCTGCGATCTTTTGACCTTAAAGCTCGAATCGCAGCTCAGGCCAGATCGGCGAAGTCCCACGCTTCTGCGATTCCAGAATCGCCCGGCACAACGAGCACAGACGCTGATCCTGAAACACCCGGCGATCAACGCTCGACCAGCGCGGCTGCGCCGGCAGCAGACTGCCGCACAGGGTGCGATCGGCCGAGCCACCGAGTTCGAGTTGCCGCGTCACCAGATGCACCCGCACTTCCTGGCAGGCGAACAGATCCAACTGCTCGTCAGGCTCGATCAGTTGGTAGGCAAACAGGGACCAGGCAGAACGCGACATCGGGGGCTCCAAATAAGGGGGCGCCACATTAGCCGAAAGCCTGCCCTTAGAAAAGCCTCATAACAGCGGTTTTAGCGTCGGCCAGACATTTTCCAGCAACTTGCCCTGAGCCCCGGCCGCCGGGTGCAGACCATCGGCCTGCATCAGGTCCGGATGACCGCCGACGCCGTCGAGGAAAAACGGCACCAGCGGGATGTTTTTATCGTCGGCAAGCTTGCCGTAGACCTCGGCGAAGGCATCGGTGTAACGCTTGCCATAATTGGGCGGCAGTTGCATGCCGAGCAGCAGCACCTTGGCCCCACTCTGACGAGAACTGTCGATCATCGAGGCAAGATTTTGTTGCAATTGAGTTGGCGGCATTCCGCGCAAGCCATCGTTGCCACCCAGTTCGAGGATCACCAGCTCGGGTTTATGCTCTGCAAGCAGCGCGGGCAGGCGCGCCTGGCCTCCGGCACTGGTGTCGCCGCTAATGGAAGCATTGACCACTTTATCGTCGAAACCCTCCTGTTTGAGCCGTTGTTCGAGTAACGACACCCACCCCAAGCGGGTATCCAGTCCGAAACCGGCGCTGATACTATCGCCAACGATCAGGACAGTACCCGCCGCTGCGTTCTGGGCCATGCACATCAAGGCCAGGCCAGCACTCAAAAACCACACACGCATCGGATTCTCCATGGGCGCAAGCATTCTCACCGCGAAGAACCTCAGCAAAGTGGTTCCCAGCGCGGAAGGTGAACTGACTATCCTGCACGAACTCAGCCTGGAACTGAACAAGGGCGACAGCCTGGCCATCGTCGGCGCGTCCGGTTCCGGTAAATCCACCCTCCTCGGCCTGCTCGCCGGTCTCGATCTGCCGAGCAGTGGCGAAGTCATTCTCGCCGGCCAGGGCCTGAGCAATCTCGATGAAGACCAGCGCGCGCGCATTCGTGCCGAACACGTCGGTTTCGTCTTCCAGTCGTTTCAGTTGCTCGACAGCCTCAACGCGCTGGAAAACGTCATGCTGCCACTGGAACTCGATGGCCGCAAAGACGCCCGTGAACGGGCGACGGAGTTGCTCCAGCGCGTCGGCCTTGGCCAGCGCCTGACGCACTCGCCACGTCAACTCTCCGGTGGTGAGCAACAACGGGTGGCAATCGCCCGCGCCTTTGCTGCCGAGCCTGATGTGCTGTTCGCCGACGAACCGACCGGCAACCTCGATAGCCACACCGGCGAGCGCATCAGCGATTTGCTCTTCGAATTGAACAAGGAACGCGGCACCACTCTGGTGCTGGTGACCCACGACGAACGCCTGGCCCATCGCTGCCGGCGTCTGATCCGACTTGAAGCCGGGCTGTTGGTCGCCCCTCTGGAGCCTTGATGGCACGTCTGCCGCTGTTGCGTCTGTTCAGTCTCGCCATTCGCCAACTCATGCGCGATGCCCGCGCCGGCGAATTGCGCGTGTTGTTCTTCGCTTTGGTCGTGGCGGTGGCGGCAAGTACCGCCATCGGCTACTTCGGCGCCCGCCTGAACGGCGCCATGATGCTGCGCGCCACCGAATTCCTGGGCGCCGATCTGGTTCTCGAAGGCAGCTCTCCAGCCCGTGAAGAACAGATCAGGAGTGGCACCGAGCTGCGTCTGAAGCATGCGAAAGTGGTGGAGTTTTCCAGCGTCATTGCCACCGACAACGGCATTCAGCTGTCGAGCATCAAAGCCGTCGACCGCGCCTATCCGCTACGCGGCGAACTGAAGAGTGCGCCAGCCCCGTTCGCCACCGAAGAAACCGGCGGTGAACCGCAACCCGGCGAAGCTTGGGTCGAGGCACGCTTGCTGACGGCGCTGGATCTGAAGATCGGCGACAGCATCGATGTCGGCATGAAGACATTGAAAATGACCCGCGTGCTGACCTACGAACCGGATCGCGCCGGCAACTTTTACAGCCTCACGCCGCGGGTCATGATCAACATCGACGACCTCGCCGCCACCGGCGTCGTGCAACCTGGCAGCCGTGTGAGTTACCGCGAACTGTGGCGCGGTGAACCGCAGGCGCTGGAAACCTATCGGCAACTGATCAAACCCGGGCTCGCCGCGAACCAGCGGATTCAGGATGCGCGTGATGGCAACCGGCAGATTGGCGGTGCACTGGGCAAAGCCGAGCGTTATCTGAACATGGCCAGTCTGGTCGCCGTGCTGTTGGCCGGGGTCGCAGTGGCGTTGTCGGCCAACCGTTTCGCCAGTCGCCGCTTCGACGCGAGTGCCTTGCTGCGTTGCCTCGGATTGTCGCGGCGGGAAACCATGGTGCTGTTCAGTTTGCAGCTGACCGTGCTCGGCCTGCTCGCCGCACTCAGTGGCGCATTGCTCGGCTGGCTCGCGCAGTTGGGCTTGTTCGCCCTGCTCCATGACTTGCTGCCAACCGACGTCCCGCCGGGCGGTCTGTTTCCAGCCATCGCCGGGATCGGCACCGGGTTGGTGGCGCTGGCCGGTTTTGCCTTGCCGCCGCTCGCTGCGCTGGGCCGCGTGCCGCCGTTGCGTGTACTGCGCCGCGACATGCTGCCGATTCCGTCGAGTACCTGGATGGTTTACGGCGCAGCCTTGGGTGCGCTCGGCCTGATCATGTGGCGCCTGAGCCTCGATCTGCTGCTGACGTTCGCCTTGCTCGGTGGTGGTGTAGTTGCCGCGTTGGTGTTGGGCGGTCTGCTGTTGTTACTGCTGCAAAGCCTGCGGCGGATGCTCGCCCGTGCTTCGCTGCCGTGGCGGTTGGGTCTGGGCCAGTTGCTGCGCCATCCCTTGGCAGCGGCTGGTCAGTCGCTGGCATTCGGCCTGATTCTGCTGTCGATGGCCTTGATCGCCCTGCTGCGTGGCGAACTGCTCGACACCTGGCAAAACCAGCTACCGAAAAACGCTCCCAACTATTTTGCCCTGAACATTCTGCCAGCAGACAAACAGGCCTTCACCGATCACCTGATCAAAGTGTCCGCGCAAGCGGCGCCACTGTATCCGGTGGTACCGGGGCGCCTGATCAGCATCAACGGCGAAGCCGTGCAGCAAATCGTCAGCAAGGATTCGGCGGGCGATCGCGCCGTTCAAAGAGATTTGAGTCTGACCTGGGCCGCTGACTTACCGGCGGGCAACAAGCTCACTTCGGGTGAATGGTGGAAGGATCAGCCGACCGACGGCGTTCCCGGCGTATCGGTGGAAGGCAAAGTCGCTGAAAGCCTCAAGCTCAAACTCGGCGATCACATGGTGTTCAGTGTCGGCGGGGTCAATCGTGAAGCGAAGGTCACCAGCCTGCGCGAAATCAACTGGGACAATTTCCAGCCGAACTTCTTCATGATCTTCCAGCCTGGCACTTTGAAGGATCTGCCCGCGACCTACTTGACCAGTTTCTATCTGGCTCCGGGTCATGATCAGCAGATCGTCGAACTGTCGCGAACCTTCCCCGCTGTGACCATTCTTCAGGTCGAAGCGCTGCTGGAACAACTGCGCAGCATCCTCGCCCAAGTCACCCTGGCCGTGGAATATGTATTGTTGTTTGTCTTGGCGGCTGGAATGGCCGTGCTGTTTTCCGGCTTGCAGGCGACGCTCGATGAACGCATTCGCCAAGGCGCGCTGTTGCGTGCGCTGGGTGCGGAACGGCAGTTGCTGATCAAGGCGCGGCGCATCGAGTTCGGTTTACTCGGCGCGGTCAGCGGTTTGCTCGCGGCGATCGGTTCGGAAGTGGTGAGTCTGGTGCTGTATCGCTACGCGTTCGATCTGCCATGGCATCCGCATCCGTGGTTGTTGGTGCTGCCGCTGATTGGCGCGGCGCTGATTGGTGGTGCCGGCGTCTTCGGTACGCGCCGGGCGCTCAACGCAAGTCCACTGACAGTGTTGCGCGAGGGTTGATAGACTCAAGCGGTCTTAATCAAAAGAAGTTGCCATGAGCCGTTATCGCCCTCCCCGCACCGCCGGCACCGCGCTGATCACCCCTGAAGGTGAAGCGCGGATGCGCGCCGAATTCCATGAGTTGTGGCATGTGCGCCGCCCGCAAGTCACGCAATCGGTCAGCGAGGCGGCGGCTCAGGGCGATCGCTCGGAGAACGCCGAATACACCTACGGCAAGAAGATGCTGCGCGAGATCGACAGTCGCGTGCGCTTTCTCACCAAACGCCTGGAAGCATTGAAAGTCGTCAGTGAAAAACCCAGTGACCCGAACAAGGTCTACTTCGGCGCGTGGGTGACCATTGAAGACGAAGACGGCAAGCAATCGCGCTACCGCATCGTCGGCCCGGATGAACTGGATCTGAAACTGGGTCTGATCAGCATCGACTCGCCACTCGCCCGCGCCTTGATCGGCAAGGCGCTGGATGCAGAAGTCAGGGTGCAGACACCGACGGGTGAGCAGTTCGTTTACATCGTCGCCATCGACTATCCGTAAAGCCTGTCAGCGGCGAGTGATCAAACCCTGGCGCGCAACGCGGACCAGTTGCTTGATCATCTCCGGCGCATCCTCAGCGCTCGGCGCCTGAATCACCGCCAGATCAAAACTGTCACTGGCAAAGCGCGCCAGCGACTCGCCGTCTTCGACAAACTGGATAAGGAACGCGGCAGGACCGCCGCTGCGACGTGGCCAGCCATCGAGATAACGCAACAGCGTCGGCTGATGTTTGCCGCCAAGGAGGATTTTCGGGTTGCGCTGGGTGATATGCGCAGTGATCGGCGCGGGACGTGCTGGAGGGCGTAGTGCATTCATCGTGTCGTGTCTCTGCCTCAAAAGTCTGCATGGCAGGTGAGAGGCAACACCGAACCAGCGCTTTAGCGGTATTTCGAAGCCCTGTTCCGGCTTCTGACGGCGACTGTTGAAGTCACCTGGCGCCCCGCAAGTAGCTGTTTAAATCGGCGCATGGGCAACATCCTAGAGAACGTGACCGATCAGTGTCAAGAATCAGCCGCAACAAAAAAGGCCCGCACAATGCGGGCCTTTTCCTTGAGCCAGAGCGCTTAACCGGCGATGGCGCGGTCCACCGAGAGCTTGCCGGCGCCTTCGATCAGCACGGCGAGGCTGCCACCGAGCAGAGCCAGGGCGAACTCGTAACCGTTGTTGGCCATAAACAGACCGTTGCTGATGTGTACGGTGAAGATTGCCACCAGCGACAGGAAGGTCAGACCCAATGCTGCCGGACGCACCAGCAGACCGATGATCAAGGCCAGACCGGCGAAGAATTCAGTACCGCCGGCCAGCGTCGCCATCAGGTAGCCCGGGTGCAGACCGATGCTGTCCATGTACTGCGCGGTGCCTGCCAGACCATAACCACCGAACAGACCGAAAAGTTTTTGCGAACCGTGAGCCGCGAAGATCACGCCGACAGCGATGCGCAGGATGGTCAGACCGTAGCCAGCGCGGGTGAACAGTACTTTGTTGATCAGAGAGCTCATGGGGCATTCCTTGTTTTTGCGAGAAGTTATGTGTGTTGGTTGGCCGCTATATTAATCAATAAAATTCATGTTAAAAGCGCAAATATTCCGCCATAACAATCAGTTTATTAGATCATTTCCGTGAGACGACTTTTTGCGCCCCGGGCTCCAACGACTCCCGCTCCCGGTCGAACGCCAAGTAATACTTGTTCACGCTATTAACATAGCTGACCGGCCCCATTCCTACCTGCTCCATGGCGATGCGCTCGACCTGGAAGAACCACTGGTTCGGATTCAACCCGCGCCGCCGGGCCTCAGCGCGCATGCCCTGCACGCGCTCGGGGCCGATGTTGTAGGCCGCCAGGGTAAAAGCCATGCGTTCGCGCTCGTTGAGCTTGGGGCTATTGAAGAACTTGCGGCGGATCATCGCCAGATACTTGGCCCCAGCCTGCACATTCGCATCGAGATTCTGAATATTGTTCACGCCGACTCGCTGGGCGGCGGACGGGGTGATCTGCATCAGCCCGGTCGGGCCACTGCCGCTGCGGGCATTGGGTTGCAGGCGTGACTCCTTGAACGCCAGTGCGGCCAGATTCAGCCAGTCCATGTTCTGCGCCTGGGCGTGCTTTTGCAGGGTCGGGCGTAGTTTTTCCAGGCGCTGGCGATCAGCCTTGGCCAATGGATAGTGGACTTGATAGAGACGCCGATAGATGCGCAGAAACGCAGCATCTTCGTTGGATGGCTTCTTGTAACCGCCGAGGAAGCGGTCAATGCTTGCGCGCAACATCGAAGCATCGCGGCGCACGAACCAGTACTCCTCGCCCGGTTCGCTGACCATCAGTTGCCGGTCAAACCGCAGCTTCGACAGGATCTTGCCCCAGCGCTCGGCGATGGGTTGCTCGACGATGGTCAGATGGAAAATTCCACCCTGAACCATCTCCAGCACGTCTTCGACCGCCAGAGTCGGATCGACCCATTCGATCTTGATCGGCGCCAGTTTGTGCAATGCCAGTTTCTGATTGAGCTGACTGACCGCCTCCCCCGCCGCACTGCCGGTCGGCAACGCCAGGGTTTTGCCGGAAAGCTGCTCGACTTTGCTGTAGCGCCGCTCGCCCTTGATCCCGACCAATACCAGCGGCACGTTGCTGGCAATCGGTTCGCTGCTGGCCACGGCATAGCCCGGTTGCAGATCGAGCAATTCGCCCGGCGCCACCAGATCGCCTTCGCCACGCTGCAAGGCGCCGAGCAATTGATCCTTGGCTTTGGGAATGATCTTGAGGGTGACTTCCTGACCGTCGCGGGCGTGGCCATTGAGGTATTGCTCAAAGGCGCGCAGACGATGGTATTCGACGCCGATGGCTTGGCCCTGAACTTCGCCGGAACTGTTGCGGCTCTGATTGACCAGCACGCGCAACACGCGGCTGCTGCGGATCTCGGACAAGTCCCGCACCTTGGCGGCCGGCAAGGCTTGCAACGGCCCGGGCAGGCGCGCGACCGCCGTCATCGGCAGTAGCAGCGATCCACACAACAGCAGCAAAACCGAGGGACGAACCATCCACTCTCCGGAAAGAATACGGGGCGATTTCATCTTTAAAATGTCGAAATCACCGACGAAAACAGAGCGCCATGAGCGCTGGCAACGTGCGAGAGACTGGCACAGTAATGGCACTTCTACCAAACCGGTCTGCGTCGCGGCATCAACAGACAGCTATAAGTCGTTGTAGTTCTTGGCTTTTCTTATGAATCTACAGCTCTGGTATGCTTTCCGGCCTTCGGCCCGAGGTAGCAACCATGCAACTCATCGATATCGGCGTCAACCTGACCAACCCCAGTTTCGCCGACAAACACCAAGCCGTCCTCGACCGCGCCTATGCCGCCGGAGTCTGCCAACTGGTGCTGACCGGCACCAGCGTCGAGGGCAGCGAACAAGCTTTAGAGCTGTGCCAGCAACTCGATGAAAGTGGCCAGCGGCTGTTCGCCACCGCCGGTATTCACCCGCATTCGGCCAGTGACTGGAACGCTGACAGCGCCCGTCGTTTGCGCAGTCTGTTGCACGAGAAAAACGTTGTTGCCGTGGGTGAATGCGGGCTGGATTTCAACCGTGATTTCTCGCCGCGCCCACAGCAGGAAAAAGTCCTCGAAGAGCATTTGGCCTTGGCCGTTGAACTGCAATTGCCGGTGTTTCTGCATGAGCGTGATGCCAGCCAGCGCCTGCTGGAAATCCTCAAAGGCTTCCGCGATCAACTGCCCGCCGCTGTGGTTCATTGCTTCACCGGCGAGCAAAAAGCCCTGTTCAGCTACCTCGATCTGGATCTGCACATCGGTATCACCGGCTGGATCTGCGACGAGCGCCGTGGCACGCATTTGCATCCGCTGGTGAAAGAGATCAAGCGTGGGCGCTTGATGCTGGAGAGCGATGCGCCGTATCTGCTGCCGCGCACCCTGCGACCAAAACCGAAAAACGGCCGCAATGAGCCGGCCTATCTGACCGAAGTACTGCGCGAAGTAGCGTTGCATCGTGGCGAAACCGAGGAAGATCTGGCGGCACACACCACCGCGTGCGCCCGCGCGTTTTACAACCTCCCGGCATTGGCGTAAGCCGCAAAAGATCGCAGCCTTCGGCAGCTCCTACAGGATGTACGCCATCCCAATGTAGGATCTGCCGAAGGCTGCGATCTTTTGATCTCTTGACCCACATCAAATCGAGCCTTCTGCATAGCGGCACAATGCTGGCACCTTGCCAAAACTGTTTCCGCTATCAGAGAAGACCTCCATGGGTGCCTGGCTTAGCAATATCTCGCTGAAATACAAATTCTGGGCGGTCAATGCGGTCGCCTTCGTCACTACCCTGTTGCTGGTGCTGTACGCCGTGCAGCTTGAACAACAGGCGCGCAGTCACGCATCACAGGCCTCGGCGCAAGCTCAGGCGCAATTGCTCAAGGCCTGGCCGGCCGGGCAGCCATTGCCGAAAGCTGATCAAGTGCTGACCTTTAAACGCGGCGAAGCACCGCGCCTGAACGATCAACCCTTGCTGGAAATCACTGAAAGCAACGGCTGGAACGACATCAATCACATGCCGCTGTTCGGCGAAAATCCGTTGATGGGTGCCGAAGTGTTCAGCCGTGCCGATGGCCAGCAGGTTGCGGTGATTGCTTATGGCCCGAGCCTGAGTCAGGTGTTCAGCGAGCGTTTCGCCAATTACGCGGTGGCGGTGTTCATCCTGATGTTCGCCATGCTGTGTGCCTCGCAACTGTTGATCCGCTTCCTGCTCAGCCAGCTCAACACGCTGAAAGACGTAATGCTTCACGTCGAGAAAAGCGGCGATCTCTCGGCCCGAGTGCCGCTGGCCGGCAAAGACGAAGTCGGGCAGATGGCTAATGCGTTCAACGCGATGCAGGCCGGTTATCAGCGCGTCGTCACCACGGTGGCCAACACCGCACGGCAACTGGATGTCGGCGCGGCACGGCTGGCGTCGAGCATGAATGAGGTGCGCCACGGCATGCTCGGCCAGCAGAGCGAAACCGATCAAGCCGCTACCGCGATCAATGAAATGACCGCCACGGTTTATCACATTGCTCAACACGCCGGCGCCACCCGCGACCTGTCGCAGACCGCCGATGGTCTCGCCGGCAGTGGTCAGCAAGTGGTCGCCCGGGTGCAGCATTCGATTGCCGGGTTATCCAGCGGCGTGCAGCAGACGGCCGAGATGATTCAACGGCTGGCCGAAGACAGTCAGAAGATCAACGGCGTGGTCAGCGTGATTCACAGCATTGCCGAGCAGACCAACCTGCTGGCGCTGAACGCGGCCATCGAAGCGGCGCGCGCCGGTGAGATGGGCCGGGGGTTTGCGGTGGTCGCCGATGAGGTGCGCAATCTGGCGAAACGGGTGCAGACCTCGACCGACGAGATCACCACCATGGTCTCGGCGTTGCAGGCTGGCACCCGCGACGCGGTGGATTTCATGCAGGAGAGTTCGTACAAGGCCGACGATTGCGTGCAGCAAGCGCAGGAGGCCGGCGCGGCGCTGGCGGAAATCACGGGAGCGGTAGCGCAGATGCGTGAAAGCAATACGCAGATTGCCGTGGCGGCGGAGCAACAAAGCCAGGTTGCCGAGGAGATGAACCGGGCGGTGGTGAGTATTCGTGATGTGACCGAGAACACCGTGCAGCAGACTGTGGACTCGGCGACGACCAGTAATGAATTGGCGACGTTGGCTGGGGAACTGAGCAGGGCCATAGGTCAATTGAAACTCTGAAGATCAAAAGATCGCAGCCTTCGGCAGCTCCTACAGGTGTACGCATTTCAATGTAGGAGCTGCCGAAGGCTGCGATCTTTTTTGTCCATCATTACTATGATGCCAATAGCCAACCTTGATTCGCCGCCCTCCGCGCCCGGGCCTATTCTTCAACCATGAGTTCAACATGGATCGAGGAGTAGAAAACATGGGCAAACGTCACCCCAATCTTCCCGCGTGGCAATGGCGCGCGTACCCGGGTAATCACCAGCACCCGACCAATCTGGTGCTGCACCTGATCGCCGTGCCGCTGTTCATCGTCGCGTTTCTGCTGATCGTCTCCGGGGTGTTCAGCCTGAGCCTGGCCAGTGTGGCCATCGGCGTGATTGGCATCATCGCGGCGCTGGGTTTGCAGCGTCATGGCCACAGCCTGGAGGCGCAAGCCTCCGAGCCGTTCAGTGATCGTAAAGATGCCGTCTCGCGTTTACTGGTCGAGCAGTTCCTGACCTTCCCGCGCTTCTTTCTCAGTGGCGGCTGGTGGCGCGCCTGGCGTGAACGCCACCGTCGGCACTGAGTCAGGCGAAGATCGTGACGGTCTGGCGACTCATCGCAATCAACTCACCTTCCGCGCTCCACAGCTTGGCGGCGACATGGCCGTAGCCATCGGCGGCATACTCGATGTCGGCCAGGTATTGGCACCAGTCCAGCGTGCTTAAGTCGCGTAGCGGCTGAACGAATTCGATGGTCCAGGTCAGCGTGCTGCCGGGTGCAGGCTTCTTCAGATACGGCAACAGCGCCGGCGGCCATGCGTCCACCAGGGCCAACAAATGCGCCTCATTGACCGGCTCTTCTTTGACATCCCCACGCAAGCGCACCCAGCCGCCCATCAGCCGCGATTGATTGCCGGTGAACGGCATCCCACCGACACTCCAGCGCATCGCCAGATGACGCATGAATTCCGGGGTCACGCCTTTGATATAAGGCAACTCCTGGCATTCGTCACAGTGTTTCATTGACGGCGCCGGATACGCTTCGACGGCAACCTCCGATGGCCGCGAAGCGCCAAAACTGCCTTGGACGATGGTCACCACCTGGCCATTCTGCATCGCCCGGCCCATGACCTGGCTGACCGCTTTGCCTTCGCGCAGCACGTCTACTTCGAAACGCACCGGGACTTCGGGTTCGACAGGGCCGACAAAGGTGATCGCCAGCGAACGCACCGGGCGATCCGCCGGCACTTGCGCACGCATGGCTTCGTATTGCAGCGCGGCAACCAGGCCACCGAAACTGGCACGGCCCTGGCCCCATTCGGCAGGAATGGTCAGTTCCGGTTGGCGGCGGACCGCATCGAGCAGATCGCTAAAGCGCATGGCAACCTCAGAAAACGAGAAAGGACTGCAGGGATCTTAACCAGACCTGCACAGCGCCGCAGCGTCTATTCCGGTCAAATGGGCTGACAGAAAGGCCTTAGCGTATTTCAAATACAGACACAAAACCCCGTAGGAGCTGCCGAAGGCTGCGATCTTTTGATTTTGATTTTTAACAACAAGATCAAAAGATCGCAGCCTTCGGCAGCTCCTACAGGGGATATCGCGGGGCTAAGGTTATTTGAAACAGGCTGAACTGAGTTTTTCCAGCACGCGATCAGCCTTGCTTTCGGCTTTGATCATGGTCGCCTGCCAAGTGGCGACACAGGGCTGCAGATCCGCCTCAAGCTCAGCCTTCGCCAGCCACTGCCAGCAATCGTGCCAGTCGCCCAACGCGCCTTGGGCCGACTTCAACCGCGCCAGCGCCGCCTCGGGCAAGCGGTCGAGTTCGGGATAGGCTTCGATGCCGTAGCGCACGCGTTTGATCAGCAAGCGCAAGCGATGACGGTCGTGAGCGGGATCGTGCAGCGCCTCGTCAAGTTTCTGCCATTGCTTGCCCAAGCGTTTTTCGATGCGCTTGTCCAAACCTTTGAGCAAGCCCTGACGTTGGGAAGCACGCAGGAATCGCGGGAAAGCGTCGAGAATCATCAGCAGCGAAGCCACCTCGGCACTCGCCGCCAGCGCCGGATAGGCCTCGGCCATCTGCGCCATGCGCCGCTGCGCGGCTTCAGGCTGATCATGCTGAAGCAAGTACGCCGCCAACACTTCGCGATCGCGCCATGGCGTGGTCAATTGGCCGACTGCCGAAGCGGCGTCTTCCAGTTGCTCGACTCCGGGCAAGCCACGCAATGGCCGCAACAGGCTGCGCAAGCGCCGCACCGTAGTGCGCAGATCGTGCAGCGCCTCGGGGTCGGTACGTGCCGTCAATCGCGCCTGACAGGCTAACAGCCGCACCTCCAGACTCAGGACATGAGCCACCAACCGGTCAACCAACGCAGACATCACTTGCTCCTGATTCAAATGGCTCTGACGAACATTCTGCTGCCCAGCGAACGCAGCCTCCTTGCCTCACGTCAGCAGCTTAGCGGCCAGCGCGGGATTCGCGAATGTAGAAACGCGCCTTCTCGGCCTTCTTGCTGCAACCTTCAAAGCCCTCGAATTGCTGCTGGGTCTTGGCGGCGGTCAGCAGCGACAACGCTTTGGAGTAGCTGACAGTGCCGGCAAAGCCTTCAGCCTTGGCCAGATCCAGCTCATGCCAGGCCGCGTCGAGCTGGCTGCCGCAGCTATCGCGGTAAGCGGTTTTACCGGCGCAACCGGCCAATGCCAGAGCCATCAACGGCACACAGATCCAGGCTTTCATCACTCACACCTCAAAATAGGTCAACAGTCGTGCAGGTAAGACGGTAAGGCTGCGAAAAAGTGCCTTGCCGGCGGGTGAAACCGCGCAACTGAGAAGGATAGCGCCGAAGGGTCATGCAGTATCGAAAAAACGACGTCACCGGCGCACTCAACGACCTCGGCGATTGAGCCAGCCCGGCGATGGGTGCATTGTGCAACCTTGTCGGGAGGACGCTGGATGAAAAAACGAGTCGCACTGGTGCTGGGCTCCGGTGGCGCCCGGGGCTATGCCCATATCGGGGTCATTGAAGAGATCGAGAAACGCGGTTACGAAATCGCCTGCATTGCCGGGTGCTCGATGGGCGCAGTGGTCGGCGGGATCTATGCCGCCGGCAAACTCGACGTTTACAAAAACTGGATCGAAAGTCTCGACTATCTGGATGTGCTGCGGCTGGTCGACGTGAGTTTTCGCCTCGGTGCGATTCGCGGCGAAAAGGTCTTCGGGCAGATCCGCAAGATCGTCGGCGAGGTCAACATCGAAGACTTGCGCATTCCTTACACCGCCGTCGCCGCCGACCTCACCAATCAACAGGAAATCTGGTTTCAGGAAGGCTGCCTGCATCAGGCCATGCGCGCCTCGGCGGCGATTCCCAGCCTGTTCACCCCGGTGATGCAGGGCAATCGCATGCTGGTCGATGGCGGCATTCTCAACCCGTTGCCGATCGTGCCGGTGGTGTCGAGTCACTGTGACCTGATCATTGCAGTCAATCTCAACTCGACCAACCAGCGTCACTACAAATTGCCGGTGATCCAGCGCCCGGCCGCGTTCCGCTCGCGCTTCGACAGCCTGATCAGTTCGCTGGGGTCGAAGATGCCGTTCCGCCGAACACAGGCCGAGCAACTGTTACGGCTTGAGCAGGAAGCGCTGCGCGCCGAGGCGGCGGATATCAATCCATGGCTTGAAGGCGCCGAACCGGAGAGCCAGCAACCCGCCGCCGCACCCGAGCGTGAAGGCGCGCCGAAATCGGCGACCGGCTCGTTCATCATCGATAACGTCGGGCCGGCATCGTTGCTGGATTTGATCAACCAGAGTTTCGAGGTAATGCAGACCTCGCTGGCACAGTACAAGATCGCCGGCTATCCGCCGGATATCCTGATCAACGTGCCGAAGCGGGTGTGCCGGTTTTTCGAGTTTTACAAAGCGCCGGAGCTGATCGCGTTGGGGCGCGAGATTGCGCGGGATACGCTGGATCGGTATGACAGTGAGCAGCAGCAATAAAGATCAAAAGATCGCAGCCTTCGGCAGCTCCTACAGGGGAACGCATTCCAATGTAGGAGCTGCCGAAGGCTGCGATCTTTTAGCTATCCCGCAGATTCCAACAGCCGATAGCCAACCCCGGCCTCAGTGACAATAAACCGCGGCCGCGTCGGATCATCCGCGAGTTTCTGGCGCAAATGCCCCACCACAATCCGCAGATAATGGCTGTCCTCGGTGTGGGTTGGCCCCCAGATATCCTTGAGCAATTGTTGCTGGGTAATCACTCGCCCCGGATGCCGCGCCAGTTGCGCCAGCACCGCATATTCCTTGCGGGTCAGCGCCACTTCGACACCGTCGAGCAACACCCGCCGATAGGCCAGATCCACGGTCAGCGGGCCGAAACTCAACGCCGCCTGCTGCGCCTCCCCCGCCGGCGCCTGACGCAACAAGGCGCGGACCCGGGCAAGAAATTCCTGAATGCCAAAGGGCTTGGTCACATAGTCATTGGCGCCGCCATCCAGCGCCTGGACTTTCTGCCCTTCGCTGGCGCGCACCGAGAGCACCAGCACCGGCGCCGTGGCCCATTCACGAAACTCGCGCAGCACTTGCTGGCCGTCCATGTCCGGCAGGCCTAAATCGAGCACCAGCAAGTCCGGTTTGTTCAGCGCCGCTTGCGCCAGACCCTCGGCTCCGGTGCCGGCCTCGAGCACTTTGTAGCCTTGGGAAGCGAGGCTGATGCGCAGGAATTTACGGATCTGCGGTTCGTCGTCGATGACCAAAATGGTCGCGGTCTGGCTCATGAATTCACATCAACACAAATGATTGGCAAGAGAGTAGCGCAGTCGGCTTCAGCCTTCATCGTCCATCCCCGGTTGCGTCTGCAACGGCAAGTGCAAAGTGATGCAGGTTCCGCGTCCGTCGATGCCGTCGGCGACACTGATGCGACCGCCGTGCGCACCGACCATGCCCTGACAGATCGCCAGGCCCAGGCCGGTGCCCTGGCCGCCGCGATCACCCCGGGCAGCGGTGTAGAACATGTCGAAAATCTTCGCCCGCTCGTCCTCGGGAATCCCCGGCCCCTCGTCGCTGACCGAGAAGAAAATTTCCTGGTCATTCGCTCCCGCATTCAGTTGCAGACGACCGTGAGGTGGCGAAAAACGTGCAGCGTTTTCCAGCACATTGACCAGCGCCTGTTCGATCAACGCGGCGTGGACAAACAGCAGCGGCAGTTCACTTGGCACATCGGTGCTGACCTGCAACGGCGCCAGCACTGCGCGCAGACGATTGAGCGAACTGCCGACGATGTCGGCCGGCGACACCCAGTCTCGCGCAAGTTTCAACGCACCGTGGCCGAGGCGGGTCATGTCGAGCAGATTCTGGATGTAGCGGTCGAGGCGTTCGGCTTCATCGCGGGTGCCTTCGAGCAACTCGCGACGGTCCTCCAGCGGTATCGCCTCGCCGAGGGCCAACAGGCTGTCGATGCTGCCGCGCATGGCGGTCAGCGGCGTGCGCAAGTCATGGGACACGGAGGCCAGCAAGGCACTGCGCAATTGTTCGGTCTCACCGTGCAGCCGGGCGGCTTCCAGATCATCCGCCAACTGCGCGCGCGCCAACGCTTGGGCGAGCGGCTGACTCAATGCGGTGAGCAAGCGGCGACGCTGGCCACTCAAGGTCTGGCCTTCTTTGGCGCAGACACCGAGCAGCGCCAGCGGCCCGTCCTCGACCGACAGCGGCCACCACCACCAGCGTCCGAACGGCAACGTGCCGGTGCCCATGCCCGCCGGTTGGTCGTGTTGCCAGGCCCAGTCGGCGGCGGCGCGTTCGGACTCGGTAAACTCCAGCGGCCCGCCGGTCTCGACTTTCCAGCCGCCCTGGCCGTCGCGATTGAGCAGGCACAGTTGCAGATCGCTCCAGCCGTTGAGGTGTTGCGCAGCGGCGCTGACCACGGCTTGGCGATCGGTCGCGGCGGTGAGTTTGCGCGACAGATCGAGCAGTTCGCTGGTCTCCTCCTGGGTGTCGCGCAGGGCCTGCAATTGACGCCGCTGACGCGCCGCGAGATTGCCGGTCAGTGCCGCCATCAGCAGGAAAAACAGCAGGGTCAACACGTCTTCTTCGCGCTGAATGCTGAAGGAAAAATTTGGTGGAATGAACAGAAAGTCATAGGTCAGAAACGACAGCGCAGCACAGGCCAGCGCCGGGCCGAGACTGCTGCGCACCGCGACCAGCAACACCGCCGCGAGGAACACCAGCGAGATGTTCGGCAACGGCAACACACTCGACACCGCCCACGCCAAAGCACTGGCCAACACCGTGGCGACCAGCGCCAGCGCATAGTCGAACCACACCAATGTCAGCGCGTTGCGCGGGCGCGGTTGATGCTGTTCATGGTCGCTGTCGAGGACGTTTATTTCCAGTCCGTGGGCCTGACGCAGAAGGCGCGCCGCGAGACCGCCGCCGAACAGACGACGGCGCAGCCGCGGTCGGGATTGACCGACTAATACCAGACTCGCGCGGCGTTCGGCGGCATGCTGAATCAGGGGTTTCGCCACCTCACCGGCGCGCAGTAAAACCACTTCACCGCCAAGACGTTCGGCCAGTTGCTGGGCACTTTGCAGGCGCAGACGCGATTGCTCGTCGCGCACACTGCCGTTATCGACATGCACCAGACTCCACGGCAGATGCCGGCGCTGGGCAACGCGACTGGCGTGACGTACCAGGCGTTCGGCTTGCGCATCACCATCAACGCCGACCAGCAAGCGCCCACGCACCGCCGGGGCGGCCTGACCGAGTTGACGATAGCCTTGGGCGAGATCGTCATCGACCTGCGCAGCGGCGGTTTGCATCGCCAGTTCGCGCAATGCGGTGAGGTTGGTCTGGGTGAAAAACGCATCGATCGCCGCGCGCGCCTGCTCCGGCACGTAGACCTTGCCTTCACGCAGACGCTCGAGCAATTCGCGCGGCGGCAGGTCGATCAACAGCAGTTCGTAAGCTTCTTGCAGCACCCAGTCCGGCAGGGTTTCGCGCACTTGCACACCGGTGATGCCGCGCACCTGATCGTTGAGGCTTTCCAGGTGCTGGACGTTGACCGTAGTGAACACGTCGATGCCGGCGGCGAGCAGTTCCTGAATGTCTTGCCAGCGTTTCGCGTGGCGGCTGCCGGGGGCGTTGCTGTGGGCCAGTTCATCGACCAGTACCAACTTCGGCTTGGCCGCGAGAATGCCGTCGAGGTCCATTTCTTCGAGCATCACGCCACGGTATTCCGAGCGCACCAACGGTTGCTGCGGCAGGCCGCCGAGCAGCGCTTCGGTTTCAGCGCGGCCGTGGGTTTCGACGACGCCCGCAATAACTTTCACGCCTTGGCGCAGCTGTGTGTGCGCAGCCTGAAGCATGGCGTAGGTCTTGCCGACACCGGGGGCGGCGCCGAGAAAAACCTTGAGCCGCCCACGGCCATCACGGGGCAGGTCTGCTAACAGCGCGTCGGCGCGGCCGGAGTCGCTCATGCTTGATGTTCTCTCTTCCTGATTGATCGTTCCCACGCTCTGCGTGGGAATGCATCAATGGACGCTCCGCGTCCGCTTTGGTGGGACGCAGAGCGTCCCGGGCTGCATTCCCACGCAGAGCGTGGGAACGATCAATTTCTACAGTTTTTCCAGTGCCATATTCAGCTCAAGCACATTCACCACCGGCGGCCCCACCAGCGGCTGTTCGATATGCGCATCGAGCAGTTGCTGAAGAGTCGATACCGGCACATTTCGCGCTGCCGCGACACGCGCCAGTTGATAGGCAATTGCTGCCGGTGGCAAGTGCGGATCAAGGCCGCTGCCGGAGGTGGTCAGCAGGGCCAACGGCACCGGGCCTTGGCCGGGAACCTGCAATTTGTTGGCGTCGTCGATCACGCGGGTTGCCAGTGCCGGGTTGCTCGGCGCCAGGTTGCTCGCGCTGCTGGAAACCGTCGCAAACGCACCGGCGGAGGGACGTGGGTGGAACCACGCATCGCCGACAAAATCCTGAGCAATCAGCGACGAACCACGGACTTTGCCATCGGCGTCATGCACCAGGCTGCCGTTGGCTTGCGCGGGAAATGCGACTTGCGCAACGCCGGTTACCACCAGTGGATAGGCGACGCCGGTGACCAGGGTCATCAGCACCAGCAGGCTCAGGGCCGGACGTATCATTGTGGACATTTCAAGATCCTCGAATTCGTTGGGCAAACTTTGGTGGGGTGTCAGGGAGATCTTTTCCCCCTCACCCCAACCCTCTCCCCCAAGGGGGCGAGGGGAAAGGGAGCCGATCTTTGTGCTTTTCAAAACCTGAGTTCGGCTCGGTATTTCAGGTCGGTGTAGCTCTCGTAAACACCTCGGTCAGTCCCCTCTCCCCCCATGTCGCTAAGGGGAAAGGG